>JAFLCL010000113.1 GCA_017303575.1 Deltaproteobacteria bacterium
CCTCGCGGCGATCGGCGCGGCGCGCGGCCTCGGCGCCGAGGTGCGCGCGTTCGACACCCGCGCCGCAGCCCGCGAGCAGGTGGAGAGCCTCGGCGCGACCTTCCTCGAGGTCGATCTGAAGGAGGCCGGTGAAGGGCAGGGCGGCTACGCGAAGGTGATGAGCCAGGCGTTCATCGACGCCGAGATGAAGCTCTTCCGCGAGCAGGCGCGCGAGGTCGACGTGATCATCACGACGGCGCTCGTCCCCGGCAACAAGGCCCCGATCCTCGTGCCGAAGGATGTCGCGGAGCACCTCGCCCCGGGGTCGGTGATCATCGATCTCGCTGCCGAGCAGGGCGGCAATTGCGAGCTCACCAAGCCCGGCGAGAGCATCGTGTGGAACGGCATCACGATCGTCGGCTTTACGGATCTGCCCTCACGCATGGCGCAGAGCGCGAGCCGGCTCTTCGCGACGAACCTCGTGCACCTCGTGACCGAGCTGTGTGGCGGCAAGGACGGACGCGCCGACGACTTCGGCGTCGATCTCGAGAACGATGTCGTCCGGCCTGCGCTCGTCACGCACGAGGGCATGGAGCTGCCGCCCGCGCCGAAGAAGGAGCCTTCCCCCGCGGCGCCCGTCGCGAAGACGGAAGCGAAGGTCGAGGCGAAGCCCGCCGCTTCCGACGCCCCGAAGCAGGACGCGACCACGACCGGTCGATCACGACCGCCACCACCCCACGACGCCAAGCCCGCGCAGCACAACGTGACAGCGCCGCCGCGCAGCGCCTGGACGACGAACCTCGTGGGCACGCTGATCGTGGTGGGCTTGTTCGTGCTCGGTCGCTTCGCGCCGGGTGATTTCCTCCAGCACTTCACGGTCTTCATCCTCGCGTGCTTCGTCGGATGGCAGGTGATCTGGAGCGTCACGCCCGCCCTCCACACGCCGCTCATGAGCGTGACGAACGCGATCTCGGGGATCATCGTGATCGGCGGCATGCTGCAGATCTCGGGCGCGCTCGACGTCGCCTCGATCCTCGGCGCGATCGCGGTGCTCTTCGCCGCGATCAACGTCGCCGGCGGCTTCCTCGTCACGCAGCGCATGCTGCGCATGTTCCGGAGGCGGGAGTAGCCATGGCGAACCAAGGCATCCTCACCATCGCCTACCTCGTCGCCGGCGTGCTGTTCATCCGCTCGCTGGGCGGCCTCTCGAAGCAGGAGACGGCCTTCGGCGGCAACACGTCGGGCATGCTCGGCATGGGCCTCGCGGTCGCTGTCACCGTGATCGGCTGGATCTCCACCGACGAGGGCACGATCGCGATGCCCTCGCCCACGGGCCTCGGTCTGCTCGCGGGCGCGATCGTGATCGGCGCGGGCATCGGCGGCGCGCTCGCGCGTCGTGTCGAGATGACGGGCATGCCCGAGCTCGTCGCGGTGCTGCACAGCTTCGTGGGCCTGGCGGCCGTGCTCGTCGGCATCTCGAGCTATCTCGCGCCGCCTGCTGGCGACGCTGCGCACCCCGACGAGGCCGCGCGCATCGTGCACCTCGTCGAGCTGTGGATCGGCGTCGCCGTCGGCGCGATCACGTTCACGGGATCGATCATCGCGTGGGCCAAGCTGCGTGGATCGCTGAGCGGCAAGCCGCTCCTCCTGCCCGGACGACACCTGCTCAACGCGCTCGCCGCGCTCGCGATCCTCGGCCTCTGTGTTCCCTTCGTGATGGCGCCCGCGGCGGCCGACGGCGGCGCGTTCGGGCCCGGGATGATCTACCTGCTCGTGATGACGGCGCTCGCGAGCCTGATCGGCGTGCACCTCGTCATGGCGATCGGCGGTGCGGACATGCCCGTCGTCGTGTCGCTGCTCAACAGCTACTCGGGCTGGGCCGCGGCGTCCGCGGGCTTCGTGCTCTCGAACGATCTCCTGATCGTCACCGGCGCGCTCGTGGGCGCGAGCGGCACGATCCTCTCGATCATCATGTGCCGCGCGATGAACCGCTCGATCTGGAACGTCGTGTTCGGCGGCTTCGGCACCGAAGGCGGGGCCCCGGCTGCGCCCGTCGCAGGCGCGCCTCAGGGCGAGGTGCTCGAGCTGTCGGTCGCGGACGTCGCCGCGAAGCTCAAGGCCGCGCGCTCGGTGATCATCGTGCCCGGCTACGGCATGGCCGTCGCGCGCGCGCAGAGCGCCGTCGCCGACATCGCGAAGAAGCTCAAGAAGCTCAACGTCGAGGTGCGCTTCGCGATCCATCCGGTCGCGGGGCGCCTGCCCGGTCACATGAACGTGCTGCTCGCGGAGGCAGGCGTTCCCTACGACACGGTCCTCGAGATGGACGAGATCAACAAGGACTTCCCGCGCACCGACGTCGTGCTCGTCATCGGCGCGAACGACATCGTCAATCCCGGCGCGCTCGACGACAAGTCGAGCCCCATCTACGGCATGCCCGTGCTCGAGGTGTGGAAGTCGAGCCTCGTCGTGGTGCTCAAGCGCGGCAAGGGCGCGGGCTACGCGGGCATCGAGAACCCGCTCTTTTTCCACGCAGGCACGCGCATGCTCTA
The DNA here is from genome assembly GCA_017303575.1 of Deltaproteobacteria bacterium. Classification (GTDB taxonomy): domain Bacteria; phylum Myxococcota_A; class Polyangia; order Polyangiales; family Sandaracinaceae; genus JAFLCL01. The sequence continues at coordinate 2,529 of JAFLCL010000113.1, forward strand.
CGGCGACGCGAAGAAGAGCATGGACGCGCTCGCGGGCTCGATCTGATCGGCGCCGCGGCGCACGAAGGAGCGTTCCATGTTGCTGCCCTGCACCGCCTGCCAGAGACACGTGCGTGAGACGAGCCTCGTCTGTCCGTTCTGTGGTCTGCGGGCACGGCTCGTCGATGCGAGGCGCGTGATCACCAGCTCGCTCGCCGCCGCGGTGCTCGTCGCGGGCTGCGGCACCGAGAGCCCGCCACCGCCACCGCCGCCCGTCACGACCGAAGCACCGACACCTTCGGTGATCGAGCCCGCCGCCGTCGAGCCCCCGCCGCCCGTGACGCCCACACCCATCGCGCCTGCGCCTGTCGATCCTGCGCCGACGGAGCCCGAGGTCACGCCCACGGAGCCGACCGTCGAGCCGGGTGAGACGCCGACCGAAGAGCCGTCCGAGCCGTCACCGCGGCGCGTGCGACGCCCGACACCGACGCCGTCCATGGATCCCGACCCGCGACCGATCGCCGCCTACGGCAGCCCGCGGCCCGATCCGCTCGACCCGTGAGCCACGCAGACGGCGCGTGATCCTCACGTCGAGGAGGCGCGCTCGGGGTCCATGCGCTTGGGCTTTCTCCCGATCTTCACGAGCTGCTTCGGATCGCTCTCGCGCTCGGGCAGCGGTGCGTCGAAGGGCTCGACGACGAGCTCGAACAGGCCGTGGTCGAACGGCAGTCCGCTCGCGGCGTCGGTCGCGATCAAGCGCTCACGCAGACCGCGTCGTCGGTGCTCCATCGCGCGGAAGTGGCAGTAGGGGTTGTTGCCGGGCTTGCCGAAGAAGCCGTGCGCCGTGAACGAACAGCCGCCCATGCAGACCTCGGCGTATGCGCACGTCTTGCAGAAGCCCCAGAGGTCGTCGTCCTTGGTGCGCGCGCGCGTGAACGCGAGCTCCTTCGTGTCGTTCCAGATCGACGCGAGCCTCGACTCGCGCAGCGTGCCGCCGACGTAGCTCGCGGTCTGCAGCGAAGGACAGCCCTTCACCGCTCCGTCGGACTCGATGCCCATCACGTAGCGGCCCGCCATGCAGCCGCGGAAGTGATCGACACCACCCTCGAACGGCGAGCGCAAGAGCGCCTCCTCGGGACCGAAGAAGCCGAGGTTGTTGCCCGGCATCAAGAGGAGGCCATCGCGAAAGCCGCGCTTCTTCAGCTCGGCGATGCGCGGCAAGAGATCGAGCAGCTCCCACGGCTGAAGGAGCATCTCGGGACGATCCGCCGCGCGTCCGAGCGGTGACGTGAGCTGCACCTGCCAGGCCTTCACGCCTGCGGCGAGCAGCGTCTCGTAGAGCGGCTCGAGATCCTTCTCGTTGAGCCGATTGAAGTTGGTGTTGGCCTGCACGACCATGCCCGCGTCGGCGATCGCGCGGATCGCGCGGAGGCCATCGCGAAACGACCCGCGGCGCGCGCGCATCGCGTCGTGCGTGGGCTCGAGGCCGTCGATGCTCACCGAGCAGCGGAGCAGGCCGGCCTCGCGCATCTTGGTCGCGAGCGCGAGATCGATCGCGCGCCCGCCCGTGGTCATCACTGGCGACATGTCGCGCCGAGAGAGCGCGCGCACGATCTCGAAGAAGCCCTCGTGGAGGTACGCCTCGCCGCCGATGAGCACGACCTCTCGCGCCCCCATCGCCTCGAGCTGATCGACGACCTCGAGCGCCTGTGCGGTCGTGAGCTCGGTCTCTCTCGCGACGCCCGCGCGTGATCCGCAGTGCGTGCACGCGTGATCGCAGCGCAGCGTCAGCTCCCACACCACGTAGCGCGGGTGGTGCGCGGAGTGGACGACGTCGAGACGTCTGCGCGTCGCAGGCTCCTGTCCCGACGTCGTCATCTCGCGCTCGCTCAGTCCGCGCCGTCGCAGTTGGAGTCGACGCCGTCGCCCGGCGTGTCGGTCGCGCCGTCGTTGATGCTGGCGTTGGCCTCGTCGCAGTCGAGCTCGCCGCAGTAGCCGTCACCGTCGAGGTCGGCCGTCACGTCGTCGCACGTCGCGCCGGCTGCGTCGGGCTGCGGCCCCGCGTCGCGGAACGAGGGCGGCGGGCCGGCCACGCCGTAGCAAGCCGAGAGCGTCATCGCGAAGAGCGAGGTGCCCGCGAGCGTCACGACACCACCGATCGCCCGCAAGGCCGGCGTGAGGGCCTGGCCGCACGCGGGGCACGCACGTGAGGCCGGCGGAACGAAGCTCGAGCACGAAGCGCAAACGAACATGGTGATCCTCCCTCGAACGACTGAGTCCCGAGCGTCTCCCGACGAGACGCACGGAGGAAAAAGCATCCGCTGTGCCGCGCCGCGATCGCTCACGATCCAAGGCGATCTGCGTGATCGCCCGGGGCCGTGCTGAAGCGTGAGTCACGGCCTCGAGGTCGCGTGTCCCCACGCTGACACAGGATGGCACCGGCCCGGCGCGGCCTGGCGCTCACTCTTCTTCCTGCGGAGCGGCGCTCGTCGGTGTCGCGGTCGGCGCGGGCGGACCCTCTGTGCAGGCCTCGCCATCGAGCGTGCACGTGTAGGCCGCGGCGTGCGGAGGGCATGCCTCGGTGCACGACTCGTTGAGCGCCTCGAGGGAGCCGGAGCCCTCGACGCGGTAGAGGATGCGCGGCGTGCGGCCATCGAGGCGTCGGAAGCGCTGGTTGCCGTTGGGCAGCGTGACGCGATCGACGCGCGCGCATCCGTCGTCGCAGCCGCAGCGCACGAGCGGCAGACAGAGTGGGCCTTCGTCTGCGTCGGCGCGCTCGACCCACAGCTCCACCACCGGCGTGCGCGTGACGCTCGAGGTTCGGCGATCGACACGCAGCTCCATGGCCGTCGGGTGCATCTCGCCCTCGAGCGCATAGAAGACGAGCACGTTCTCCTCGAGCCGTGGCGCCGTGATCACGCTGCGCTCGCCCTCGCTGACGAACGAGCTCGTCGCCGCGGCCTCGGGATCGAGCGGCTCCTGGCCCGAGCGGCCGAGCAAGAGATCCTGCGCGCGTGAGGCGAGCACCGCAGCGCTCGTGTCCGAGGGCAAGCGCTGGAAGAGCTCCTCACCCGAGAGGCGTGAGCCGGTCGCGTCGTCGGTGCCCCACACGCCGCAGCTCGAGCGATCGTCGGCCTCCTGACAGCTGCGATGGAGCGTCACGCCCGACATCGTCCATCCCGTGAACGTCTCGTCCGCGGCCGTGCCCGCGCCCTCGGGCTGCGCGCCCGAGCACGAAGCGAGGCCCACGCTCGCGATCGACACGAGGAGCACGCCCGAGACACCGACTCCCGCCATGCGTCGCGACATGGGCCCGACTCTACACGCATCCCGACGATCGAGGACCCGAGCGAACCATCACAGGGCGAGCCTTGTGGGGATTGGACGCCCGGCGGTACCGTGTGCGACTCGATGAGCCGCGAGCGCTTCGTTCGGTGCATGCACTGCGGTCTCCCTCACCTCGAGGGAGAGCGCGTGTGCCCCGTCACCAACAAAGAGGTCGTGGCGCGGCCCCGCCCGCCCAAGCCCGATCGCGACGCGAACGAAGCCAGCGCGCCCTTCTCGATCCTCAAGCCCAGCAAGCCGCCGCCGCCTGCGGCCTACGTCACGCCTCCGCCCGAGGGCGAGCCCTCGCTCGTGGGGCATCTGCTCGAGAGCAAGTACCTCGTGCGCGAGCTGATCGGCCGCGGCGGCATGGGCGCCGTGTACAGCGCGGAGAACCAGCGCATCGGCAAGCAGGTCGCGATCAAGATGCTGACGCGCGGTCACGACGCGGGCTCGAGCTCGATGAAGCGCTTCTACCGAGAGGCCCGCATCATGGGCTCGCTCGGGCACCCGAACATCGTCGAGATCTACGACCTCGGCGCGCTCGACAACGGCGTGCCCTTCCAGGTGATGGAGCTGCTCGAGGGCCAGACGCTCGCGGCGCGCATCGAGGTGGAAGGCGGCATGCCGATCGAAGACGCCGTGGAGATCGGCGAGCAGGTGCTCTCCGGCCTCGAGGCCGCGCACCAGCGCGGGATCGTCCACCGCGACCTCAAGCCCGACAACGTGTTCCTCGCGCAGCGCGAGGGCCGCACGATCGTGAAGCTCCTCGACTTCGGCATCTCGAAGACGATCGGGGAAGAGACGCTCTCGCTCACCAAGACCGGGATGGTCGTGGGCACGCCGTTCTATCTCGCGCCCGAGCAGGCACGCGGCGACGACGTCGATCAGCGCATCGACGTGTGGGCGATGGGCGTCCTGCTCTACGAGATGCTCACGGGCACCACCCCGTTCCGCGCCGAGAACTACAACAAGCTCATCGTCCGCATCCTCACGACGCGCGCCGAGCCGCCCTCCACGCGTCAGCCGCGCCTGTCGCCCGAGCTCGAGAAGGTCATCATGACCGCGCTCTCGCACGACCGAGACGATCGCTACGCGGATGCAGGCGAGATGCTGCTCGCCTTCCAGCAGGCCAAGCGCGGCGAGCAGCCGAGCCCACCGCTGCCGCGTGAGCGCGCGACGTCGCTCGACGTCGACGTGTCGGTCGAGGGCGAGGACTACGATCCGACCGAGGTCTCCGACGCCTTTCGTCGATGAGCCGCGGCGCGGCGCGACATGGCCGACACCGGTGAGACGTAGCCTCGTCACGTGACGCCGAAGGACTCGCCCGCGCCGAGCGCGACGATGAAGAACGCGCCTTCGAAGCTTCGGCGATCGGTCATCGTCGGGGTCGCGGCGATCCTGTCGCTGCTCTTCGTCCACCACGTGCTCACCGGCATCCTGTCGAGGTTCCTCTTCCATCCTTCGCGTGACGAGGGAGACGAGATCGCGCGCGTGGCCGAGCGCGTCGAGTACGTCACGAGCGACGGCGTGCGGATCCGCAGCTGGCTCGTGCGATCGCGGACGCCGCGGCGTCGCACCGTCGTGTACTTCCACGGCAACGGTGGCCTCGCCGCTGGGAGCTCGCACTGGGGTCAGTGGCTCGCCGAGCGCGGCTCGGACGTGCTGCTCGCGGAGTACCGCGGCTATGGCGCGAGCGAGGGCGAGCCCAGCGCGGCGGGCATCGAGCGCGACGCGGAGGCTGCGATCCACTACCTCCTCGATGTCGAGCACGTGCCCTCGCGCGAGCTCGTGGTGCACGGCCAGTCGCTCGGGGGGGCCGCAGCGATCGCGGCCCTCGCAGGCCCCGCGCGTGACGCCGCGGGCGGCGTGATCGAGTCGAGCTTCACGTCGCTCCACGACATGGGCCGCGCGGTGCTCGGCATCCCGCTCACGTACGTGGTCTCGGACGCCTACCACCTGAACAACCTCGCGCGCGCGGGCGAGGTGCGCGCGCCGATCCTCCAGCTGCACGGCGATGCTGACGATCTCATCCCGTTCGCGCAGGGACGTCGCTTGTCCGAGGGCCTGCGATCGCGTCGCTTCGTGACCATCGAGGGCGGCCTCCACAACCTCGCGAGCCCGCGGGTGCCCGACGAAGTGCAGCGATTTCTCGAGGAGGTCGCGCCGTAGCGATTCGTGCGGCGCTCGTGACGGATCGGGTCGCTCGCTGCACTCACGGCTGTCGCCCCGTCTCGGGGCCACGAGCGGAGGCTCCGTGCGCATCGTCCTCGTCTCTTGGGCTTCGATCTTCGTCCTCGCCGCTGGTTGCTCGGGCACCTCGCACGTCGTCGAGCCCGACGCAGGCACCCTGCCCGACGCTGCCTCGCTGCCCGACGCGATCGTGATGGCCCCCGATGCGCACGAGAGCCTCGACGTCGGCATGCGAGAGGACACGTTCCGCGCGCCCGACGCGTACGTCGCGCCCGACGCGGGCCCGGTGCCAGCGTTCGACGACCTCTACGAGTCGATCCTCGTGCCTCGCTGCGGTCGTTGTCACATCTCCGAGGACGCGCCCGCCGCCTACCGGCCGCGCATGACCGACGTGGACACTGCGTACGAGCAGCTCTTCGATCGGCCCGTCGAGACGCCGTGGGTCACGTCGTGTGTGCCGGACGGGGTGACGGCGTTCCGCGTGCGCGCGTTCGATCCCGACACGTCGCTCTTGGCGTTCCTGCCCGACTGCTACATCCGCGACGCGGAGCACGATGGGCTCACCGACGAAGAGCGCGCGACGGTCCGCGCATGGATCCTCGGCGGCGCTCCACGCGAGCCGTTCTGATCGATCAGCGCTTGATGGTTTCGCGCACGATCGTGACGACCTCGATCGGCGCGAGGCGCGAGCCGTAGTTCCACGGTGAGCCGAACACCGTCGCGCGGCCGCCCCAGTTCTCGGTGCCGGGACCAGGCGTCGGCACGAGGCACGGTGGGCCGTGCGCGTGCTCGGCCCTGGCGATCCGTGCGAGCGCTTCGCCCAGATCCGTGGGCGATTCGGGCACGTGCGGGTTCACGCCGACGGTGAAGCGCGTGCCGCCCTTGCTGTGATCGGCGACGGTGACCGCGACGGGACATCGGTGCTGCGCGTAGGTGCGCAGAGGATCCATCGGCATGCCGAGCCCGCGCAGATCGACGAGCGCCACGAGGCCGTGCTCGGTGAGGCGGCTCAGCGCGCGGAGGTCCGGGGTCGTGTCCTCCGGCGTGTGGGCGAACGGCAGGGGCGCGTCGTTCACGATCGCGTCCTCGAGCTCGCGCACGAGCGAGGCGAACGCGCGGCTCGTCTCGCTGCGCGGGACCTTGGCGAGCTCGCTCGAGCAGTGCTCGTGCAGGCCTCGTCCGAGCCGATCGAGCTCGCCGTCGATGCCGGGCGCACCGCGCAGGTGATCGCACCACCACGAGGCCGCACGGAGGATCGCGAGCGTGCGCTGCTCGATCGCCTCGAGCCCACCACGCAGCGCGACGACAGCGCCCACGATCGCGTCGGTGTCGGCGAGCGTCGTCCCGAGGCCGTCGAAGCCGGTCAGGTCGATGCGCGCGGGCATCGCGTCGAGGCTCACGGGCTCGCCCGTCACGTGGTGATCCCACACCACGCTCGCGCCCGGCACCGAGCCATCGACGCTCGCGAAGCGGGTGAGGTTCGCGGGCACTTCGCTCGCCCGCGTGGCGACGAAGAGCGCGATCGTGCTCACCCGATCACGCTGGTGAAGAACAGCGCCATCGACGCGGCATAGCCCACGAACCACACGACCGATCGCAGCGTGGCGAGGTCGGCCATGTAGAGACCGATGTAGACGACGCGCGCGACCACGAAGGTGATCGCGAGCACGTCGACGTAGCTGCTCGGTGCACCGAGGTGCTGCGCCGAGAGCACACCGGCCGCGAAGACTGCGAGCGCCTCCCACGAGTTCGCCTGCGCGGCGTTGGCGCGCGCGGCGGCGCCGGTCTGCTTCGCGAGCCAGGCGCGCGGCTCGTTGTTGTCGAAGGAGCGGTCGACGACGCCCGAGCGCTTCGCGAGCCCGGTGCAGACGATGGGGAGGGCGCACGCGATGGCGAGACAGATCGTGGCGATGCTCATGGCGGCGAGGTTGCGCTGCCTTCGAGCGCACGGCCAGCACCGTGCACGGTCACGACACAACGACGAAGACCCCGCGGGCATGCCCTGCGGGGTCATCACACGAACGAGGGCCCACGATGGACCCTCGGGTCGTCAGCCTCGGCCGCCTTCGCCTTCGCCCGGCTTGCCGCCCTCGCGGCCGCCACGCTCGTTGCGGTCGTTGCCCTTCTGCATCGGTCCGCCGAGGATCTGCTTCTCGCGCTTGCGACGGCGGCGCGCGGCCTCCGACTCCTTCTTCCGGCGCTTCACCGACGGCTTCATGTAGTGCCGGCGACGCTTGAGCTCGCGGAGGATGCCCTCGGCCGCCATCTTGCGCTTGAGGTGCTTGATGGCGCGCTCGACGCCCTTGTCGCCCACCACGACCTCGACGGGCTTGCTCTGAACGGCCTCGATCGGATTGCTCACGCGGAACTCCTCTACGGTCTCTGACGGAACGCCACGAGGGCGTTTGAAGGGCGCGGACAGTGGCATGGGCTCCCAGGGAGCGCAAGTGATCCCGGGCGGGCCGGCGTACCATCGGACGCGATGTCAGCCGACACCCCGATGGCGGCCGTCCGCGAGGTGCAAGTGCGCGCGGCGGGATGGCGCAAGCGCCTCTACGACGCGGGCTGGCTCAGTTACGCGCTGGGGACTGGCTCGCTGGGCAGCGTCATCCTGCTCGCAGGCCTCTTCGGCCACGCCGGGCCGTTGCCCCCTTTCCTCGCCATCCCCTTCGCGAGCCTGGGCCTTCTCACCTATCTGTGGCCGCCCCTGTTGTTGGCGGGGCTGGTGGTGGGAAGGCTCCGCACGCTCGGCGCAGGCACGGCGCGGGTCCAGGGCGGGACGCTCTCGGTCGACGGGCCCGCGGCGCTGCGCCTGCCGCGTGCGGAGATCGCGCAGGCGGCCGTCGTCGCGGGTCGGGGGCTTCGCGTCGAGGACCGGGCGGGGCGCGAGATCGATCTCGCGATGGATGTCGACGACGCGTACGCGCTGCTCGAGCCGCTCGCGCTCGAGCCGTCCCAGCACCGCTACCGCTTCGCGTGGCGCAACCGTCGCGCACGCTGGGGATCGTTCGTGCTCGCGTTCCTCGCCCTCTCGTTCCTCGCGAGCCTGCCGATGATGCTCGCAGGCGCGGCGCAGCCCTCGATGGTGGCGATGGGCTGCATGCTCGTGAGCTCGCCGTGGCTCGTGGCCGAGCTGGTGTCGCGCTGGTGGTCGTCGCGCAGCCTCGAGATCGGGCTCGATGGTGTGCTCTCCAAGAGCCGTGAAGGACGTGCGCTCCTGCGCTTCGAGGACATCCGCGACGTGGCCTCGGACGGCGAGGCGCTGACGATCACCACCAACGACGGCACGGTGCATCGCGTGCTCACCGACGTCGACGACGAGGCGATGCGGCGCGCGATGCTCGATCGCCTCCGCGAGGCGCGAGCGATCGCCAAGAGCCGAGGCAGCGAGAGCTCGGTCGCGCTCGCGCTGCTCGAGCGGGGCTCGCGATCGCTCGGCACGTGGCGCGGCGAGCTCGCGTCGATCCTCACCGCGGCCAAAGGCTTTCGCGCAGCGTCTGTGGGTGCCGACGATCTCGCCGTGGTGATGGACGACACGAGCGCCACGACCGAGCAGCGCATCGCCGCAGCGATCGCGCTCGGCGCCGTGCCCGAGAACCGCGCTCGCATTCGTGTCGCTGCAGAGACGTCCGTGAGCCCCAAGCTCCGCGTCGCGTTCGACGCGCTGGCCCAGGGCGAGCACGACGACGCGATCTTCGAGGCCGCGCTCGAAGAGGCGGCCGAGGCCGAAGAACGCGAGGCGCGCGCTCGATGATCTCGCGTCGTGCATGGATCGCAGGCGTCTTCGGCATCACGGCGTCACCAGGGCTCGCTGCGGCGAGGTTCGCGCCGATCGAACCGATCGGACCGACTCGCACGATCGCGGTCCTCGATGCGCCGGGCGTCGGCCCGGACGCGCTCTCGAGCGCCATCGCCGCCATCGAAGCATCGCCCGCCTTGCGCGCCGTTCGCGTGACGCCTCGGACGATCGTCGCTCGCGTCCTGCGATCCGCGGACGCGCTGCTCGTCACGGGTGGTCGTGGGTCGCGACAAGGTCGTGCGCTGGGCGAAGACGGTCGCGCGGAGATCCGACGGTTCGTGCGCGACGGCGGCGGCTACGTGGGCATCTGCGCGGGCAGCTACCTCGCGATGCAGGTGCCCATCGGCTCCACGGAGGAATCGTACAAGGCTGCGTTCGTCGCGGCCGCACACGCCACGGGCGATGCGTGGCAGCGAGGCATCGCGCCGATCGAGATCGTGTCGCCCGAAGGAGCGCGCGCGACGCTGCACTACGCGAACGGTCCCCTCTTCTCGCTCGTCGACGTCGAAGGCTTACCCACACCGCGGGTGCTCGCGCGCTTCGTGGGCGAGGTGTCCTCGGCGCGCGGCGGCACGCTGCCGGGACAGATGCGTGATGCGCCCGCGCTCATCGCGACGTCGTACGGCCGCGGTCAGGTCGTGCTCTTCAGCCCGAACCCCACGCTCGAGCCCGCGGTGCCCACGATGCTCACGCGCGCCCTCTCGAGCGTCGCGAGCGGAGACCCCGTCACGTCGCTCGCGCAGCTCACCTGACCGGCTCGGGGCCCCGCCACGCGGGGGAGGGTCCGCTTGGACCCTCAGGAAGCTCTGCGGCGCGCGATCAGGAGACCGAGCGCACCGAGCGCGAGCCACGCGAGGCTCGAGGGCGCGCTCGAGCGCGACGGCACCTCGCAGGTGCAGCCTGCACGGCGACCGATCGGACGCTCCGTCGCCGCGTCCATGCCCGCGTCCGCGAGGAAGTCCACGACGAACGCGTCCGGCGGCGGAAGGCCGGAGTCGTCCATCATCGGACGGGGGCCTGCGTCCACCATCACCGGAGGCGCAGTCACGCACGCGCCGTCGTCGCAGATCTCGCCGACCGGGCAGCTCACGCCCTCGCACGCGTCTACACAACCGCTCGCGCCGCAGACCTGACCCGCGGGACAGCCCGAGCCGCACGCGCTCGAGCGACAGAGCCCATCGGACGCGCAGGTCTGGCCCGAAGGACAGCTCCCCGCCGTGCAGCGCGGCACGCAGCGACCCGCGTCGCACGCCTCGCAGCTCGGGTCGCACATGATCGTCGCGCAGCCATCCACGCAGCGGCCCGCGATGCACGCCTGGCCCATCGGGCACGTGACGCCGTCGCAGCCCTCGACACACTCGCCGCCCTCGCAGCGCTCGCCCGGATCGCACACCACGTCGACGCACGCGGTCTCGACGCAGGTGCCCGCGCTCGTGCAGCTCTGTCCCTCGAGACAGCCGCCCTCGAAGCAGGGATCGACGCAGCGACCGCTCGCGCAGATCTGCGGCTCGGTGCAGAGGCCGCTGCCGTCGTCGACCATGCCGTCGCAGTCGTTGTCGAGGTTGTCGCAGCGCTCCGCGCCCGACTCGAACTGGGGCGCGCACACGATGTCGGCGCCCATGCACGACGTGCGGCCGATCGCGCACACGCCCTCTGCGCCAGGGATCTCGCAGTCCTCGCCCGCACCCGGGCACATGACCACGCCGCCCCGCACGAGGAAGCGCCACACGCCCGGCTCGGCGGGATCGACGTTCGAGTCCTCGCAGAGGATCCGCGCGATGTCGTTCGTGCGCGATCCGGGGATCATCACGAAGTCGCGATCGTTGCCCGCGTCGAAGCCCGACTGGCCCGGCACGCCCTCGTAGCAGATGCCCTCACCGGGCTCGCAGTGCGAGTTGAAGTCGGTGCAGTCGGCGTCCGTGCTGCAGGTCTCGGTCGGCACGACCGGCGTCGAGAAGCCCGCCGTTCCGCCCGACGCGTCGCCGGTGTCCCACTGACACTTGTTGAAGCGGAACTCGACCGAGAAGTCCGTCGAGCTCGCGCCGCCGCAGCCCTCGGCCGTCTCGAGGATCAGCTGGAAGCTCATCTCGCGATCGTTGAGGCACGAGTAGTAGCCGACGTTGTCCCACGTGAAGATCGCGCGGCCTGGCTCGAGGTCGTACCAGACGCCGTTGTCCGTCGGGTTGCTGCACGTCGCGAGGCAGTCGTCCTCGAACGTCGAGAAGTCGAAGCAGTCGCCGTCGCAGGCGGCGCCGCGGATGTCCACGTCTGCCCAATAGGGGGCGATCATGGGCTGGTCCGAGACGGGGAAGGGGTTCGGCGTGAACGTCCCGACGCCGTCGTTGAACGTGATGTTGCCGTTCGTGTTCAGGAACAGGGTGCGGTAGGTCGTGCCGAAGAAATTGAGGCCACCCGGGAACGCGCTCGTGATGTCGATCGCGCGCGAGGAGCCGTCGTCGTTCGGGCCCAGGCACTGGCCGCGCTCGCCGTAGTCCGCGGGCCCACCGAGGCTCATCACCAGGTCCGTGCCGCAGTAGCGACGATCGGCCGCGCTCTCCGTGCACGCCTGCGCCTCGACGCGCGCTGCCGAGGCCAGCGTGAGCACGAGCGGCGCGAGCAGTGCCACCGACGGGGCGAGCGAGCGAGCGAGACGGATGGATGTCATGCGGTCCTCGAAGGGCGAAAACGCGCACTCTGACGGCTCGAGGACGAGATCGCCACCCCACGAAACATGGGCGAGCCGCCGACGCGTGGTGGAATCAGAGCAGCTCGAACACCACGAGCCCGACACCGATCGACGCCGCCCCGCGCATGATCGCTGCGTGAAGATGTGCCTTGTAGAGACGCTGCGGTCCGAACGCGTCGGTCTCCGCGGCCGCGCTCGCGCGACGAAGGTCGGTCGCGCGCCACAGCACCGCGACGGCAGCGCCGCCCCCCAGCCAGAGTGGGAGGCCCACGAGCGTGGTCGCCAGCCAGAGGAGCGCGCCGAGGATCACCAGCGCCTCGATCACCCGCCGAGAGAGCGTGTTGCCGATCGTCGTGACGACGGTGCGCTTGCCGCCCGCACGATCGCTCCGCTCGTCCGCGATCCCGCTCGCGATCGCGCTCGCGAGCGCCAACGTCGCGAAGCCCGGAAGCACCCAGAGGGACTCGGGCAGCGCGCGTCCACCTTGGAGGTACGCGTTCAGCCACGGCAGCACTGCGCCGACGCCGATCATCTCGCAGAGCTCGCCACCACCGCGGTAGTTGAGGCGCAGCGGCGGCAGTGTGTACGCGACGAAGATCGCGAGCGCGCCGAGCGCCGCAGGCACCAAGAGCGGTCGATCGAGCACGACGCTCGCGAGGATCGCGACGACGATCGCGAGCACGCCGCAGCCGATTCCCGCGAGGAGCAGCGCGCGCGCGGGCAGGATCTCGTCGGGGATCGTCTTGGGGCTGCACCCGTCGGGGAACATGCGGCGCTTGATCGCGTCGACCTCTCGATCGCCCCAGTCGTTGAGGAACACGATGAAGAGGAGATCGAGCACGGTGAACGCGAGCCCCAGCACGAACGCCGTGATCGAGGGGCCGTGCCCCGCGTCGAGCGCGGGCCCGAGGCCCATCGCTTGTCCGAGCGCGAAGGGCACGAGCAGCTTGCCCCAGCTGTCGGGCTTGGCCGCGTAGAGCCAGCGCTCTCGGAGGGATCTCACGGTGGACGAGGATAGTGGAGCAGGGGGTCCTTGACCCGAGCCCACGGACGCACCGACGCTCGCCACGCACCACGGAGGTCGTCATGCGCGTGTCGCGACTCGACTGCTCGATTGCGTTGTTGGGTCTCTCGCTCGCAGGCCTCTCGAGCCTCGCGGGCTGCACGCGCGGGGGAGGAGACGTCGACGCCGGCGACGTCGGCCGCACCACGATGGGCTGCGAGGGCGAGGCCGACTCGGACGGCGACGGCATCGCCGATCGCGTCGAGACCGACAACGACACCGACGGCGACGGCCTCGCGAACCGTCTCGATCCGGACTCGGACGGCGATGGCATCCCCGACACCACCGAGAGCCGCACCGGCAACGCGTGCGCGCCTGCGAACTCCGACACCGACGAGGTGCAGGACTATCTCGATCTCGACAGCGACAACGACGGCCTGTCCGACGCCGAAGAGCTCGCGCGCGGCACCGACCCGACCGACATCGACACCGACGGCGACGGCGTGACCGATCTCGCCGAGGTCGCGGCGGAGACGGACCCGACGAGCGCAGCGAGCACGATCGCGCCCGAAGACTTCTTCGTCGTCCTCCCGTACATGGGAGCGCACGAGCTCCGTCGTCTGCGCTTCGGCACCACGATCCAGCAGGCCGACGTCTACTTCCTCATCGACTCCACGGGCTCGATGCAGCCCGTGATCGACAACGTGCGCGACTCGCTCGGTGACATCGCGACCGAGCTCGCGATGGTGATCCCCGACGTGCAGATGGGCGTGGGTCACTTCGAGGACTTCCCGTTCGCATCGGGCGGCGCGTTCGGTCCGACGTTCTTCGGCGGCCCCGACGACGACGCGTACGAGAACGCGCAGGACATCACCGACGACATCGCGGCCGTGCGCAGCGCGCTCGATGGCATCGTGCTCGGCGACGGACACGACGGCCCCGAGTCCGCGGTGCAGGGCCTCTACCAGACAGCCACGGGACGCGGCGGCAGCTGGTCGTTCATGGGCGACACGTACGAGATCCCGCGACGCGTGTGCCCCGAGTTCCCCGACGAGCCGGTGCCGCGCCGAGGCTATCCGTGCTTCCGCCCCGGCTCCTTGCCGATCGTCGTGACCGTCACCGACCTCGAGTGGCACGCAGGCTCGGCCGATGGCTCGCGCCATCCGTACTCGATGATCACGCCCGCGCCGCAGGACCTGCCGGACGCAGCCGATGCGCTGAGCCGGATCGGTGGCCGCTTCATCGGCGTCCCGATCCGCAACGACTCGGGCATGGCGTTCCCCACCGATCACGAGGCGATGGCGCGACAGACGGAGTCGCTCAGCGGCAGCGGCGCGCCGCTCGTCTATCCCGCGCCGATCGGCATGGTCTCCGACTCGATCGTGGAGGGCATCCGCACGCTCGTGACGACGACGCCGCAAGACGTCAGCACCGAGACCGAGAACGTGCGCCCCAACCCGGGCGATCTCGACGCGACGCAGTTCATCGTGTCGATCTCGCCCGTCATGGCGACGCCGGCGAGCGGCGTGAGCGGCATGGACGCGACGACGTTCTTCGACGTGGTCCCCGGCACGGCCGTCGACTTCGAGGTCGACTTCTACAACGGCATCGTGCCCCCTCCGCCCGTCGCGCAGGTCTACCGCGCGCGCATCGTCGTCTACGGCAACCGCAGCGCGAGGCTCGACGAGCGCCGCGTGTTCATCATCGTCCCGCCCGAAGCGGGCGTGATCCTCATCTGATCTTCGCGCGCTCAGCGGCGTGACGACCGCGAGGCGCGCTCGGTCTCCCGCTCCAACGCTTCGGAGAGAACTGCGTCGATCTCTTCGCGTCGCTCGAGCAGCACGAAGTGCGTGCCCGCGAGCTCGACGTAGCGCACGTTCGATCGCCCTCGTGCCCAGGCGCGCACCGCGCGCGTCGGTACCATCGTGTCGTGATCGCCCTGCACCACGAGCGTCGGCACGCGTGGGGTCGGCGCGCTCGGCGCGACACCCGAGAGAAGGACGAGCGCATCGATCTCCCCACGCAGACGAGGGGCCAGACGCGAGGCGCCGATGCCTCCGTTGCTCAAGCCCACGAGCACGATGCGGCGCGCGCCTCGGGATCGGAGGTGCGCGATCGATCCCCGCACGATCGCCTCGCCATCGCCCTGCCACCACGCGCCCACGAATGACGTCGCCGGGCACACGGTGCGCGCACCTCCCTCGCGCGCGACGTGCGCGACCTCGAGGCACTGGAGCGCGAAGCTCCCCGCGAAGCCGTGGAGGAACACGACGCCGACATCGCTCGTTGCGCCGCGCGGCTCGACGACGATCGTGTCGAACGCGTCCGCGCGCTGGAGATCGAGCAGCGTCGCGGGGATCGGCGTCCCGAGGCGCGGCGCGTCTGCTTCGGTCTGCGGATACGAGCGCTCGAGCAGCGCGGGCAACGCAGGGAATTCGCGCGAAGGCACGGCGCCCACGAGCGTGAGCAGGCGGCTTCCGACCATCGACGCGTCGCGCTCCTCGAAGAGGCGATCGATCCAGCGAGAGCTGCCCACCGTGTGACCCTCGTGATCGAGCACCACGATCGAGGCCTCCTCGGTGCCGCCGAAGAACACGACGCGGATCAGCGCAAGCAAGACGAGCGCGATCGCGCTGCCGCGGCGCAGCGTCGTGACCCGCGCGCTGCGCGACGACCACGCGAGCAGACCGACGCCGAGCGCGATCGATTCGATCGACCACAGCCAGCCCCAGCTAGTGAGCGCGAGACGCCCGAGACCGATCGATGTCACGCCCGCGAGGAGCAGCACGAGACCGAGCGGCGCGAGCGCCACGGCCGAGAGGATCGTGAGGAACGAAGTCGACTCGCCTGTCGCGTCGTGATCGGGGGTCGTCTCGGACATTCGAGGCGTGATGCGCGATCGCGTCCTCCGACGTCGCGCGGGCCCGGGTGAGCGGTCGGGATCGAGAGCCCGGCGGTCGCGCGATCGTTCAGCGCGCGGGTGGTGCGACGTCGCTCGCCGGCGGCGGCTCGAACTCGCCCCACAGGTAGCTGCGCATCGGATCGACGAGCATCCCCGCCAACGCCACGCGCCCGAGCAGCATGCGAAACCCCATGAGATCACGGCACGCGAGCGAGATCTCGATCTCGCGCGACACACCGGCGAGCTCCAGCGTCGTCCTCACGATCGGCCGCATCTGCGCGTCACCATCGCTCGATCGCACGAGGCGCTCGCCCACGAGCGGCGCCTCGATCGCGATGCTCGTCACGCGGTCACTGCGGAAGGGGAACACACGGAACGCGATCATCGGCGTGCCGTGGACGCTGTGACGCTCGATGGACTCCGCGTGCATCGCGCTCGTGCGTGCGCCGGTGTCGGCCTTGGCCTTGATCGCGACGATCCCCAGCTGCGGCAAGGACACCCACTCGCGCCAGCCCACCAGGATGGGGCCATCGTGCACGTCGTTCGTGTCGTGCTCGGTCACGCCGATCGCGAGCATGACCCACCTCGACACGCGGGTGAACGCCCTTCGGCGATTCGCACCCTCGCGAGTCGGAGCGTCGTGATTCGCAGCGCCGCGACTCGGACTGTCGCGATCGGCGCTTGCGCCGGGGCACACGGGCCCGCCACGATCGGCGCCCGAGGGACTCATGCGCGTCTGTCCGCAGTGCCAGCTCAAGTACTCCGATGAAGAGCCTCGCTGCTTCGTCGACGGCGCCGTGCTCGAAGAGCTCGCGGACCCGCGCATCGGAACGCTGCTCGCGGGCCGCTACCAGCTCGAGGCCAAGCTCGGCGAGGGCGGCATGGCGATCGTGTACCGCGCGCGCCAGCAGCTCGTCGATCGACCCGTGGCGATCAAGGTGATGAGCTCGCACCTCGTGCGCGACGCTGCGCTCAAGGAGCGCTTTCGTCGCGAAGCCAAGAACGCGGCCGCGATCGCGCACCCCAACATCGTCGAGATCAGCGACTACGGCGAGGCCGAGGACGGCACGCCCTACCTCGTGATGGAGCTGCTCGAAGGGAGCTCGCTCGATGCGCTCGTCGAGCGAGGTCCGATGCCCGCGCCGCAGGTCGCCGCGATCGGCGCCCAGATCGCGCGGGGCCTCGCGCGCGCCCACGACTTCCAGGTCATCCACCGCGACCTCAAGCCCGAGAACGTCTTCGTCGCGCGCGGTCCCAAGGGCCGCATGATCCCGAAGATCCTCGACTTCGGCATCGCACGATCGCTCCACGACCAGCGCCTCACCAGCGCGGGGCAGATCTTCGGCACGCCGCAGTACATGGCGCCCGAGCGCGTCACCTCGATCGACGCGGGGCCCGCGGCCGATCTCTACGCGCTCGGCGTGATGCTCTTCGAGATGGTGACGGGACAGCTGCCGTTCCAGTCGCAGGACGTGACGGGCTTCCTGATCGCGCACATGCAGCAGCCGATCCCCAAGCCGTCCGACTACGTCGCGAACGTCCCGCGTCGGCTCGAGGAGCTGATCGTGCGCCTCATGGCGAAGAAGCCGGAGGAGCGCCCGGTGGATGCGCACACCGTCGAGCGAGAGCTGCTCGCGCTCGCGCCGCCCGAGGAGGTCGCGGAGCTGCCTGTGTCGGGCCTCGGCACCACGCAGCGTCACGCCGCGCCCACACTTCCGCCGACCACGCTCGAGCGCTGGGCCTCCCGCGCGGTGGTGTTCGAGGAGATGCTCCGCCGCGCCTTCCCGCAGGGCAATCCGCCCGAGCTCTCGCTCTCGATGCTCAACGAGATCCGTCAGACGCTCGTGCGCACGAACGAGCACCGCAGCCGCGGCCTGGGCGAGCAGCGAAAGCTCGAGCAGATGGAGCAGCAGGCGCGCGACGGCCGCCAGCGCCTCGGTCACGCGATGAGCACGCTCGGACAAGACCTCTCGCAGGCACGAAGCGCCGCCCGCAACGCCGAGATCGAGGTGAAGCCCTACCTCGAGGCCGCACAGCACGCGGAGCGCGCCTACCGCGAAGGCCACCGCAAGATGATGTCGCTCGGCGTGATGCAGGAGGCCAACGCGCCCCAGCCCACGCACGTGTCCGCGCTGCGCGAGACCGCCGACGCGCTCGATCGCTGGCTGCTCTCCCACGGCACGAGCGAGAAGGCGCGCGCGTGGGTCGCGAGCAAGGCCAACGAGGTGCGCGACCTCGAGTTCCAGACCGAGGCGCTGCGCGCGCAGCTCGAGAAGCTCGAGACGCAATTCGAGAACGACCGCTCCCAGGTCGAGGCCTACCTGAGGCAGAACGGCCGCGAGCTCGAGGCCCTCGACAAGCGCCTCACCGAGCTCGGCTCGGGCTTCGTGCTCCCGCTGCGACCGCGCCCCGAGCTGCGCGATCTCTTCGCTCGCCTCGAGCAAGAAGGCAGCGGCGGCACCCCGCACGCGGGCCTCCAGCGTCCCAGTTGAATCCGCAGCGGTGATCAGCAGCTGAAGCGGCACATGCCGCTGCAGCACATGCGGCCACCGGTGCAGCCGCGGCCGCACATGCCGCAGTGGGTGACGCTCGTCCGGAGGTTGGTCTCGCAGCCGTCGCCGTCGCTCGAGTTGCAGTCGCCGAAGCCCATGTTGCAGGAGTCGATCTCGCAGCTCGACGCGTTGCACGCGGGCGTGGCGTTGGCGAGCATGCACGCGCGTCCGCACATGCCGCAGTGGGCCACGTCGCTCGTGAGATCGAAGTCCTCGTCGGTGCGGAGATCGCAGTCGTCGTCCACCGCGTTGCAGGTCTCGGTGCCCGGCGTGCAGCCATCGGGCACGAACGCATCGGCAGGCGTGAACGCATCGGGCTCGACGAACGCATCGGGCGGCACGACGAACGCGTCGGGCTCGACGAACGCGTCGGGCTCCACGAACGCGTCGGGCTCGACGAACGCATCGGGCTCGACGAACGCATCGGGCGGCACGACGAAGGCATCCATGCCCGCGTCGATCGGCAGCACGAACGCGTCGGGCCGTCCGCCATCGGGCCCGGCGTCGATCGGCGGACCCCCGGCATCACGACGATCGATCGTGCCCGTCCACGGCTCGAGCTCCGCGGGCGCGATCTCGACGTCGCGGCACCCGCTCTCGCCGCACACCTCGGGGGCGTTGCAGACCGTGCTGAGGCATCGGCCCACCAGCGTGATGCGGAGCACGAGCGTGCGCTCGCGGATGAACTCGAAGCGGGCCTCGCGCGTGGTCACCACCGACGTGCCGCGCATCCCGCTCACCACCACGCGGAAGGGGCCGAGCGGTCCTTCGGTCCAGTAGAGGCCGAGCGTGCGCGGCAGAGGCTGGCCGTCCGAGAGCATCGCCGTCGCTGTGCGTGTCTCGCCACCCGGGTCGGTGACCTCGATGCGGAACGAGTCGATCAGCGCGAGCACCGTGGCGTCCGCGTCGACGGCGACGATCACCTCGGTGCGCGGGGACTGACAGCCGGGCACGAGCCCGATCGACGCCGCGAGAAGCGCGAGGAAGAGCGTGCGCACGAGCGCGCTGCGGAGATCGTGACCTACGGCCATGTGATCACTCCCGGCATGAAGTTGCCTTGCACGGGTCCCTCGGTGCCGCTCGTCGCGGCCACACCGACGCTCACGCCGATCACCGCGACGACGAGCACGCCGCCGCCCGCGACGACGGGCCAGAACCAGTCCTCCTGATCGATCGATCGCCCCGGCACGACGGGCGTCTCGACCACGGGCGCCTCGCCGACCACCACGGTGCGGTGCTCGCCCGTCGGCACCTCGACCTCGCGCCGCGCGACCTCCGCGCCCGACAGCGTGACGACCACCGTGTGGGACGCGGGCGACAGGGGGATCTCGAGGCCCGGCTGGGTGAGCACGTAGCCATCGACGCTGATCGAGCCGCCCACCGCGGGCCCTGCGAGCTCGAACGTGACGTACGCCGCGCGCTCGGCGATGTGACCTCGGAGCTCCATCGCCGCCGTGCGCACAGCGTCCGGCACGGTCTCGGCGGCGAGCGCGCGCTCGTTCTCGATCTGTGCTTCTGGGTACTCGCCCTGCTCGTAGAGCACCGAGGCGAGGTTGTAGCGAATGGCCGGCGCGTCACGGATCGCGAGGGCCTGGCGGAAGCGCGCCTCGGCGTCCTCGAAGCGCGACTCGGCCACGAGCGAGACGCCCTCCGCGAAGAGCGAGCGCGCGCGATCGGTCTCGGCCGTGTCGGTGGTCTGCTGCGCGGCCCGACGCCGACGACGCTGCGCTTCTGCGCCCGAGCTCGTGACGAGCGAGAGCGCGAGGCACGCGAGAAGCGCCGCGGAAGCGAGCGAGAACAGCCGAGAGGACGAGCGCACGACCCACACCTCCGAAGGGCTCCATGGTAGAACGAGGTCGTGTCGTTCGGCGACAAGTACGTGCTCGAGGTGCCCCTGGGCGAGAGCGAGTCGGGCACCGTGTGGGCCGCGAAGGAGTCGGCGAGCGGGCGTCGTGTCGTCATCGCGATGCTCGAAGAAGACGCGCCCGAGCTGCTCAAGGTCCGCATGCTCGAGCACGGAAACGCGCTGAAGGAGCTCACGCACGCGAACGTCGTCCGTGTCCTCGACGCGGGCATGAACGACGACGGCGCGCCCTACCTCGTCATGGAGCGCCTCGAAGGCATCAGCCTCGCGAAGCGCTGGGAGCAGGGCCCCGCGCTGCGCGCCGATCGCACGCTGGAGCTCGGCATCGGCATCGTCGACGCGCTGACGAAGGTCCACGCGCTCAAGCTGCCGGGCGGCGAGCCGCTCGTGCACGGCGATGTCGAGCCCGGCAACGTGCTGCTCGTCGGCGCGCCCGGCAAAGAGATCCCCA
The DNA here is from genome assembly GCA_017303575.1 of Deltaproteobacteria bacterium. Classification (GTDB taxonomy): domain Bacteria; phylum Myxococcota_A; class Polyangia; order Polyangiales; family Sandaracinaceae; genus JAFLCL01. The sequence goes on from JAFLCL010000113.1 coordinate 23,282, forward strand.
AGCTCATCGGCTTCGGCATCAACCGCACCGCGAGCCGTCTCGGTACGCCTGGCTCGCGCGCGTCGATCTCGACGCTCCAGCCTTTCGCGTTCGCCGCGCCGGAGCAGACGCGGGGCGAGGTCGAGTCGTCGGTGACCGCCGATCTCTACTCCGCGGCGGCGATCGTCTTCGCGGGCCTGACCGGTCGGCCCCCCCACGTGGGCACCGATCCCGCGGCGCTCGCCGAGGCCATCTCGAAGGAGGCGCCGCCGCTCTTCACCTCGCTGCGCAAGGACCTCGCGCCCTTCGCGGCCACGCTCGATCGCGCGCTCGCCAGCGATCCGAAGCGACGCTACGCCGATGCCGGCGCGCTCGCCCGCGCCCTCCGCACCGCGCTCGCGATGGGGCGCATCGTGGGCAGCAAGGAGACGCCGATCGGGCAGCGCCTCGCGCTCGCGAACGCAGGCGCCGCCGCGCCTGGCGCGCG
>JAFLCL010000114.1 GCA_017303575.1 Deltaproteobacteria bacterium
GATCGCACGGCGTCTACCTGAGCTCGGGCGCGGACGTGAGCGCCTACCGCGACGAGCTCGCGACCCAGATGAAGATCGAGGCCGCGGGCGTCGCAGGCCGCGCGGGCCGCGGCGGCTTCTCGCCCGGAACGTCCGGCACCGACGGCGGCAGCGGCGCCGCCGATCCGATCTTCGTCGCACCCTGATCGCGCGCGCGCGGCCCCGCCTGCTTGTAGAGTCGCGCGCATGGCCGATCCCGGTGCTCCTGGACCGCTCGCACATCGCCTCGCGCGTCGTGCGCTCGCTCGCTCGCTCGCGCTTCGCACGTCGCTGGTGAGGAAGAAGCTACCGACCAACGATCGGGGTCAGTCGATCGACGCCGCCACGTACGTGCTGCTGAAGGATCTCGCGCGCCTCGATCCGCCGAACGGCAGGCGCACGGTGGGCCGCGCGCGGAACGACTACGAAGAGCTGGGGCCCATCCTCGATCGCGCGCCCCGGCCGATGAAGCGCGTCGAGGATCGACGCATCGAAGGTCCGTGCACCGCGCGCATCTTCTGGCCCACCTCCAGCGCGCACACGCCATCTGCGTGCTGCGTCTACTTCCACGGCGGTGGCTTCGTGCTCGGCAGCCCGCGCTCGCACGAGGGTCTGGTGCGCACGCTCGTCGAGCAGACGGGCGCAGTGTTCGTGTCCGTCGATTATCGCCTCGCGCCCGAGCACAAGCTGCCCGCCGCGCACGACGACGCGCTCGCCGCCTACGCGTGGACGCGCGCGAACGCGAGCGAGCTCGGCATCGATCCCGAGCGCATCGTGCTCAGCGGCGACTCGGCCGGTGGAAACCTCACGATCGCGACGGCGGTGAGCGCGCGCGACGCGGGCATGGCGATGCCGTGCGGCCTCGTGCCCATCTATCCGGCGACCGACATGACGCGCAGCTTTCCTTCGCACCGCGAGCTCGGCCGCGACTACTTCCTCACGACCGAGGTGCTCGACTGGTTCACCGAGCGCTTCCTCCAATCGCCCGCGCAGATGCGCGATCCGCGTGTGTCGCCGCTCTTCGTCACCGACCTCTCGCGCCTGCCGCCCACGCACGTCGTGACAGCGGGCTTCGATCCGCTGCGCGACGAGGGCGAGGCGATCGTGACGCGCCTGCGCGAGTCCGGCGTCGCGTGCACGCACCGCAGCGAGGACTCGTTGATCCACGGCTTCGTGTCGATGAGCGGCGTGCTGCCCGAGGCCGAGCGCGCCGTGGGTCGCATCGCGGACGCGATGGCGCAGCGGATGTACGCATGATGCGATCGGGCGTGCGCGCGGCGCTCTCGGTGCTCGCGCTCTGGGCGACGGGCTGCGATGCGGACGAGCCGGTGGGCGAGATCACCGTCCTCGGCGAGCGTGTGTGGCGCTCCGAGACCTTCGCGGGCTGTCCGCTCGCATCACCGCTGCACGTCGTGCTCGACGGCGTCGAGTCCGTGATCGTCGCCAGTGGCGATGGGCGCGTGACGCTGCTCGATCCGCAGACGGGCACCACGCGCGCGAGCCTCGCGCTGCCCCACGCCGAAGGGCAGCTCGCGCACGTGATCGCGACGCCTGTCCTCTTGCCGCAGCGCGCTGCGGACGACGCGCGCCTCGTCGTCGCGTACCAAGAGGTGCTCGCGACGGCGTCCGATCCCGCGGCCGGCCCGCGGAGCGCGCACCGCGTGGTCGTCGTCGATCTGCGCACGATGACGCTCGATCCCGCGTTCCCTTCGGTGGAGCTCGTGGGAAGCGCGCCGGCGGTGGTGGGCGAGGGCGAGGTTTCCTTCCTCGCGAGCAACGCGCTCTCGCGCTCGCGCCTCGTGCACGCACCCTCGGCCACGGGCCTCGGGCACGTCTACGTGTCGTTCGGCAACGCGCGCGACATCCAGCCGTGGCACGGGTGGATCTTCGAGCTCGACCTCGACGCGTGGTCCACGCGGCCGATCTCCGCGCTCTTGCTCACCACGCCCGAGTCGGACTGCGGTCCCTCCGGCGTGTCGGGTGATCGCGACATGATCTGCGGTGGCGGCGTGTGGGCGCCGAGCGGTCCGCTCTTCGTCCCCGCCTCGGACGGACGCGACTTCGAGCTGATCGTGCCGACGGGCAATGGGCACCTCGACGTCGATCGCGGCCTCTACGCGCACACGCTGATGCGCCTTCGAGGTCCGGGCCTCGACTTCGACAGCGGCTGCGATCCCACGCTGTGCGCGGGCTTCGACGTGCTCGCGCCGACCGAGGCGTGTCTGTCGTCGTGCGAGAACCTCTTCGTGCCGCGCCTCGGGCCGGGCGATCCGCCGCTCGACGCGCCGCTGTGCGAGGGCCTCTCGTTCTTCGCCTGCTACGCCGCGCTCGACTGGGATCTCGGCGCGAACGCACCGCTGCGCATGACGCTCTCGGAGGGCACGATGGACGAGACGCACGTGCTCGTCCTGCCCGCGAAGGACGGCGCCGTGTACCTGCTCGACGCCGATCACCTCGGCACCCTCTACGATCGTCACGAGGTCGTGCACGCGTGCGGGTACGGCGGGGCGCGCTGCGACGCAGACTGGGCGGGCTCGATGGTCACGCAGCCGGTGCTCACGCACGACGCCGAGGGCGCGCCGATCGTCGTGATCGCGACGTTCCTGCCCGACTCCGAGAACGAGGCGGGCCTCGTCGGCCTCCGCGTGACGAACGACGCTTCGGGCCCGCGGCTCGAGCGTGCGTGGGAGCAGCCGAGCTTCGACAGCCCCGCCGCGCGCACGTCGTACCGACGTCATCCGAGCGGCGTCGCGGTGGTGTCGCTGGCGAACGTCGAGCACGCCGTGCTCGTGGAGCAGGGTGTGCGCGATGCGAGCCCCGGCGTGCTCCACGTGGTGCGCGCGCGTGATGGCCTCGAGGCGTTCCGCGCCGAGGTGGAAGGACCCGGTCAGCGCTACAGCGTGCCGCTCGTGCTCGAGGTCGACGCGCCGCGCACGCAGCGCGTCGTGCTCGCGAGCTGCGAGAACGGCAACGCGGGGCCCGGCCACCTCGAAGGTTGGGATCTGACCCCGCGATGATGTTCGTTCAGCCCGCCGCCGCGATCACTTCGCGGCGCTGCTCACTTCGCGGCGTTGCTCATTTCGCGGCCATGTTCACGACGAGGTGCTGATCGGGGTGCTCCTCGACGCCCTTGTCGCCGGTGATGAGCGCCTTGGCGGCCTCGAAGAGGAAGCGCAGGCCCTTGAGGTTCGAGGTGTCCCAGATCTCCGCCTTCTCGGGGCGGAACACGAGCGCGACAGCGCGCGGATCCTCCGGGCCGTCGAAGAAGACGTCGCAGCCCTTGGTCCAGATCTCACGCAGGAGGTTGTTGTCGTCGCGCACGTCGATGCGGCCTTCCATCGCGGCGAAGCGCGCGTTCGACTGCAGCGTGACCAGCGCCCGACGCCGGCTCTTGGTGCGGTTGGTCGCGACGGTCTCGCGCGCGGTGACGAAGTAGAGCGTGCCGTCGTCGTCGATGCGCAGCATCGTCATCGGACGCGAGTGCGGCTTGGGCGCCCAGCCGTTGGGGCCGGGATCGAACGTCGTGAGCAACGCGATCGAGAACTCGCGCACGAGCGCGACGGCGCGTGCCTTCTCGTCCTTGGTGCCTTCGCGGAGGCTGGCGTCATCGCCCTCGGCGAAGTGGGCCGCGGTGGTGTCGTGGTCGTTCTGGTTCGTGCGTTGGCTGGTCATGCGTGGAGCGTTTGCAGCGCGTGTGCCGCCGCGCGCGCGTCCGACGATCGCGTGCGATCTCACTCGTTCTCCACGCGCATCGATGCGTGGTGAGGCGTGGCGCGACGCCTCGCTGTCGCAGAGACGCACGTCCCGCACACGGACGGAATGCCTGCAAACGTCGTGTTTGGCTCGGCACGTCGGTTGCCATGGGTCGGCCTCATGACGACTCGACGCTCCTCTTCTCCTCTCTCTCCGCTCAGCCTCGCGCTGGGCTCCATCGCCGTGCTCGTGGCCACGAGCGGGCTCGCGCCCTCGAGCGCTTCGGCGCAGGAGGCACAGACCTCGTGGGCGCCGCGGCTCTACGTCGACGGCCAGCTCGGCGCGTTCGGCGACGTGCGCGTGAGCAACGGCGACAGCAGCTCGACGGACGGCCTCGAGCCCTCGGGCGGCGGCGTGATCGGCATCGACGTGCCCGTCGTGCCGATCTTCTCGCTCGGCGTCGAGACGGGCGCGACGGTGTGGAACAGCGAGGGCGGTCAGGACTGGGAGATCGATCCCAGCGTGCTCGTGCACATCAGCTTCATGCCGCGCCTGCGCCTGCCGTTCGGCAACGGCGATCAGGGCGGTGGCCACGGCGCTGTGTACCTCGCGGCGCAGGTCGGTCCCACGCTCAGCTTCGTGTCCGACGATCTGCGCGATGCGGTCGGCTCCATCGGCGGCTCGATCGACACGGGCATCGGCCTGCACGGCGGCGGCCTCCTCGGCGCGCAGATCTTCTTCACGCGCAACGTCGGCATCGACATCGCGGCGGGCTACACGCACCACGTCTTCTGGCACGACGTGAATGGCCCGCTCGGCTCGGACGCCACGCTCCGCGTGGACCTCGGCCAGGCGATGTTCCGCGCCGGCTTCGCGTACGCCTTCTGATCACCTCTCGACTCACCTCACCTCTCGACTCACGCATCGCTTCGCATTCAGGCGCCGGAGGCTCACCCCTCCGGCGTCTTTCGTGCGCCCCACGGTCGCGGGTACGCTCGCGCCTCGAGGTGCGGTGGGCATGGAACGACGTGCGACGCGGGGTAGGCCTTGGCTCTTGCTGCTCGCGATCACGGGATGCGAGCCGTCCATCGTCGAGCCCGACACGGGTCCTCACCCGGACACGAGCGTCGACGCCGCGGTGGTCCCGCCCGGACAGCCCGAGCTGGTGCTCGATCCGCGGCGCCTCGAGCTCGGCGACGTGCCGATCGGTGAGTCGAGCGCGCCGCTCGAGCTCACGCTGACGAACCGAGGAACAGCGACCACGAGCGCGATCCGCGTGAGCGTCGGGGGAGACGACGCGAGCCACTTTCGGCTCACGAGCAACGCGTGTGAGGACGCGCGTCTCGACCCCGGCGACGCGTGTGTGGTGGAGGTCGTCCTCTCGCCCGCGCTCGACGGGCCTCTCTCGGCGACGATCACAACGACCGCTGGCGATCTCGTCGAGAGGGCCACCCTCGTGGGCTCGGGTCTCACGAACGAAGGCCTCTCCGTCTCGCCGTCTCCCTTCGACTTCGGAGACGTCCAGATCGGCGGCTCGCGTTCACAGCTCTTCACGATCACCCATCCGGGCAGCGCCACCTCGGGCTCGTTCGTCGTGGCGCTCGGTGGTCTCGACCCGTCGCAGTTCACGCGAGGCACCGACGGGTGTGATGGGGTCGCGCTCTCTCCCGGCGAGTCTTGCAGCATCGACGTGCTCTACGCGCCGAGCGTCGCCGGCATGCACACCGCCACGCTGCAAGCCACCGCGACACCTGGCGGCACCACCTCCGCGGCCCTCCTGGGGACCGGCCTGCCGATCGGCGATCCCTTCCTCGAGCCGAGCACGCACGACTTCGGCGAGTCGCCGCTCGGCGTCGCGTCGGCAGCGCAGGGCTTCTCCGTGCGCAACACCGGCACCGGCCCGACGGAGGTGCTCTCGACGGTGCTGGCCGGCGCGAACCCCTCCGACTTCCGCATCGCTTCGGAGGGCGATGGCTGCGCGGGCACGAGCCTGCCTGCGATGGGCGTGTGCACCCTCTACGTCGAGTTCGTGCCGACCACGGCTGGCGCGCGCGCCGCGACGCTGCGTCTGACGTCGGCCTCGGGCCCCGCTGTCAGCGCAGCGCTGTCAGGGACGGGCACGTCGTCGTGATGCCGTGCGCCGATCAGGCGGGGCGACGTGCGAAGAGCAGGTAGCTCGAGAGCCCTTGCTCGCTGGCGCCGGTGGGCACGCCCTCGCGCTGTTCGCTGAGGCCGCGCGTCGAGAGCAGCTCGGCCACCGCGCGGCGCTCGTCCTCACCGCCGTTGCCCTCGAGCACCACCTGATCGATGCGCGACCACTGCGAGGCATCGATACCCTCGAGCGCCACCAGCTCCGCGCCCTCGCAGTCGATCTTCACCAGGTCGATCCGATCGGGGTAGTGCGCGAGCAACGTGTCCAGGCGCACGACGCGACACGAGACGCGCTCGAGCCCGACAGCACGATCGAAGAGCTGCTTCTTCCAGCCGCCGACCGGGATGTCTGACACGACCGAGTACGTGAGGTCGCCGAGGCCGCGGCCCACACGGCCCGGCAACGCGCGCGAGACCTCGCTGCGCAGGCGATCGGCGTGGTGGCGGAACACCTGCGCGAACTCGGCGTACTTGTCGTCGACGTGGCACGTGGTGTCGGTAGGCAGGCGCGTGAAGTACGCGAACTCGATCGGCTGCTCGGTGTCGGTCGCGCCCACGCCCACACGATGAAGGCGCGTCGCCGCGGACACGCGATCCGACAGAAAGCGCTCGCGCAGGTTGCGGACGATCGCCTCCTGGAAGAGCGGGATCGGCTCGATGAGGCCGAGCGTCGCGCCCTTGGATCGCGTCGCGACCTCCATCGCGAAGAGCCCGCAGTGCGCGCCCACGTCGATCACCGTCGCGGCCTCGGGGAGGGTGGCCCCGAGCGCGAAGTACTCGAGGACCTCCTCGCGTTGTCGCTCGAGATCCTCCGTCGATCGCGCCGTGGACCACACAGCGCCGCGCCCGAGGGTGTCGTGTCGCTGCAGCGCCACGTGGGGCTCACCGAGCCCGCGACTGCCCGCGGGGCTCGTGCCGAGGAGAGAAGCGGTGAACGGGATCGTGAACGTCATCCCGTCCCACAGGGCAAGCCGCAGGCCGTCTTCGGCACGTGCGATCCCCATGGATCGGAGACGACTCGCGTAGCGCATCGCCGCAGCGTAGCCGCCGCATGGGGCAAGGGGCCACACGAACGACGGTCAGCCCGGCAGCGACGCCACGATCTCCTCGGTCTTGGTCCACAGCGCGTCGGCCAGCGCCGCGTCCTCGGCCTCGCGTCTCGGGGTGAGGATCTGGCAGTTCGAGAAGTACTTGCCGCTCACGCCCTCCACGCTCGGATGCACCGCGAGGTAGGTCTGCGTCGCCGCGCCCTCGGCCACGCTCTTGAGCACCAGGGGGGACGCGATCGACATCGCGATCGCCGCCAGCGAGCTGTGGCGCGTGAGGTTCGTCCTGATGACGCCGGGATGGAGCGCGTTCGCGGTCTTGGCCGTGCCCTCGAGCTTCTTCGCCAGCTTCTTGGCGAAGAGGATGTTCGCCATCTTGCTCTGACCGTACGCGCCCCAGGCCGTGTAGCCGCCCTTCTTGCCGTCGAGGTTGTCGAGCTGGACGCCGCCCTCGTACGCACGCCGGTGCGCCTCGCTGGAGGTCATCACCACGCGGCCCTTGTCCGTGAGCTGCGCGAGCAAGCCCGTCACGAGGAGGAAGTGCCCCACGTGGTTCGTGAAGAACTGGAGCTCGTAGCCGTGCGCGGTCTCGAGCTTCGGCAGCGCCATGATGCCGGCGTTCGCCATGATCGCATCGAGCTTGGTGCCCTTGCTCTGGATCTCGGCGACGCACCACCGCACCGACTTCGGATCCGACAGCTCGCACGCCGCGCCGGTGAACGGCCCGGACTGCGAGCCGAGGCCCGCGGCCGCGTCGTCGGCCTTCTGCTTGGTGCGCGCGGTGCCGATCACGTGCGCGCCGCGCTTGCGGAGCACGCGCATCGTCTCGAGGCCCAGGCCCGAGTTGCAGCCGGTGACGAGGATCGTCTTGCCGTGCAGATCGAGCTTCGAGGTCACGTCCTCCGCGGTCGATCCGTAGCCGAACCCATTGGCGCCGCGAGGCGCGAGCATCGAGTAGAGGGACATGCCGCGCAGTATCGCTTGCCGGCCGACGGGGCACGTGAAGTTCGGTGATCGACTCGCGGCCCGGGGCCAGCGCCGCCTCGCTTCGAGGGGGTGCAGGAGCGACGGGATCTGTCGAACGCGGAGCCCCGAGGTGCGTGCGACTCGGTTGGAGGATCCATGCCCCGCCGAGTCGGAGTCCTTCACCTCGTGGACGACGTCGTCGCGTGTCGGTCCTCCGCTCGAGCCGCTCACATCTCGCGTGGTGGGTCCGCCATCTCCCATTTTCGGATCTCGCGAGGCCAACTGTTGACGTCGCTCGCGTACCCGAAGCACTCCAGTGTCTCGACGAGCCCTTCGATGACGTAGAGCACGAAGCCCGCGCCGTGAGGAAGCCCCGGTATCTCGGCATACACATCCCCTCCGAACGTTCCCCGCGCGGCGTTGGGCAAGCGCACCACACCTTCGGCATGCTGGAAATCAACGAAGAGGCCGACTCCCGTGTACTCGCGCCGCGCGACACGCATCGCGGGGAGCTGCGCGCGGAGCACATCGCGTCCGGGAACGTCGTACATGCCGGCGAGGATCCGCTCGACGACGGCTCGCTCGAACGGCGTGAGCTCATCGTCGCGACCCGCGTTCGTCACGTCATCACCGTCAGCACGAGCTTGCCGGTGGTCGTGCCGCTCTCGATCGCTCGGTGCGCGTCGGCGACGCGCTCGAAGGGGAACGTGCGCGTGGGAAGCGGCGTGAGATCTCCGCGCTCGAGGCCCGTCCAGATCGCGCTCATCGCTTCCTCGAGGATCGCGCGCTCCTCGAACAAGTAGCTGAGGTTGAAGCCCATCACGCTCTTGTTCTGCCCAGTGAGCTTCAGCGGATCGAAGCGCGGCGTGCGCAGCCAGCTCGTCGCGAGCCTGCGCCAGCTCGGTCTGCCCGTGGTGCTCTCTCCTGCGCGCGGCAGCATCGTGTGGAAGCCATAGACGATCAGCCTGCCTGGCGATCGCAGCGCGTCGTACGAGCGCGACAGCGTCTCGGCGCCGTTCGCGTCGAGCACCACGTCGTACCCGCGCGGCGCGAGCTCCCTCGCGCGCGTCCACAGATCCTCACGGCTCTTGTCGATCACGTGCGTCGCGCCGAGCGTCTTCGCGACGGCGATCTTGTCGCTGCGTCCGACCACCGCGACCGTCGTGCAGCCCGCCTGCTTCGCGAGCTGCAAGATCGCGCCGCCCACACCGCCTGCGCCCGAGTGCACCAGCAGCGTCTGCCCCGCGCGGATGCTCGCGAGCGGATGCAGCGCGTACCACGCCGTCGCGTACACCACGGGCAGGCCCGCAGCCTCCTCGATCGTCACGTCGCGATCGCCTGCGCGCGGCAGCGCGAACACCTGATGCCGCGGCACGTCCACGCAGCTCGCGTACGCACCGAAGCGACGCACGGCCACGACCGACGCGCCAACCTCGAGCGACGGATCGTCGCTCTCGCGGACGCGTCCCGAGAGCTCGAAGCCCGGTACGAGCGGCCAGCCCCCGTACTTCTTCGCCGACTCGTACAGGCCCATGCGCGCGACACAGTCCGCGTAGTTCACGCCGATCGCTTCGACGTCGATGCGCACGTGATCGCGCGGTCGTGCGGGCAGCTCGACGCGCTCGGTCCGCAGTCGGTCGTAGCCACCCGGACGATCGATCACGACGTGACGCGCGGAGCTCATGCGGCGCGACCGTGCAACGCGCGCTCTCTCCGCGCCAGGACCGCAGGTCCGAGCCAGGGAGCGGAGCGACCGCGCCAGTGAGCGAAGCGAGCGAGCCAGGGAGCGCAGCGAGCGGGCCCGTTCTGCTTCTTCTCGCGGGTGAGGCAGAACGGGCGCGGGCTTCGCCCTGTCTCGGCACTTCGTGCCTGGCGCGGGCGCAGGCGTGGGGACAAAACCGCGACCCTATGCACGGCGGCGACATCATCGGTGAGATCCTCCAGCGACGCGGCATCCGTCACGTCTTCACCCTCTGCGGTGGGCACATCTCGCCCATCCTGGTGGGCGCCAAGAAGCACGGGCTTCACGTCGTCGACATGCGCGAAGAGATCAACGCCGTGTTCGCGGCCGACGCAGCGGCGCGCCTCACGGGCAACGTGGGCGTGGCGGCCGTGACCGCAGGGCCCGGCGTCACGAACACGATCACCGCGATCAAGAACGCGCAGATGGCCGAGTCGCCCGTGCTGCTCTTCGGCGGCGCGACGGCGACCGTGCTGCGCGGTCGCGGCTCGCTCCAGGACATCGATCAGCTCTCGATCCTCTCGCCCATCACCAAGTGGGCGACGCGCGTCACCACACACAAGAGCCTCGGCCCTACGGTCGAGCGCGCGATGGACATCGCGCTCGGCGGTGTGCCGGGCCCCGTGTTCGTCGAGGTGCCGATCGATCTCCTCTACCCCGAAGAGATCGTGCGGAAGTGGACGATGGCCGAGGCCACGATGAAGGGCCCGCTCGGCGATGCGCTGCGTCTCTACCTCCGCGGTCACCTCTACCGACAGTTCGAGCAGCCGCACGTGCCGGTGCACGCGCCCGAGCTCCCTTCGGTCATGGATCTCACGATCCCCGGGGATCCGCGCGCCAAGGTGAAGGAGGTCGCGGCCGCGCTGAAGACGGCGAAGCGTCCGCTGCTCGTGCTCGGCAGCCAGACCCTGGTGAACGAGCCCACGCCCGTGCGCGTGGCCGATGCGCTGCTCGAGCTCGGGATCCCGACGTACCTCGGCGGCATGGCGCGCGGTCTCCTCGGCAAGGAGAGCGACATCCAGTTCCGTCACGAGCGCGGCAAGGCGCTCAAGGAGGCGGATCTCGTGATCGTGTGCGGCTTCCCCTTCGACTTCCGGCTCAAGTACGGCCAGGCGATCCCCAAGTCCGCCAAGCTCGTGGGCGTGAACCTCTCGAGCGAGACGCTGCGCAAGAACCGTCTGCCCGACATCGCGGTCCGCATGCACCCGGGCCAGTTCCTCGTCGATCTCGCGCGCCACGCAGGCAGCGCGGGCGCCGATCGCGGCGAGTGGCTCGCCACGCTCCAGAAGCGCGAGGACGCGCGCGACGCGCAGATCGAGAAGGACGGCTCGGTGAGCTCTGCGAAGCGCGTGAGCCCGCTCAAGCTCTTCCTCGAGCTCGAGAAGAAGCTCTCGGACGACGCGATCCTCGTCGCCGACGGCGGCGACTTCGTGGGCACCGCGAGCTACATCCTTCGCCCCCGTGGCCCGCTGGGATGGCTCGATCCGGGCGTGTACGGCACCCTCGGCGTGGGCGGCGGTTTCGCGGCCGGCGCGGCGGTCTGCAAGAAGGACAGCGAGGTGTGGATCCTCTGGGGCGACGGCTCGAGCGCGTACTCGCTCAGCGAGTTCGACACGTTCGTGCGCCACGGCCTCGCGCCGATCGCGGTGATCGGCACAGACGCGCTGTGGGCGCAGATCGCGCGCGATCAGACCGAGCTCCTCGGGGACGACGTGGGCACCGTGCTGCGCGACACGAGCTACGAGAAGGTGGCCGAAGGCTACGGCGGCGTGGGCCTCTTGCTCGACGACGAGTCGAAGATCGCCGAGGTCCTCGACGAGGCCAAGCGCATCGCGAAGAGCGGCAAGCCCGTGTGCATCAACGTGCTCCTCGCGCCCAGCGACTTCCGCAAGGGCTCGATCTCGGTGTGACTCGTGGCGCGTCCTGACGCGTGACGTGGAAGGTTCTTACACGCGATCGTGTTGGTGAGCCGTGCTCCACGATCCCTTCCTCGCGCGCCTCGACGCGCTGCTCGTCGACGCCGAGCGTTTTCGGGATCGTGGCTCGCCTGGCGAAGCCGCCGCGCGTGCGCGGCACGTGATCGCGCTCGCACGCCGCGAGCTGGTGCGACGACCGATCGAGGCACGGGCGTCCGTCGACACGCGTCGCTTCCTCGCCGAGCGGCTCATCGAGTCGCTGAAGGTGGCCGCGGCACCGCGCGAGGATCTGAGCTGGCTCGAGCGCGCGATCGTGCGCCTCGACATCGCGATCGCCGCGATCCGCGCGAGCCTACGAGCGGACGCGAGCTCTCGCCCATGGACGAGGACCCAGCAGGTCGTGATGCGCCCGATCGCTGATCAGCTCAGGTGCGCGTAGAGCGCGAGCGCCTCGGCGATCTCTTCGTCCGCGCTGCCGATCGCGTCGGGGCGCGTGACCGCGAGCTCGTCGTCCACCACGTCGATCATGCAGTCTTTCGCGACGAGCGACACGATCGCCTCGCGCACCCGGGCGATGCCGACGAACGCGCGCGTGAGCTCGGGCGTGTCGGTCGCGATGTAGACAGCGTCGTCGAAGGCCTCGTCGCCGATCTCGATCTCCTTCACGAACATCTTCTTCGCGAGCTCGGCCCAGCCCTGCTTCACGAAGCGCGCGCGCATCGTCGTCGTGCGCGCGCCGTACGGAAGGTGGTGCGTGCGCGTGGTCATCACGCGGCCGCCCGCGCTGGCTTCCTTGTCTTCCGTGGTCTCCACGCTCACGCCGAGCGCGGCTTGTGCTCGCGAGAGATCACCCCGGAGCGCATCCGTCGAGAGATCGAGATCGGTGCTCATCCCCCGAGCGTACCCCCGCGCAGACGCCGACTGACGCCGCACGTCCGGGGAATCTCGCCCCGCCGACCCGAGGTCGGGCCTCAGCTCAGCCCTTCGAGCGGGCCTCCGGAGTGACGCGGGTCGCCGAAGCGCTCGACGCTCGCGCCGAACGCCTGTGCGAGGCGCGTCCAGAGATCGTTGTGCGTGCGCTCCTCGAAGCGCAGCACGCGGCCCGTGCGGAACGTCGGTCGGCCCATCTCGTCGGGCACGTTGCCCGCGAGCACGAACGGGATGTCGTTCAGCGTGTGGCTGTTGCCGCGGCCGAGCTCGTTCACCCACACGACCAGCGTGTGATCGAGCATCGTCTGCCCCTCGTCGCCTTCGGGCACCGACGAGAGCCGATCGAGCAGGTGCGCGAAGCGCTCCGCGTAGAAGACGTTGATGCGGACGATCTTGTCGATCGCCTCCGCGTTCGAGTCGCCCTCGTGCGAGAGGTCGTGGTGTCGGTCCGTGAGGCCGATCGCGTCGAAGCGGATGTTGCCCACGCTGTTGGTGCACTGGATCGAGGCGACCCGCGTGAGGTCGCAGGCGAAGGCCATCGTGACGTTGTCGATCTGTGCGTCGAGGATCTGGCTCACGTTCGCGTCCGCGTTCCAGTCGAGCATGCCGTCGAGCGTGGGCGCCGCGCAGTGCTCGCCGACCGCGCCGCTCGCTTCGAGGCGCGTCTCCATCGAGCGCACGAGCGCCAGGTGTCGGTCGAGGCGCTCGCGATCCTCACGCCCCAGCGCGACCCGAAGGCGCTCGAAGTCGCGCCGGTCGTGATCGAGCACCCGAAGCCGCAAGAGCTCGCGACGACGCGTGGCCTCGAGGTCCACGCTCGGATCGCCGAAGAGCCGCGCGAAGAGCGCGCCGGGGTTGCTCTCGGGCGGCAGCGGATCGCTGGGCGCGCGGTAGCACATGCGTGTCCACACGTTCTCTGCATCGCCGCAGAGCACGCCCGCCTCGATCGAGTCGAAGCGGCGCACGGTCGTCTCGGCCAGGTGCTGCGCGATGAGCTGATCGATCGAGAGGCCGCCCGACCACGACACCGGCGGGCACGTGTCGCAGCCGCCCATCGTGTCGCCGGGCAAGAGCTCGACGCCGGTGAGCACGTGGCCCATGCCCTTCTGGTGGCCATCGCCCGGGCCCTCGTTCGTCGAGGACATGTCGAGGCCATCGAGGATCAGCAGCTGATCGCGGTGACGCTCGAGCGGCGCGAGGATGCGACGGAACGTGAAGTCCGTCTCGCCTCCGTCGGGCGACCACTCCTCGCGGATCGTGCCGTTCGGCGTGAAGAACACGAGCAGGCGCTTGGGCGCGTTCATGTCCTGCGCCGCACCGCGACCCCCGAGGCCGCGCACGAAGGGCGTCGCGAGCGTCGCTGCGGCCAGGCTGCCGAGGCCCGCGCGCCTGAGGAGCTCACGCCGGCCGAGCGAGCGCTCCACGTCACGCGCGCGCTCCGCACGCACTTGGTCGGCCCGATCGATCTTCGCTCGCGTCATGGCTCGCTCCCGGTGACGGGGTCGTGCTCCTGCACGCGTCGCATGCGGAACGCGTCGGTGCGAACGATCGCGATCATCAGCTCGCGGAGGTCGAGATCGGATCGCGAGAACGCGTGATCGAGCACGCGCGTCGAGCACGTGTCGCGGTTCTGCTCGATGCGTCCCACCGCGAAGCGGAACACCTGGCGCGCCATGCAGCGTTGGGCGACGCGGCTCTGGGCGAGGCGCTCGGACAGCTCCACCGCACCGTCGAACGCGCCGTTCGCATCCTCGCCGTCGAAGACCTCGCCGCGCGCGTCGATCGAGAGCTCACCCTCGTGCGTGCGGAAGACGCCCATCGCGTCGTAGTGCTCGAAGCCGTACCCGATGGGATCGATCAGCGTGTGACACGCCGCGCAGCGCGGCTCGGTGCGGTGCATGTCGAAGCGCTGGCGGGTCGTGAGGCCGGGCGCGAGATCGGGCGGGGTCAGATCCACGTCGGCGGGCGGTGCCTCGAGCACGTCGCACAGCACACGCGTTCGCACGAACACGCCGCGGTGGATCGGATCGCTCTGGTTCGGCTTCGCGAGCAGCGCCATCAGCGCGGGCTGCGTGAGCAGACCCGCGCGCTCGCTCGCGGGCAGCGTGAGCCGCGCGAGACCAGTCTCGGGATCGGGCGAGGTGAACGTCTCGCCGAGCGCGCCTGCGAGCGCTTCGTCCGCGAAGACGACGTTCGACGTCATCAGGGCCTCGAACGAGCCCTCTTCCTCCGTCATCACGTGATCGACGAACGCGTCCATCGACGTGCGCAGCGAGGCGCGGAGCTCGGTCTGCCAGCCGGGCACGATCGCGTCGTCCTTGGTGAGGCGCGAGAGGCCATCGAGGCCGAGCCACTGCCGCACGAAGTCGTGCGTGCCTCGCTCGAAGCGTGGGTCTTCGATCATGCGGCGCGCGGCGGACTCGATGCCCTCGGGCTCGTCGAGCATGCCTTCCTCGGCGTCGTCGAGGAGCGCCTCGTCCGGCATCGAGCGCCAGAAGAAGTACGACAGGCGCGAGGCGACGGTGGTGCCATCGAGCGCTCCCACTGCCCCCGCATCGAGCGCGGGCTCGCTCTCGCGGTGATAGAGAAAACGAGGCGAGCTCAGCACGCCGGCGATGGCAGCGGTGAGACCACCGCGGTGGCCTTCGATCGCGACGCCCTCGCGGTAGAGCGCCATCAGCGCGTCGATCTCCACACGATCGGTGGGCGCGCGGAACGCGAGGCGCGTGAAGCGCTCGAGGAAGTCCTCGACGCAGGCCTCGGCCTCGCTGCCGCTCGTGGGGCATCGTCCGAGCGCGGCATCGACCGCCGCGGGATCGTCGGCCGCGCGCTCACCCAGCGCGAGCGCTGCATCGACATACTGCTCCGCGAGCAGCGGCGACACAGTGCCGCCGACCTCGAAGCCCGTGGTGCCGTCGTCCGCGGCGAAGCCGGGCGCGGGGCTCGTGCCCACGTGCAGCAGATCCCGCACCGTGTAGTCGTACTCGACGCGCGTGAGGCGACCGATGGGCTCGAGCGGCACGTCGGGCGTGGCGCACGCAGCGCCCGCGGTGATCGGACCTGCGTCGAGCTCGCCCGTGCATGCGACCGCCGTGAGCGCGAGCGGCGCGGCGATCAGCGTCGTGATCGCGCGTCGGGCCCAGCGGTCGGTCGGTGCTCGCAGCTGCGTCACGTGCCTCGCTTCCATGATGCCGACCTTTCGCGCCCGCCGTCGACGGCTCATTTCGCGGACGCCCGCGCGCGTCACACCGAGCGCGTGGAGCACCTGCACGATCGCCTCGTCGACGCGCTGTCGTTGCTCGGACCTCGGCTACCCTCGCGGCGATGAGCGCGCCGCACCCCGACCTCGAGCTCCTCTTCACCGCCAAGACGCACGACCTCGGCGATGGCCTGGTGGTCGGCCGCGCGCTGCCGCAAGCCGGCTGTCGTGCCGTGGGGCCCGTGGTGTTCCTCGATCACATGGGGCCGAGCGACATCGCGGCGGGCAAGGGCTTCGACGTGCGTCCGCATCCGCACATCGGCCTGGCCACGGTCACCTACCTCTTCGAAGGAGAGATCGTGCACCGCGACAGCCTCGGCTTCGTCCAGCCGATCCGCCCCGGTGCTGTGAACGTGATGGTCGCTGGCCGAGGCATCGTGCACTCCGAGCGCGCATCGGATCAGACACGCCGCGAGGGCGGGCACCTCCACGGCATCCAGCTGTGGATCGCGCTGCCGACACACGACGAGGAGTGCGATCCGAGCTTCGTGCACCACGCGAGCACCACGCTGCCTTCGACGGAGATCACGACACCCGAGGGGGCCGTCGCGCGCGTGCGTGTGCTGCTCGGTGAGGCGTGGGGCGTGCGTTCACCCGCTGTCGTGTCGTCCCTGCCGTTCTTCGCGATCGCCGAGCTCGATCGAGGCGCGCGCCTCGAGGTGCCGCGCGCGATCGACGACGTCGCGATCTACCTCGCAGCGGGCGGCATCACGATCGACGACGTCGCGATCGCGCCGCGACAGATCGCCATCCGCGCCGAGGATCGGGCGATGAGCTTCGTCGCGACGGAGCCCTCACGCGTCGTCTTCGTCGGCGGCCCGCACCTCGAGGGCGTGCGCAGCAGGAACCCGCGTCACCTCGAGTGGAACTTCGTCAGCTCGAGCAAGGAGCGCCTCGAAGACGCCAAGCGCCGCTGGGTGGCGCGTGAGTTCCCGACGATCCCCGGCGACGATCAGGAGCGAATCCCGCTCCCCGGCGAGACGGGCTGATCACGACGTCACTCGACGAAGGTCGAGATCTCCTCGAGCGTCTTTCGCTTCAGATCCGGCACGTGGCAGTCGATCGCGGGATAGCCCACGGGCAGGAGCACGAACGGCTTCTCGTTCTTGGGTCGTCCGCAGAGCTCGCGCAGGAACGTCATCGGCGCCGGCGTGTGCGTGAGCGTCGCGAGGCCCGCGCGGTGGAGCGCTTGAATCAAGAACCCCGTGGCGATGCCGACGGACTCGTTCACGTAGTAGTTCTTGCGCGGGCCCTCGGGTGTCTCGTCGTGGTCGCGGCGGAAGACGACGATCAGCCACGGCGCCGTCGTGAGGTGCTCCTTCGCGAAGTCCGTGCCGAGCGGCGCGAGCGCCTCGAGCCACTCCGGGGTCGCCCGCGTCTCGTAGAACGTCCGCTCTTCGACCTCGGCGGCCACGCGGATCCTCGCCTTGGTGTCGCGATCCGAGATGGCCACGAAGTGCCACGGCTCGCGGTGCGCGCCGCTGGGCGCCGAGCCCGCGATCCGCAGGGCCTCTTCGATCACCTCGCGCGCCACTGGCGTCTCCGCGAAGGCGCGAACCGTGCGCCGCGCGTCGGCGATCACGCGGTCTTCGCGGATGCGTGCGAGCACCTCGGGCGCCGGCACCCGAGGCGGGGCGTAGGCAACGGTGCGAAGAGGGCTCGCCGACGCGACCGCGCGGGACTGCGACGCGCGAGACACGCTCACTCCTTGTCGAGGTCGTCCGACAGGTAGCTCATGATGACCTCGTCGAGCGACTTCTCGCTGAGGAGGTCCTGGCCGAAGAGCGACTCACGCGGACGCGCCGAGGGCGGACGCTTCATCGCCTGCTGGGTCGTGCCGTACTTGCTGCTCTTGGCGGGCGGTGCCTGCACCGGCGAGGCGCTCGCGACCGGCGCGGCGTTGGGCTTCGAGAACGTCTTGGCGATCGGCTTGGGGGCCGAGGGCGACAGATCGGAGGCCAGCGGGATCGGCGCGGGCAGCGAGCCCGGCACCGTCGGGTGCTTGTCGACGAGCATGTCGGCCGCCGTGGGCTCGGTGTAGCCCTGCGCGGCGCGCTCGAGCGCGGCGATGTCGAGATCGGTCTGCGATCCGAGCGGGAGCGGCGCGGCGGCCGCCGCGATCGGCGCTGCGACGGGCGCATCGGCCTTGGGGAGCTGCACGCTGCCGGACGTCGGTGCCTTGGCGCCTGCGTCGTCTTCGAGCGTGATCTCGCGCAGCGCGAATTCCTTCGCGCCCTTCACCTCGTCCTCGTCGAAGAGGCCGTCGCGCAGCGCGATGAACATCGCCTTGTGCTGCGCCTGCATCAGCTTCTTCACCGCGCTCGGGTAGCGCTCGGTGCCGATGTGCTGCGCGTAGGTCGTCTTCTTCGTCGCGATGATGCGGCCACCATCGGCGAAGAGGTGGGTGAAGATGTGCCCATGCGTCAGGCCGGAGTCCTCGGTCTGGATGTGGAACACCTTGCCGTGGTGGCGGACGTTGGTGTTGTAGCCGACGAGCGGGGACGCCATGGATGCCTTGCGAAGCGGCGGCGACGGTATCACGCCGTCCCGAGTCACCGAAAGAAGCAGCCGCGTGGAAGAACGGCTACCGCGTGGCCTGCACGGCGCGCAGATCGGCGATCTCGTCGCGCGTGAGGCCGCCCTCGGAGAGGATCTCGTCCGAGTGCT
This sequence comes from Deltaproteobacteria bacterium, assembly GCA_017303575.1. Taxonomy (GTDB): domain Bacteria; phylum Myxococcota_A; class Polyangia; order Polyangiales; family Sandaracinaceae; genus JAFLCL01. The sequence continues at coordinate 18,388 of JAFLCL010000114.1, forward strand.
GTCCCTGCGCGGGCGCCGCGCTCGTGGCCCAGGCCTTCGCGCCCGGCGTCTTCACGTAGGGCAGCGTCCCTTCGCGCGGCAGCGCACCGCGTGCCTCGTGTTGCGCGTCGTTCAGGAGCTCCTCCGGCAAGAGCACCGGCTCGAGGCAGCAGTCGGTGGCGCTCGCGATCGTGCACCACTCGGCGAACGTCTTGTCCGCGAAGATCGCGCGAAGCTTCGCCTTGAGATCGGGCTGGTGGGGGCCCGGCGCCATCGCGATCATGTCGCCCTCGATCCCCACCACCGCGCAGAACGCGAGCCAGAACTTGGGCTCGAGCGCCCCGAGCGCCATCGCGCGTCCGTCCTTGGTCGTGTAGGTGCCGAAGGGCGCGATCGCGCCCGCGAGCGCCGAGAGACCTCCGCTCACGGCATCGCCCGCGAACGCGCTCATCAGGCCGAATGCCGCGAAGGGCATCGCTGCCTCGCACATCGAGACATCGACGAAGCGGCCCTTGCCCGTGGTCGCTCGCGCCACGAGCGCCGCGAGGATGCCTTGCACACCGACGAGCGCGCCCGCGATGTCGGCGAGCTGCACGCCGAAGATCTGCGGCGGTCCGCCCTCGGGCCCGGTGAGCCCGAGCACGCCCGCGCGCGCGAGGTAGTTGATGTCGTGGCCCGCGCGGTGCGCGAGTGGACCGTCCTGGCCGTAGCCGGTGATCGCGCACACCACGATGCGCGGGTTGGTCGTCGCGAGCACGTCGTAGCCGAGGCCGAGCTTGCTCATCACGCCGGGCCGGAAGCTCTCGACGATCACGTCGTAGCGAGGCACCAGCCGCAGGAAGGTCTCGCGCGCCTGCGGCTTCTTCAGATCGAGCACGAGCGAGCGCTTGCCCCGGTTCAGCATGCGGAACGGCGCGTTCAGACCCTCGTGCTGCGGCGGCATGAAGCGGAGGTAGTCGCCGCCCTGCGGATCCTCGACCTTGTCGACCTGCGCGCCGAGATCAGCGAGCACCATCGTCGCGCACGGCCCGGGCAAGAGGCGCGAGAGGTCGAGCACACGAAGGCCTTCGAGCGGACGGTCCGACATGGGGCCGACGTTAGCTGCTGACCGTTCGTGACGGAACGACGACGCAGCGAAGCGTCTCGCGCGCTTGACACCCCTCGGCGCCGCCGACTAGATCCCGCGCACTGAATCGCGATTCATTCGCGAGAGCCAACCAGAGGAGAGAACGAGCCATGGCCGACGCACAGACCGACTTCGGAACGCGCCTTCCCGAGAAGATCTCGGGCAACCCCGACGAGGCCAAGGCCATCGGCGCGGTGTTCCTCTTCAAGATCACGGGCGACGGCGGCGGCACGTGGACCGTCGACTGCAAGAACAACCCGGGCGTGCGCGCGGCCGAAGAGCCCGCAGACGTGACGCTCGAGCTCTCGTCCGCCGACTGGGCGACGATCAGCACGAACCCCGGCGCCGCGATGCAGCTCTACTTCACGGGCAAGCTCAAGGTGACCGGCAACGCGATGCTCGCGACGAAGCTCCAGAAGCTCCTGGCTTGAGTTGGCCGGGCGAGGGGCCGCTGGCCCCTCTGCACACCCCGTCGCTCACTTCGTCGCTGCGCTCCTCGCATCGCTCCCGCTCCAGGGGTCAGCTGCGCTGACCCCGCCGCGAGGCGCCCCGAGAGCCGCAGACGAGTCTATGGAGGGCGTGTCTCGCACGGAGGCGCGCCCTCTTCGTTTGTGGCGTGTGACGTTGACCGACCGCGCGACGCGGAAGATCATCGGGGCATGAGCCTCAAGTCGCGCGTGATGAAGAAGGGCATGGAGATGATGCAGGACCCGCGTGTCGCGAAGGTCGTGCAGGACGAGCGCGTGATGAAGGTCGCGATGCAGGCCTTCCAGCTGCGCGGCAAGGTGCAGGAAGAGATCGACACGCGCGTCGAGGGCGTCGCGAAGTCGCTCGGCCTCGTGACCAAGAACGACGTGCGTGAGCTCAAGCGCACGATCAAGAAGCTCGAGACGCAGCTCAAGAAGCAGGAAGACGCGCAGGCCAAGCTCGCGCGCGCCGAGAAGGCTTGATGCGACTCCCGCACGCGCTCGTCGTCGTCGCGCTGCCTCTCGTCGGGCTCGCTTCGGGCTGCGGCGGCGGAGCGACGGACGAAGAGCCCGAGTCGGCGCAGGCGCAGCCGTTCGAGTCGTCGAGCGGCGGCGAGACCACGCCGACCGAAGACACGACCACCGCGGAGGCGTCACAGGCGCAGCCGCAGCAGGCCGGCCCGGTCGATCCCGACGCGCCTCCGCCCGAGGCCGCGCCGCCGCCCGACTCACCTGCGATGACGCGGGCGCGCGAGCTCTTCGTCGAGGGCATGCGCGCGTACGAGGCGAACGACTTCGGTCACGCGGTCACGTTGCTCACGCAGGTCGACGCGATCGTCCCGAGCCCCGAGCTCGCCTACAACATCGCGTATTGCTACCAGCGCATGGCCGATCCCGAGCACGCCGTGCAGTTCTACCGGCGCTACCTCGAGACGGGTCAGCCCACGGACGCAGAGCGCGCCGACGTGGATGCGCGCATCGCCCGCATGGAGCAGCTCCAGGCCCGACAGCGCGACAACACGATGACGCTGCCGCCCACGATGGACGCTGTCACCGCGGATGCCGCCGCGCTCTTCGCGTCGGGTCAGGAGATGTTCCGACGTCGTCGCTACGCGCCCGCGCTGCAGGCGTTCAGCGCCGCAGCGGCGGCGTTCCAGGCGCTCGACGTGGAAGTGCCCGAGCTCGTCTACAACCTCGCGGTCACTTCGGAGCACCTGCGCTCGCTCGACGACGCGGCCGACTACTACGACGAGTATCTGCGCCAGCGCCCCCGCGATCCGGAAGCGGATCGCATCCGCGCCCACGTCGTCCAGCTCCGCCAGCGCCGACGCTGAAATAACGCGTTCGACCGAGGCGTAGCTTCGCGCGAACATGCGCGCGATGACTGATCACGATGTCCCTGGATCGAGCCTGGCCAAGCGGAGCGGCTCCGCGGCCGCGGAGCTCGAGCCGCGCATCGATCGGAAGAAGGAGCTGAGCGACGCGCTCACGGGCGAGGCCGTGGATCGGGTGCTCGGGGACGACGTCTCGCCCGAGCTCAAGAAGGCGATCAAGGGACAGATCGCGCCGTGGGCCGAGCGCCTCGTGCGCATGACGGACGAGCTCTTCCGCATCCCGGGCACCGACATCCACATCGGCCTCGATCCGATCATCGGCCTCCTGCTCCCCGGTGCAGGCGACGTGATCACCGGCACCGGCTCGATCGCGCTCCTCTTGCTCGGCCTCAAGGAGCGCCTGCCCACGATCGCGCTCGGACGCATGGTCGCCAACGTCGCGATCGACACGGTGGGCGGCGCGGTGCCGATCCTCGGCGACATCTGGGACGTGTACTGGCGCGCGAACCGCAAGAACCTCGAGATCATCGAGAAGTACCGCGACGACCCGAAGGCCGAGGCCACCACCGTCGACAAGGTGCTCGTCTACGGCGGCATCACGCTCGCCGTCATCGGCATCCTGATCCCGCTCGTGCTCGGCGCGATCTTCGGCATCGGCATCGGCGCGCTGTTCGGCTCGTGATCGCGTGATAGTGGCGAGGATGCCCAAGCGCGTCCTCCACGTCGTCACCAACGTCGGGCACTACGCCGATCCTTCGCACCCGACGGGGCTCTGGCTCTCGGAGCTCACGCATGCGTGGCACGTCTTCGAGACAAAGGGCTACGAGCAGCGCCTCGTCTCACCCCAGGGCGGTGTGTCGCCGCTCGAGCCCCGCGCGCTCGGCTGGCCCAACCTCGACGCGACGGCGAAGGCGTGGCGCGCGGATCCTGCGCGCATGAAGCTGCTCGAGACGACCGCGCGGCCCGACGAGATCGACACGAAGGAGCTCGACGCGATCTACTTCACCGGCGGTCACGGTGTGATGTTCGACTTCGCCGAGAGCGAAGAGCTGCAGCGCGTCACGCGCGAGATCTTCGAGCGCGGCGGCGTGGTCTCGTCGGTGTGCCACGGCTACTGCGGCCTCTTGAACACCAAGCTCTCGGACGGTGCGTACCTCGTCGCCGGTCGCGCGCTCACGGGCTTCTCGTGGAACGAAGAGATCCTCGCGGGTGTCTCGAAGATCGTTCCGTACGACGTGGAAGCCGAGATGAAGAAGCGCGGCGCCCGCTACGAGAAGGCGCTCCTTCCGTTCGTCTCGAACGTCGTCGTCGATGGCCGCCTCGTCACCGGTCAGAACCCGCAGTCGGCCGAGGCCACCGCGGTCGCGGCGACGAAGCTGCTGTGAGGCACGGCTCGACGTACGCTCGGGCTCGTGCGCGCCCGAACGTTCGTCCTCGCCCTCCTCCTCTTCGCTGCCTGTGACCCCGCGCGCGATCGGCGCGATGCGGGATCGACTGACCACGATGCGTTGAGCCTCGACGTCTACGTGCCACCGGGCGTCGATGCGGATCTGCCGCCGCCGCCCGATGCCCACGTGCCTCCCGGCGTGGACGCCCACGTGGCGGAGGGACTCGACGCGGGTCCTCCATCGCCCGACGCGTCGACACCGCCGCTCGCGTTCTGTCGCACGAGCTGCGCCGCCGCGGCGGACTGCGCGACGGCCGGCCTCGCGCTCTACGACGCGTCGCACTACACGTGTGATGCGGGCGTGTGTCGTTGGACCGGCTGCAGGAACGACGGCGAGTGTCGGACCGCGTTTGGTCGCGACGACTACGCCTGTCGCGACGTGGCGGGGTTTCCGAGCTGCCTCGACACGTGCTCGACGAGCGCGGAGTGCGGCTCGGGCACGGCGGCGTTCGACACCGACAACTACGAGTGTGTCGGAGGGGTGTGCGAGTACCGGGGCTGCCGCCACGACGCAGAGTGCGCGGCGACCTTCTCGAGCAGCGCCTTCGTCTGTCGACGCGCCACCTTGCCCGACACGGGCCTTCCCGTGCCGACGGCCGAGCGCAATTGCGTGCATGGCTGCGTCGAGGCGTCCGACTGCGCCACGAGCAGCGGCGCCTTCGACGCGGACAACTACACCTGCAGTTCGGAAGGTGCTTGTGTGTACGCGGGCTGCAACGACGACGCGGAGTGCCGCGCGTCGTTCATGGCAGACGACTACGTCTGTCGGTGATCAGAGCGCGCAGCCGTCGATCAACCGCGCGGCCATGCCGGCCACACCGCTGGCACCGCCGCTCACCGCAGCGCCGCCTTCGCCCGCGGCGCCTTCGGTCAGGCTCGCGAGATCGAGGCCAGTCGCCGTGCTGCGACAGAGGAACATCGCGACG
>JAFLCL010000115.1 GCA_017303575.1 Deltaproteobacteria bacterium
CCTCCTTTCGCGCAGCCGGCCGCTGCGCCCGCAGCGCCGCCCAAGCCCAGGCCGCCCTCGGATCCGTTCGCCGCGCAGGCGTCGAGCTACGGCGGAGGCCCGCAGGAGGTCCGCCTCGTCATCGACGAGAAGCCGGTGTCCGACGACGAGGTCGGCCGTCAGCAGCGCGGCCGCACGTTCCTCGTGGCCGGCGTCTGCATCCTCCTCGGCGCCGCGCTCGGCGCCGGCGGCGGGTCGATGAACGGCCGCCGCGCGATCTACAACGTCACCGTCCGCGACGGTCACGACATCTTCACCGCGGTCGACACGGCCTCGCGCACGGTGCTCGACGCGCAGTCGAAGATCGACGCGTGCGTCGCCGCCGCCGCAGGCCAGGGCGGTCAGCCGGCGCGCGTCGACTACGCGTCCATCGAGCAGCTCCGCGCGCTCGAGAACCCGCTCCAGGCCGGCGCGTTCGCGCGCAAGAACTACGGCGCGTTCCAGCCGCAGACGGTCGACGACCTCTTCTCCTACTACAACAACATCCAGCAGCTCTGGGCGATGTTCGGCCACCTGCAGGCCACCACGCTGCCCGAGGCGCGTCGCACCGAGCTCGATCGCACCGCGACGGCGACGAGCGAGTCGGCGAGCGCGCAGTTCGGCGCGGTCCTCGTGACGGCGACCGAAGGCGAGGGCGATGCCGCCGTCTCGCGCACCGTCGGTCAGCTCGCCTTCCTCGAAGAGGCGCCTCCCGAGAACGACGAGCCCCGCGTCCTCGTGCGCGGCACCCGCGGCGGTCCCGGCCGCGCGATGGCGGTGTTCGCGCCGGGCGTCGAGATCGGCAGCGCCCCCACGCACGTGCTCCTCATCGACGGCGCCGGCAGCCGCGGCGTGCTCGCCTCGCAGACGGGCGCGTTCGGCGAGTACGTGAACAGCATCCGCGAGATCAAGACGCTCATGGACGCGACCATCGAGATCCAGGGCCGCCTGACCACGTCCCTCGGCGAGATCGCGCGCCTCGAAGAGGTCTTCGCGCTGTGATTGTCTGAGGGGTCGTGCGACCCCTCCCCCGCGTGGCGGGGCCCCCTCCGCTTGCGTTCTCTGACTCGCCCGCTCGTGTTCGAGCGGGCGTTGTCGTTTCTAGGTGCTCGCGTCGAGGACCCTCATCGGGTCTGTGTGATCGTCGCCGTGCTCCCGTCGACGTCGAGCGTCGCGCGCGCCCCCTCGATCAGCGTCCACTGCGGGGGCACGTGGCCGACGTCTGCGTCGAGCACGATCGGGAACGTCGCGTCTCCGAGCACGCCTCGCACGATCTCCTCGAACACCGCAGACGGTGTCTGCTTCGCCGACGATCGACCGAACAGAACCGCGCGCACTCCGTCGAGCCAGCCCGCCAGGCGCATCTGGGTGAGCGCGCGCGTGAGCTGTCCGGGCTGGAGCTCGCAGTTCTCGAGGAACACGATCACACCCTCGTCGCGGTGCGCACGCACGAAGCCGCCCACGTCGCCGTACGGCGTGCCCACGATCGTCGACAGCGTGTCGATGCACCCGCCGATCAAGCGTCCCTCGACGTGCACGGCACCACCGTCGAGCGATCGCACGCGCGTCGGCTGATCGAGCTGGAAGAGCGCGCCCGGTCGCCTCGCCCAGTCGACCCACGCGGTCTGGAAGTGGCTCGCGCTGCGCTGCGTGAGGGTCTCGTCGGACGTCAGCGTCGCGAGCGCGGCGCGCGTGACCGGATCGTCTTGGCCGGGCACGAGGTCCATGAGGTTGGGCCCATGCGCCGAGGCCCAGCCTGCACGGAGCAAGAGCGGCACGAGCAGCGTGCTCACGTCGGAGTAGCCGAGGATCCACTTGGGACGCGCGCGCGAGAGGCGCTCGAAGTCCATGCCCGAGAGCAGCTCGATCGCGAGGTCGCCTCCCCACGGCGGGATCACCGCATCGATCGCGTCGTCGTGCAGCGCCTCGTTCCACGCCTCGAGCCGCACCTCCGCAGGCGCCGTCTCGCTCGCGCGCAGGCACGACGACTGCCGCACGACGAACCCTCGCTGCCTCAGCGCCGCCAGCACGAGATCGAGCCGCGGCTCGAGCGCAGGCGCGACAGGCGAGCTCGGCGCGACGACGCCGATCACGGAGCCCACACCGAGGGCCTTCGGAAACCGGATCTCCATCGACCTGCTCTGTCGTGCGCGCGCAGCGTCGTCGAGCGCTCCTGCCGGAATGCCGCACCCTCCGCATCGGTTCGTCCGCATCCATGTCTCTCGACGCAGGACCGATCGCGCGTGGTGCCGCGGGGCTCTGCGTCATCGCGACGCTGGGTGGGCTGTCGACGTTCGCTCTCGCGGCCGCCGACGCGAACGTCGCATCGCCGGACCTGCTGACGTTGGCGCTGCTCGCCGCGGTGACTCTCGTGATCGTGGTCGGCGCAGCGAGCAGAGAACCGCGAGTGGCCGTCCGCCACTGCCTGGCCCTGGTCCTCGGCATGCTCGCGGGCACGACGATCCCCGTTCCGAACGGTCACGCGCGCGACGACGCGGCTCTGGGCGCCTCGCCGTGGGAGATCGCCGTGCCGCTCGTCCTCTTCGCGACGGGCGTCGCCATGCTGTTCTTCTGCGGCTGGCTCCTGGGCTCGACCATGCGCGAGCTAGGGACGAGCCGTCGGCGACGAGCCGCTCCAGCCACTGCGAGCAAACAAGGGGACGGTCCTCGATAGTTCGATATCGCGTGCTTCCGGGCCCATCGCCCAGTGGCGGGCGCTTCACCTCGTCCCACGGCACGACCCAATCTCTGGCCGACTCGAGCAGGGCACTGACGGACCGTCCCGAGCTCCGGCGCTGGACCCAGAAGGCTCGTGGGCCGCGCCTCTGTCACGCGACTCGAGCCGTCGTCTCGGACCACGACGAGGCGGAGCTGTGCCTGTACGCTCCTCGGAGGTCGCCGCTGTGGGCGGAGCTGCTCGTGACCAACGCGGAGGACTCCCGATGACGCGGATCGAGATCGTGAGCGTGGCGCTCAGCCTCGTGCTCGCCGGCTGTCCTGCGACGAACGTCCCGCCGCTCGATGCGGCGGGTGTCGATGCTCTGACCGAGGCGGATGCGTGGTCGGCCGATGCCGCCATGCGCGACGCAGGCAGCGACGCGTTCGTGTGTCCCGACCTCGACCTCGACGGCGAGACGGACGCCACATGCGGCGGCACCGACTGTGACGACACCGATCCCGCGCTGTCCTCCCGTCTCGGTCCCTGCGGCACCGCGACGGCGATCCGTCGATGCGTCGGCGGAGTCGTCGCCGACGTGGCGTGCACGGGCGAGACCCCCTACTGCGACGCGCGCCTCGGCGAGTGCGTGGCAGACGCGTGCGGCGATGGCGTGCTGCACGACAACGAGGTCTGCGAGGAGGGTGATGAGCTCTGCCACGCGTGTCGGCGGTGGTGCTACCTCGGACAGCCATGCTCGGAGGACGAGTCGTGTGTCCCCGTCGTCGACCAAGCGGGACGCGAGGCCGGGGTGTGTACGCCGGCGGCCGCGGACGGTGCTGCTGATGGGGCCCGATGCGAGCGCGACGAGGAGTGCCGCTCGGCGTACTGCGAGGGCATGATGCGCCGCTGCACCTCAGTCGCCGAGCCGGAGGACTGCAATCGCGGAGGCTCGAGCGTCGGCAGCGACCTCCTCTACACCGTCGCCGGGGACGCTCGCCTCCCGGAGCTCTGCATCTACTCGTGCTTCCATCAGAGCGAGTGCGGCGAAGGCGCGCTCTGCCGCATCGCGGTCGTCTTCCACCCACCGCTGCGAACCGTCATGGCTGCGTGCGAAGCGCCCGGTGCGATCGGAACAGCGGCATTCGGCGACGCATGCGTCCGGGACGCAGACTGCCAGAGCCTCATGTGCGTGGGAGGCCGCTGCACCGTGGTGTGTCGCGACGAGACCGACTGCGGCGGAGTGCTGCCTGCGTGCGTCGGCGTCGATCTGAGCGCCGAGCGCTTCGTCACCGCGCGCCCCGACGACTGGCCCACGCCATGGCCCTTGCTCTGCGCGCCCGCGCCGTGACGTGCATCGTCGCCGGGGCACCCCGACCGCAGACGGCTCGCGACGTCGCGCCGTGCGGAGCACTCCGACTGCGCCCGTAGGCGCCGCGCTTGCCGAACCGAACGCTCGGCGTGCGCCAAGCGGCGCGCGCTCCGCTTCCTCGGGCACTCCGAGTGCTCCTCCTGGCGCGCGCCTCCCGTCGATGAGCGGTCCGAGTGCCCGGGCGGACGCCCGTCGGACGTGGACCAGCACTCCGAGCGTCGCCCAACGGGCACGCGCGCGCTCGGTCGAGCACTCCGAATGCCCGTCGGAGCGCCGACGGGGCGTCGAGGAGCGTTCGGTGCGCCCTGTCCGACGCCTTGGTGCCGTCCACGAGCGCTCCGTAGGCCCGGCATCCGCCGTCCGCCCGCCGCGCAGCACTCGGGCAGCCTCTCGACGAGCTCGCTCAGCACCCTCGAGGATTGGGAGCGCCTGCCGCGACTTTCGACGCTCGATCGCGCGCTGGGCGCTCGGCGCGGAGGGCGGAATGCGCTACGCATCGGGCCCTCTCATGGCCACCGAAGACGAGCTGATCGCGTCGCGACGCGCACATGCCGCCGAGCTCGTGCCCCTCGGCACGCAGGCGTACCCGAATGACTTCCGTGTCTCGCTCCCCGCGGGCGATGACGATGCGCTCGGGGATCGCGAGGCCTCGCGCACGCGCCTCTTCGGGCGCATCGCGCGCGCCAAGGCGAGCGAGAGCTCGCTGACCACGCTGCCCGACGAGGCCGGCCTCGTGGGCGACGAAGAGGTTCACTGGCTCTACGGGCGCGTCGTCGGGCGGCGTGGGCCCTTCCTCGTGATCCGCACGCCGCACGGTGATGCGCAGGCGCTCGTGCGCAACAAGCCGCAGCCGCCGTTCCCCATGCTGCCCGACAACGACGTGGCGCAGCTCGCGCTCGTCGACCTCGGCGATCACGTGGCGGTGAAGGGGCCGCTCATCCGCACCAAGACCGGCGACGTCGCGGTCCGTGCGGATCGCTACCAGCACGTGGGCAAGGCCATGCGGCCGCCGCCCGAGAAGTGGCACGGCATCACCGACGTCGAGAAGCGCTACCGCGAGCGCTACGTCGACCTCTTCGCGAACCCCGACGTCGCCCAGGTCTTCCGCGCGCGCTCGATCCTCGTGAAGGCCCTTCGCGAGTTCCTCGACACCCGCGAGTTCCTCGAGGTCGAGACCCCGCTGCTCCATCCGCTGCGCGGCGGCGCGACAGCGAAGTCGTTCGAGACGCACCACAACGTGCTCGACATGAAGCTCTACCTGCGCGTGGCGCCGGAGCTGTACCTCAAGCGCCTCCTCGTGGGCGGCTTCGACCGCGTGTACGAGATCGGTCGCGCGTTCAGGAACGAGGGCGTGTCCACGCGGCACAACCCCGAGTTCACGATCCTCGAGTTCTACATGGCGTACGCCACCGTCGACGATCTCATGGACCTCACCGAGGCCATGTTCCGTCACGTCGATCGCGCGCTCCACACGCGCTTCTTCAAGGACGGAAAGACCAAGGAACAGTGGTCGCCCAATTCGTGGTGGGAGGACCGTCGCTTCTCGCTCGAGGAGCCGTTCGTGCGCGTCGACATGCGTGACGCGATCGTGAACCGCGCCAACCTCGGCGCCGATGGACAGCCGCTCTGTCGCACCCCGCTCGGGCCTTCTGCGTTCGGGGCAGGCTTGACGCGCAGCACGATGAACGACGCCGAGGCGCTCGCGAAGACGCTCGAGGAGAGCTTCGATCCCGCGCGCATGAAGGAGACCCTCAAGACCGCAGGCAACGAGGTCCGCACGCGCTGGTTCGAGGCGCGCAAGCACCTCGCCAAGTGCAGCAACCACGGCGAGCGTGTGTTCGTGCTCTACGAGATCCTCGTCGAGCCCGACCTCACGCTGCTCTACCGCAGCGCCGACGGAACCAAGTCGCTGCCCGTGTTCGTCACCAAGCACCCGATCGAGGTCTCGCCTCTCGCGCGTCGATCGGACGCCGAGCCGCACGTGACCGATCGCTTCGAGCTCTTCCTCGAGGGCCGCGAGGTCTCGAACGCGTTCTCGGAGCTCAACGATGCCGACGATCAGGCCGGCCGCTTCGAGGCGCAGCTCCAGAACCGCGACAAGGGCGACGACGAGGCGATGGACTTCGACGCGGACTACATCCGCGCGCTCTCGCACGGCATGCCGCCGGCGGGCGGCTTCGGCCTCGGCGTCGATCGCCTCGTGATGATGCTCTGCAACCAGGCCTCGATCCGCGACGTGCTGCTGTTCCCCGCCATGCGCGCCGAAACGACGGGGCGCTGAGCGCGTGAGCGACGCGACCCAGAGCGCGCGTCGCGAGGCGCTCGCGCACGGAGCAGCCGGCGCGATCCTCTCGATCGGTGGCGTCGTGGCGCTCTGCGTGACCCTCACGCAGGGACTCGACCGGTGGACGACGGCAGGCGCAGCGGTCGCGCTCTGGGGCGTCGTGCACCTCGGGCTCGCGCTCGGTGTCTGGAGATCCGTGCGCTCGGCGCGCGACAGGAGCGAGGTGCGGCGACTGCGCCTCGGCTGGCCTGCGTGGGCGCTCCCGCTCGCGATCGTCGGCAACGCGGTGAGCTGCGTGTCCCTGCAGATCGAGCGGGACATCCTGCCGGGCGAGCTCTTCGCGATCACGGGCTGGGCGACGTTCCTGCCGAGCGCGATGGTGCTCGTGTTCGTCGCGACGACCGCGCTCGTGCGCGCGTCCGAGTGCGCCGCGGAGACGCGCGGCGTCGCGCGCACCACCATCGGCGCGACGGCCGCGATCGTGTTCGTGGTCGCGGCGCTGGGGGCGAGCGGGGTCATCCACTACGTGAGCGGCGCGGCGACGCGCTACGAGCTCGACCTCGCGTTCGCACTGCCCGATCGCAGCGCGCTCCAGAGCTGGCTCGAGACGATCGACACGCTCGCCTACGGCGAGGGACTCAGCCCGATCCTCTACGGCAGCGGCGTGCTGCTCGCGCTCGGCGCGCTCTTGCAGCTCGCCTCGGTGATCGCGTCGTTCTGGCTGATCCCCGAGAAGGTACGAAGAGTCTTCTGGGCCGTCGTCGACGGCATCGCGGCGTTCCTCATGATCGGCGCGCTCTGGACGCTGCCGTTCGTGCCCGAAGAAGACGACGAGGACGTGACGCTGCCCGCGATCGCGCTCGGCATCACGACGCTGTTCATCGTGCGCGCGCTGTTCCGCGCGATCCCGCGCTTGCTCGATCTGCTCGAGACCTCGCGCTTCGAGGTGCAGGTCGCGGCGCGCATGCTCCGCGCGAAGAAGAGCGGCTTCCTCACGGCGATCGGCGGTCTCTCGATCCTCGCGGTGAGCTTCTCGTCGTGCACGCTCGCGACGACCCTCAGCGTGATGGGCGGCTTCCGCGCCGACCTCCAGCAGAAGATCCTCGGCAACCACGCGCACGTCGTCGTCGATCGTACGCACGGCAGCTTCGGAGACTGGGAGAGCGCGCTCGAGGCCGTGCGCGCGGTGCCGTCCGTGAGCGGCGCGACGCCGTACGTCGCGGGCGAGGTCATGCTCACGAGCGCGATCGAGGCGCCCGGCGGCGCGGAGCTGCGCGGCATCGATCCGGCGACCATCGGCGAGGCGACGGACCTCCCGAACAACATGCGCTTCGGTCGGCTCGAGTACCTCGCGCATCCGGAGCAGCTCCTCGATCTGCCGCCCGAGTCGATGCACGGGAGCTTGCTCGACATGCCGGGCCTGCTCGGCGAGGGCGTGGAGGATCTGCCTGCGATGGACGACGAGCCGCCGACGCTCGCCGAGGCCTTCGGGGCGGACGCGGGTGTGCTCGACGACGCGGGTGGACCGAGCGCGTTCGATCTCGCTGCGGTGCCGATGCACGACGACGAGGCTGAGGCGGTCTCGGGGCACGACGACGTCCTCGACGAGATCGATCGACTCCTCGACGGCCTCGAGACCGACGAGCTCGGGGCGCCGCCCGAGCTGGACGGCCCTTCGCTCGATGGGCTGCGTCAGCCGTCGATGCCCGAGCGCATGCGACCCGCGCGCGCCGAGGTGCTGCCGGGGCTCGTCGTCGGACAAGAGCTGGCGCGCTCACTCCGTCTGCACGTCGGCGACGAGGTCACGGTGGTCTCGCCGAACGGCGACCTCGGACCGACGGGGCCCATCCCGCGCACGCGCGCGTTCCGCATCGCCGGCATCTTCTACACGGGCATGTTCGAGTACGACATGCAGATGGCCTACACGGATCTCGCGACGGCGCAGTCGTTCCTGCGCACGGGCGAAGAGATCAGCGGCATCGAGGCGCGCTGCCACGACTGGTCGCGCGCGGACGAGTCGGCGGCCGAGGTGCGGGACGCGCTCGGACCTCGGGCCGTGGGTGGAGAGCAGGAGCTCCGCGTGCGCAGCTGGCGCGAGGTGAACCGCAACCTCTTCGGCGCGCTCGAGCTCGAGAAGCTCGCGATGTTCATCACGCTCGGCATCGCGATCCTCGTCGCGAGCTTCTGCATCTTCGCGGCGCTCGTCTTGATGGTGCAGGAGAAGGGCCGCGAGGTCGGCATCCTCAAGGCGATGGGCGCCGAGGATCGCGCGATCGTGGGCATCTTCCTCTTCCAGGGCCTGCTCATCGGGCTGCTCGGCGCGATGTCGGGCCTCGGCCTCGGCTACCTCGTGTGCTTCGCCGCGGAGCACTTCAAGTTCATCCGCATGAACCCCGAGGTCTATTACATCGACCGCTTGCCGGTGAACATCGATCCCCTCGAGTTCGCGCTCGTCGGGTTGGCGGCCGTCGTGGTGTGTGTGCTCGCGACCATCTACCCCGCCGTCCTCGGGAGCCGACTGCGCCCCGTCGACGCGCTGAGACAAGGCTGAGGATGTCCATCGAGGCGAACGACACGGCCGCGGAGGCGCCGAACGAGGTGACGACCGACGAGAAGGGCCCCCGTCGCGCTGCGATCGATCTCGACGCACCGACGCTCGTGCGCGTGCGTGGCCTGACCAAGCGCTTCCTCCACGAGGGGCGCGAGGTCGAGATCCTCAAGGGCATCGACCTCGAGGTGAAGAAGGGCGAGATGCTCGCGGTCGTCGGCGCCTCGGGCGCGGGCAAGAGCACGATGCTCTATCTCCTCGGCACGCTCGATCTGCCCACGTCGGGCACCATCGAATACGACGGCGAGGACGTGACCCGCTACACGAGCGCGCGCCTCGCGGCGTTCCGGAACGAGAAGCTCGGCTTCGTCTTCCAGTTCCACCACCTCCTGCCGGAGTTCACCGCGCTCGAGAACGTCATGATGCCGGGCCTCATCCGCGGGATGGGACGATCGGAGCTTGAGCGGATCGCGCGCGGGCTGCTCGAGGACGTGGGCCTCACGAGCCGGGCGACCCACCGTCCTGGAGAGATGTCCGGCGGCGAGCAGCAGCGCGTGGCGCTCGCGCGCGCGCTCGTGATGAACCCGAAGCTGGTTCTGGCCGACGAGCCGACGGGCAACCTCGACAGCAAGAACAGCCAGGCGATCCAGGACCTCTTCTTCCTCCTGAACCGGACCCGCGGGACGACCTTCCTCGTGGTGACCCACTCCCGTGAGATGGCCGACCGCATGCCGCGCGTGGTCTCGATGCGGGACGGTCGGATCGAGACGGACGAGACCCGCTGATCGAGGGTTTCTCCCCGCCGTGTTTTTTTCGTGACGGGCCCGTGATGGGCCGGCCACCACGCGCCGAGGCCCTCCGTCGGACTGCCGTCCGGCCCGGTTGGCCCCGTCCCCGCGGAACAGCTACGGAGCGTCCATGACTTTCCCTCGTCCCTCGACCACGTCCGAACGACTGCTGCTCGTCGGCGCCCTCGCGGCGCTCACCGGGCTGCTCCCGGGCTGCCCCGACACCACGCCGCAGACCACGGACGCGGGCACCGACGCGCCGATGGGCATCGTCCGCTGCAGCCCCCTCGACGACTCCGATCGCGACGGGATCAGCAACTCGGACGACGGCAACGGCGACGCCGACGGTGACGGCGCCACCAACGACAACGACACCGACTCGGACGGTGACGGGATCCTCGACGCGATCGAGGCCGGCGACATGGACTGCAACAGCCCGCCGGTGGACTCCGACCGCGACGGCGTGGCCGACTTCCTCGATCTCGACTCGAACGGCGACGGCATCCCGGACCGCGACCAGGCCACGACCGATCTGGACGGCGATGGCATCCCGGACTCGAGCGACCCGGACCAGGACGGCGACGGCATCGTGAACACGATCGAGGTCGGCCCGACGCCCGGCACGCCGGTCGACACCGATCGCGACGGCGTCCCCGACGTGCGCGACGACGACTCGGACGGCGACAACATCCTCGATCGCCACGAGGGCGCGCAGGACCAGGACCGCGATGGCGTCCCGAGCTTCCAGGACACCGACTCGGACGGCGACGGAATCCTCGACGCCGAAGAGGCGGGCGATGGCGACCCGACGACGCCGCCGCGCGTCTGTGAGAACGAGGTCGATCCGACGACCTGCAACTCGGCCGGCACGGAGTGCGAGGTCGGCCTCGACGAGTACGCGGACTTCGCGGACTTCGACAGCGACAACGACGGCCTCGGCGACGCCGAGGAGGCCGCGCTCGGCACCGACCCCTGCTCGATCGACACCGACGACGACGGCCAGAGCGATCTCGCCGAGGGCGCCTACGAGCAATACAACTGCGAGGACGGAACGACGGGCACGGACTGCGGCTGCGCGACGAGCGCGTCCTGCACGATCCCGGCGCGTCACTTCTACGTGGTGCTGCCGTACGGCGACCCGCCGGTGCAGCGCAACCTCGACTTCGGCACGACGATCCGCGTGGCCGACATCTTCTTCATCTCCGACACGACGGGCTCCATGGGCGGCACGGTGACGAACGTCACCCGTACCGTCTCGGGTCCCGGCGGCATCATCGAGCGCATCACCGACACCATCCCCGACGCGTGGACGGGTGGCGGTCAGCACGACGACATGCCCTTCGGTGGCTACGGCAGTACCCCCGACGAGCCCTTCATCCTCGCGATCGGCATGACACCCCCCGACCGATCGGCCGAAGTGGCGACCGCGTTCGATGGCATCGACATTCACGGCGGTAGCGATGGCCCGGAGTCCGGGACGCAGGCGCTCTGGCAGATCGTGACGGGCGAAGGCAACACCTGGATGGGTGACTCCTTCGGCGGCTCGATGACCTACACGATCCCGGCGTACCGAGATCGTTGCCTCGACACCGGCTGGGGCGCGCCGTGCTTCCGCGATGGCGCCCTGCCGATCATCGTTCACTTCTCCGACATCTGCCAGCACAACGGCCCGCCCGACGAGGATCCGAGCTGCGATCCGTACGTCGGCATCACGCCCGCGCCGGCGACGTGGACGGACACGATGGCGGAGATGAACCGCCGTGGCGCCCGCTACATCGGCGTCAACGCCAGCGGTGGCGAGAGCTGCTCCACCGTCACTGGCCCCGATGGATACAGCCCGTGCTGGTTCATGAAGAGGACGGCCAACGAGACCGGCACGGTCGACCTCGATGGGAACCCGCTCGTCTACGACCTCCCGAACTCGGCCAGCACGACGGAGTTCGCGGACCGCATCGTCGAGGCGATCGAGACCGTCGCGACGCGCGTCGCGCTCGACGTCGACACGGCGCTCCGTGACGATCCGGGCGATGCCGAGAGCGTTCCCGCGCAGAACTTCATCAAGCAGCGCACGCCCGCGTGCAACGCCACCGGTGGAACGCCCGCGACGGACGACTGCTGGATGGCGCCCACGGGCGTGACCCAGGACCAGGCAATCGCGACGTTCGATCTGTCGACGTTCTACGGCGTCGTCCCCGGAACGCGCGTCACCTTCCGCATCACGTTCCAGAACGATTTCTATCAGAACCCCGATTTCCGCACGAAGCTGTTCGTCGCCTTCATCGACGTGCGCGGCGGCGGAACGACGGTCCTCGACACGCGCCAGGTGTTCGTCGTCATCCCGGCGTACTCCGGAAGCATCTTCGGCTGAGGGGGCAGCATCTTCGGCTGACGCCGAGTCACGCTCGACGAGCAAGGCCGCGCGGATTGTCCTGCGCGGCCTGGTCCGTTCCGTCAGCGCCTGCCTAGGCGGCTGGACCCGGCGACGAGTGCGCTCCCGCGGACGCGGCGGCGGACTCTCACGCGGACGACCGATTCGCTCAAGCTCGGCGATCCCCCGGACCGTGAGGCGCTGACCGTCGATCGTGTAGCGAGCGGCGCCTCGAGCCCGCGGTTCGGCGGGAGCGCACAGGCCACCTCCGCGAACACCGGCGCGGATGCGCAGGCGAACGCCCAACCCGAGATCCCGGCACGGGTGGCGATCTCGCGGATGGACAGCAGCTCACCCTCCACACGGAAGCGTCCGGGTCCCTGGTTCGCCATGACGATCGCTGCGGTCGGAACGCGTTCGCGACCTTCATTCGCATGAGGTTTCGGAAGGCCTTCGCCTTCCTGTTGTCGCGGGTGTGAGGCGGCGCGCGGAGATCGGAGCGGCCGAGACGCGGCGCGGTCGCACCTCGGCGTGTTCGGGGGCTGGTCGTGGTCGGTCACGGACACGGCGATCGCCTCCCATCGCTCGGTGGGATCGTTCGAATCGTCCGCACAGTGGCGCGGGAGATCGGCGACGTCCGCGCGGACGAGCGCGTCGCGCGGCGGCTTGATCGTGGGAGCGGCGTTCACGGTCAGGCGGGCGCACGACGCCCTCCCGGGTTCGTCGGTGAATGGCCCGAAAACAAATCCTTGAAGGCGCTCTCTTGGACACCGTCCAAGACGTCGTCCTTGAGGGTGACCTCGCGCACGAGGGTCTCCCCTCGAGTTCGAACGGCTCGCTCATCGACCGTGGGACAGGAACGAGACCGCGGCCGCGATGCCAGGTTCGAGGTCTTCGTCATCGACGATCCACGCGTCGCGGCCGTCGCTGAGGCCGACGATGACGTCGACGTCATCGACATCGATCGAGGCGTACCCCTTCGCTCCCACGACGGTCAGGGTCACACCTCCCTCGGCACCAGGCGCAATCCGACGAGGCCGCAGCCCATGTCTGGCCAGCGTTGCAAGGACCTGCTGGGCTCGCGGGCGGACCGTCGGCGATGGCACGACCCGCCCGAGTGTTTCGACGTGATGACGTGCTCGTGGAACGGTCCGCTCTCGGAGCGAAGCATCCCGCGGCCCTGCACCGTGGAGGTCTCCGGCTCCGCTCCAGTTCTCCAGCAAGACAGAGCCTCGCTTTCTCAGGGGTGCCCAACAACGACGGCCCACTCAGGTCATTCCCCCGACCAAAGCGCTGAGAGCGTCTAGTCGCTGATGCCGCGGCGTCAACATGAGTACGTGTTCAGCGGTCATGTTGGGTGAGGGAGAAAATTTTCAGCGCGCCGTTCGGTTGGCTAGCCACTCTCTCGTCGGCGTCTTGCTCACGCTCGAACGTCGGGCCAAGCTGCGCATTCCGTGCGGGCCCTGTCGGTATCGAGAACCTTCGTCGCGAGCGTCGCGCTCGTAACGCTCTTCTTCGTGACTCCGGGCATCGGCGAGCTGCTCGTGGACGCTGCGCACTACTTGCAGCACGGCGACACGATGCACGACGAAGGGCACGGAGGCGCTGACCACTGCTGCTCAGGCGCGTTCCACTTCTGTGGATGCCACCCGCGCACCGTCGCGGCCCCCGTTCACTACGAGCGCATCGTGCTCGAGCGGGTGACGCTCCCCCGCCTCCGTGATGGTTTTCCTCCTCTCGCGCCCACGTCGGGACCGACCGACGACCACGGGCGTGAGCTGACGCGTCCGCCGAGCGCCTGACCGCACGCGCGAGGGAGCAATCCGTCCGCAGGTCGGACCGGCCTCCCCTTGCCGTGCCCACGTCGGGGCGCAGCCCGCATCGCTGCGCGCTTCTCGGGACGGAGGTCCTCATGAATGGGTTTGGCTCGCGCCGAGCGTGGCTCGGCGCGTCGTGGATGTTGTGGTGTTGGTCGTTGGTGGCGCCCGCCGTGGCGGCGCAAGAACGCGTGTCGCTCGCGCAGGTGTTGGAGCACGCAGACGCGAATGCCCCCGACCTGGTCGTCGCTCGCGCGAGAGTCGAAGAAGGTCTCGCGGCGCGCCGCGGGGCAGAGCGCCTGCTGAGCGATCCCCTCTCGCTCGAGGTAGGTGCCGGTCCACGCATCGCAGAGGGGACGGGGGAGGACTTCGACCTGCTCGTGTCCCTCACGCAGCCGATCGAGGTGGCCGGGGAGCGAGGAGCACGCCTGGACGTGTCGGACCGCCTCCGCGAGCGTCGCGAGAGCGAGGTCGAGGCCATTCGCTGGGAGGTCCACCGGGAGGTGCACCTGCAGTTCCACGTCGCCATCGAAGCGCGTGTTCGCGGTGAGGCGGCGGAGCGACGTCGCGCACTCGCCGCGCGCCTCGCGGAGATCGCCCGACGTCGCTTCGAAGCGGGTGACATCCCGGAGCTCGACGTCGCACTGGCGACCGCGGAGCTGGCGAGCGCCGAGCAAGAGATCGTTCGCGCCCGCGGCATTCTCCGCGAGGCCGTGCTGTCGCTGGCAGAGGCATCGGGCTGGCCCGCTCGGAGCGCACCGATGCCGCTGGGCGGGCTCGATGAGCCGGGCGAGATCGGTGACGACGCGACATTGGTCGCGCGCGCGCAGGAGGGGCACCCCATCCTTCGTGCGCTCGAAGCCGCGGTGGCGGAACAGAGCGCGCGCGTCCGCCTCGCGGACGTCGAGGCGTTCCCCACGCTGGACCTCGGTGTCTCGTTCGCGCGAGAGGGTTCGGCGGGCAGCCCCGCGAACTACATCGGCTTGCTGTTCGCGGGTGTCGCCATTCCCGTGTGGGACGCGAACGGAACCGAACGCGCAGCCACGCGCGCGGCGCTCTCCATCGCTGAGGTCGAGCGGGATGCGTTG
Source organism: Deltaproteobacteria bacterium (assembly GCA_017303575.1). Lineage (GTDB taxonomy): Bacteria > Myxococcota_A > Polyangia > Polyangiales > Sandaracinaceae > JAFLCL01. Next base: position 14,940 of record JAFLCL010000115.1, read on the forward strand.
CGAGGCGTGATCGAGGCGCGTGTCCTTCGCGCCGCCGCCATCCTTCGGGCCGCGCGCGAGCGGGTGATCATCTTCGTGCGCGACGTGCTGCCGGGCTTTGAGCGCAGCATCGAGCTGCTCACGCAGGGGTTCGACCTCGGCGAGCTGGACGCGCTCGAGGTCGCAGGAGCGTCGCGACGCTTGCTGGAAGTGCAGGCCAACGCCCTCGACGCATTCGGCGACTACCACCGCGCGCTCGCGGAGCTGGAAGCACAGGTCGGAACAGAGGTCGTGGCCGATGCGGCACACGATGCAGGCAGTGAGACGGCGGGAGGTGTTCGATGAACGGCGCGCGTAGCGTGATGGTGGCTCTCTGGGTGGTCCTCGGGTCCGGGTGTGGCGGCGCCCCCGCAGCCGAAGAAGCGGAGGAGCACGGAGAGCACGGGGCGGAGCACGCGAGCGAAGTGACCCTCTCGGAGGAGGCGATTGCTCGAGCGGGTATCCAAGTCGGCGCGGTGACCCGCGTGACCGTGGCGGGTGGCACGGCGGTGCCGGCGGAGCTGCAGGCAGACCCAGCCTCGACCGCGCATGTGGCTGCGCTGGTCGCGAGCCGCGTCACGACCGTGAGTGTGCGAGTGGGTGATCGAGTGACCGTGGGCCAACGGCTCGCGGTGCTCGCCAGCGCCGACGTCGGTGCGTCGCGCGCGGCGCTGTCGGAGGCGCGCGTGCGACGCGATGCTGCGCGGGCCGCCCGTGACCGACAAGCCCAGCTCGTCGAAGCCGGCATCGGTGCGAGGCGATCCCTCGTCGAGGCTGAGGCGAACCTCGCCGCCGTCGAGGCGGAGATGCGAGGGCTCGGCACCGGCCTGCGGGTGGTGGGAGGCGGCGGAGGGGCGACGGTCGACATCACCGCGCCCGTCGCGGGCGTCGTGGTGTCGCTGCATGCATCCGTCGGCGAGGTCGTGGAGCCGGGCTCCGCGTTGTTCGTGATCACCGATCCCAGTCGGCTGTGGGTCGTGGGCCACGTGCCAGAGCTCGACCTCGGCATCGCGCGCGAGGGCGCAGTGGGAACGCTGTCCGTCGCTGCGTTCCCCGGTCGTCGCTGGAGCGGGCACGTCGACTTCGTCGAGCCGGCCCTCGACGAAGCCACGCGCACCCTGCGCATTCGCTTCCTCCTCGATCAGCCCGACGTGACGCTGCGAGCGGGCCTGTTCGGGCAGCTGTCGCTCGCGGGCGAGCGTGCGGGACCGACTGGCTTGGTGGTCCCTGGGAGCGCGCTCGCGCGGATGGACGGCGAGGACGTCGTCTTCGTGCCCGCGGACGAAGAGCGGACGTTCCGCTCGGTGCCGGTACGCCTGGGACGCCGCGATGGCGACGTCGTCGAGGTCCTCGAGGGGATCGACGAGAACGCCGCCGTCGTCATCTCGGGCGCATTCACCCTTCGCAGCGAGCTCTCCCGCGCAGAGCTCGCGGAGCACGAGGACTGACCATGAAGGCCTTCCTCGAGCTGTGCCTCCGCTGGAGGCTCCTGGTCCTCGCGTTCGTGGCCATCGTCTGCGCGCTCGGCGTGCGCAGTGCGCTGAACCTCCCCATCGACGCCGTGCCGGATGTGACCAACGTCCAGGTCCAGGTGCTCACCAGCGCGCCGTCGCTCGGACCCATCGACGTCGAGCGCACCATCACCTTCCCGGTCGAGTCGTCCATGAGCGGCCTGCCGGGCGTCACCCAGATCCGCAGTGTCTCTCGCTACGGCATCTCGGCCGTGACCATCGTGTTCGAGGACGGCACCGACCTCGTGCGCGCTCGGCAGCTCGTGGGCGAGCGCTTGGTCGACGCGCGCGAGCGCATCCCGGAGGGCCTGGGCTCGCCGGAGCTCGGACCGATGAGCACGGGCCTCGGCGAGATCCTTCAGTTCGAGCTGCGGTCCGATCGGCACACGCCGATGGAGCTGCGCACGACGCTCGACTGGTTCATGGCGTACGAGCTCCGCTCGGTGCCTGGCGTCGTCGAGGTGAACTCGTTCGGCGGGGAGCTCCAGACGTACGAGGTGGAGGTCGAGCCCGACGCGCTCCGCGCCCGCGAGCTCTCCATCGGCGACCTCGTGGTCGCGCTCGAGGCGAACAACGTGGCCGTCGGCGGCGGTGCGATCGTTCGAAGCGGTGAAGCCGTGCTCGTTCGTGGCGAGGCGCGTCTCACCGATCTCGACGGCATCCGTGACCTCGTCGTGCACACCACGGCGGAGGGCGTACCCGTGCGCGTGCGCGACGTCGCGCGCGTGCACCTCGCGCCCATGCTGCGTCAGGGCGCCGTCACGCGAGATGGTCGCGGCGAAGCGGTGACGGGCATCGTCATGATGCTGGTCGGCGCGAACGGACGCGAGGTCGTGGGCGCGGTGAACGAGCGCCTCGACACGCTGCAGAGTTCGCTGCCGGATGGCATGACCATCGAGGTCTTCTACGACCGCGCCGAGCTGGTCGATCGCACCATACGAACCGTCGGCACCAACTTGGCGGAGGGCGCGGTGTTCGTCATCGCGGTTCTCTTCCTGTTGCTCGGGAGCATCCGCGGCGGGCTCATCGTCGCGCTCGCCATCCCCTTCTCGCTGCTCGTGGCGTTCATCGGGATGGAGGCTGTCGGGCTCAGCGGCAACCTCATGAGCCTGGGTGCCGTCGACTTCGGCATCGTCGTCGACGGTTCGATCATCGTCGTCGAGAACGCGGTGGTGCATCTCGCTGCCGCTGCGCGCGGGCGCTCGAGACCGCTCACCTACCAAGAGGCGGCGCAGGCCGTGGTCGGCTCGACGCTCGACGTGCGTCGCGCAGCCACGTTCGGCGAGGCCATCATCGTGATCGTCTACGTCCCGATCCTCACGCTCTCGGGCATCGAGGGCCGGATGTTCGTGCCGATGGCGCTCACCGTCCTGTTCGCGCTCGGCGGTGCGTTCGTCGCGTCGCTGACGTTCGTCCCAGTCCTCGTGGCCACGTTTCTGCGAAACCACGCTGAGGAGAAGGAGACGCTGCCGGTGCGGCTGGCGCACCGCGCGTATCTCCCGATGCTCCACGCAGCCATGAAGGCACCGGCGGTCGTCGTCGGCATCGCCGTGGTCATGCTCGTCGGCGCGGGGGTCCTGGTGAGCCGGATGGGCGCGGAGTTCATCCCACGGCTCGACGAAGGCTCGCTCGCCGTCCAGCTCATGCGGCTCCCGAGCGTGTCGCTGGAGGAGAGCCTCGCGGGTGCGACGCGCTTCGAGACCTTGGTTCGAGAGTTCCCCGAGGTCCGTACCGTTGTCTGCCGCACGGGCCGCGCCGAGATCGCCACCGACCCCATGGGCGTCGAGATCTCGGACTGCTTCCTGATGCTCCACCCGCGCGATCAGTGGACCACCGCGCACACACGTGAGGGGCTCGTCGAAGCGATGGAAGCGCGGTTGACGACCGAGCTTCCTGGGCTCGGCTTCTCCTTCTCGCAGCCCATCGAGCTACGCGTCGCGGAGCTCATCAGCGGCACACGCTCGGACGTCGCGATCACGATCTATGGCGACGACCTCGAGCTCCTGGCCTCGGCGAGCGAACAGATCCAGGGCGCGCTTCGCGGCGTCCCTGGCGCCGCCGACGTTCGTGGCGAACAGCTCGCGGGCCTTCCGACGCTCGAGATCCGCTTCGATCGCTCCGCGGCGGCCCGCTATGGCGTCAGCGCGCGCGAAGCGATGAACGCGGTCGAAGCCATCGGCGGCGTCCCCGCTGGCGAGGTGTACGAAGGACAGCGCCGCTTCACGCTCCAGGTCCGTCTGCCCCTGGAGATCCGAGGCGATGTCGAGCGCATCCGACGCCTCCCGGTGCGGGGTTCGGGCAACCTCCTCGTGCCCCTCGGTCAGGTCGCGACGGTGACCGAGATCGACTCACCCGCGAGCATCAGCCGCGAGGCCGTACGCAGACGCACGAGCGTCGAGTGCAACGTTCGCGGGCGTGACCTCGCGGGCTTCGTGACCGACGCACAGGCGCGCGTCGACGGGCTCGATCTCCCCGATGGCTACGTCGTGCGCTGGGGCGGCCAGTTCGAGAACCTCCAGGCCGCAGCGGAGCGTCTCGGTGTCGCGGTCCCCGCGGCGCTGGCGCTGATCTTCCTGCTCCTCTACATGGCGTTCGGCGAGCTGAAGCCGGCGCTCCTCATCTACCTCAACGTGCCGTTCGCAGCGGTCGGCGGTGTGGTCGCGCTCGCGCTGCGGGGCATGCCCCTCTCGATCAGTGCCGCCATCGGTTTCATCGCGCTCTTCGGCATCGCGGTGCTGAACGGAGTCGTGCTCCTGACGACGATCAAGAACGAACGCGCGAAGGGCGTCGCACCCGCGGAGGCAGCGCGTCACGGCGCCGAGTCTCGCCTTCGTGCCGTGCTCATGACGGCCTCAGTCGCGGCGCTGGGGTTCCTCCCCATGGCCATCTCGAGCGGTGACGGTGCCGAGGTCCAGCGGCCGCTCGCGACGGTGGTCATCGGTGGTCTCGTCACGGCGACCGTGCTCACCCTGCTCGTGCTCCCCACCGTCTACGCGTGGGTCTACCGCAACGACGCGCCGAGCTCCCCCGACCCCGACGGTCCCCCACCCGAAGCCCCGTCGCTCGCTCCCGAGCCGACTCCCGGAGCCGTCTGATGGAGAAGCTGAAGATCGATCTCGACCTCGCGCTGCCCGAGGGCGCGGCGGCGTGTGAAGAGTGCGTCGCGCGCCTCGTGCGCGCGTTCGAGAACAAGGGCGGCGTCGAGAAGGTCCACGTGGAGGATCCGACCGGGCCCAAGCCTCGCCTCTGTCTCCACTACGATCCGAACGAGGTGCGCCTCGCCGCGCTCGAGAGGCTCGTGCGCGCGACGGGAGCGCAGCTGCGGACGCGCTACGTCCACCTGACGATCCCGCTGGCCGGGTTGAAGCACGCGCGTCAGACACGCCTCGTCGAAGGTGTGTTCGCGCGCGAGCCGGGCGTGCTGCACGCGTCTGTGTCGTTCGGGGCGCGACGCGCCTACCTCGAGATCGACCCTGCGGTCACCAACCGCGAGGTGATGACGAAGGTGGCGGAGCGTGCAGGCGGCAAGACGTGGGTCGAGCCGCCTTCGGCTCGGCCGGCCGAGCACGACCACAATCACGACGAGCACGAGCAGGACCACGGCGGGATCTTCGGCGCGAACAGCGAGCTCGTGGCGAGCCTCCTCTGCGGTGCGCTCTGCGGCGTCGGCTGGCTTCTCGGGTACCTCCAGCTGCCCGAGTACGTCTCCAGAGGCATCTACGGCGTTGCCTACGTCGCGGGTGGTTGGTTCACCGTGAAGGAGGTCACCGTCGCGCTCCGAGCACGACGCTTCGAGATCGACTTTCTCATGTTGCTCGCGGCGATCGGCGCAGCAGCGATCGGCAGCTGGGCGGAGGGCGCTCTGCTGCTCTTCCTCTTCACGCTCGGTCACGCGCTCGAGGGCTACGCGATGCGTCGCGCGCGCGCGGCCATCTCCAAGCTCGGCGAGCTCGTGCCCGAGACCGCCGTCCGCCTCGAGGAGGGCAAGGAGGTCGAGGTGAAGGCGAGCGAGCTCGCCGTGCGAGACCGTGTGATCGTGAAGCCGAACACGCGCATCCCGGCTGACGGCATCGTGGTCGAGGGCACGAGCGCCGTGAACCAGGCGCCCATCACTGGTGAGAGCGTGCCCGTGGAGAAGCGCCCGACGACCGACGCCGAGGGGTGGATCGAGCGTCTCGACAAGGTTCCCGCCGAGCACCGCGTGTTCGCGGGCACCATCAACGGCAAGTCACCGCTGACGGTGCTCGTCGCTCGCGCGTCGTCCGAGAGCACGCTCGCGCGCGTGGTGAAGATGGTCTCCGAGGCCGAGACCCAGAAGTCGCAGACGCAGAAGCTCACGGACCGCTTCGAGCGGGTCTTCGTGCCCGTCATCCTCGGCTTGGTCGTGCTCCTGCTCTTTGCGTGGGTCGTGATCGACGAGCCGTTCTCCGCGACCTTCTATCGCGCGATGGCGGTCCTCGTGGCGGCCAGTCCCTGCGCGCTCGCCATCGCTACACCGAGCGCTGTCCTCGCTGGCGTGGCGCGCGCCGCGAACGCGGGTGTGCTCATCAAGGGCGGCGCGCACCTAGAGACGCTGGGCCGCATCGAGGCCATCGCGTTCGACAAGACGGGCACCCTGACCGAAGGGCGTCCGAAGCTCACCGACGTCGTGGTCGCAGAGGGGGCGACCGAGGCCGAGCTCTTGGCGATCGCGGTGGCGATCGAGGACCGTTCGGACCATCCCCTCGCGTCGGCGATCGTCGACGGCGGGCGAGCGCGCCTCACGGAAGCGGGCGGAAGCCCGCGCGAGGCGACCGACGTCGAGGCCATCACGGGCTACGGCATTCGAGGCTCGGTCGATGGGGTGGCGGTGAGGATCGGAAAGCCGGCGCTCTTCGAGGAAGGCGGCACGCTCGCCGACGACGTGAAGGCGAGCGTCGAGCGGTTGAAAAGCGATGGTCGAACCGTGATGGTGGTCGAGGCGGGTGGACGTTTCCTCGGCGTGCTCGGCGTCATGGACACGGTCCGGCCCGACGCGGCGGCGGTCGTGAAGACGCTCCACGCCCTGGGCGTGAAGAAGACCATCATGCTGACGGGCGACAACCAACGCGTCGCGGATGCCGTCGCCAAGACCGTCGGCATCACGGAGGCGCGCGGCGACCTCCTGCCGGAGCAGAAGGTGACCGCCATCGCAGAGCTCGCGAAGGGAGACGCCCCCGTGGCGATGGTCGGCGACGGCGTGAACGACGCACCCGCCATGGCCCACGCCACGGTCGGCATCGCGATGGGCGCAGGAGGCTCGGACGTCGCACTGGAGACGGCCGACGTGGCACTGATGGCAGGCGATCTGCGCGCGCTGCCGGATGCCATCGGCCTCGGTCGCGCGGCGCGGCGCATCATCCAACAGAACCTCGTCGCGAGCCTGGGCATGGTCGCGTTCTTGGTGCCCGCGACGCTCTTCGGCTTCGCAGGCATCGGGCTCGCGGTGGCGCTCCACGAGGGTTCGACGGTCATCGTCGTGCTGAACGCACTTCGACTGCTCGCGTATCGGACGCGTGGTTGACGTGCGCACCTCGACGCTCGTCCCCCTGCTCGTCGCGCTCGTCAACGCCACGCCCGGCTGCGGGTCCGATCCGCCGTTTCCATCGGACTACGAGACTCGCTACCGCGAGACCCGTTTGCCCTGTCAGATCAGTCACGATCACGAGCTCCGCTACGTGCGCGTCTTCGCCGACGATGCGGCCTATCAGCCCTATACGACGGGCGTGGGCGCGTTCCCCGTCGGGGCGACGTTGCTCAAGGCGGAGTACGACGACCCCGCTTGTTCGGAGCTGCTGTCGTACGTGCTGATGGTGAAGCTCGAGCCGGGGGTCGGTCCGGCCGAGGAGCACGACTGGACCTGGCAGCGATTCGATCCCGATCTGACCGAGGTCCACGATCCGCGGTTCATCCCGACCACGTGCATCGACTGCCACGACTACCACTGCGCCGCGCCACCCCTGGGCAACGACTACACCTGCACGCCGGGCGCACCCGAGCCGATGCCTCGCCCATGACCGAGTTCGCGGTGGGTACTCATCGCCAGTACGGAGATCTCTGATGAAGCACCAATTCTCGACGTTCTGTGTTGCGCTGACCTGCGTGCTCGTCCTGTTCGTCGCCTGCGGCACGACCCCCGGCGAGCCGGCGACCGCCAGTCTCCGACTGTCGCCTTCCGTTCGCGAGCACACCACCGCATCGGGCTGGGATGTGGTGCTCGACGAGGCTGTGATCGTGCTCGGAGCCATGTACATCTACCCGCCGCCGGGAGAGAGGATGGCCCATCTCGGCGCCTACCTCGGTCCCAGCGTGGCGCACGCACACGGAGGGTTCGATCCTTTCGGGACCGTTCCCGTACGGCTAGAGTGGCTCGGCCCAGCCAGCCTCGACCTACTGGCGGGCGATGTGACCACGCTCGGCGAGATGGACGGCTCCGTCGGTCCGTCGATGGCGGCGACGATCGCGTTCGAGCCGCTGGCGGGTGAGCTCGCCGAACCCTCTGGACCCGGACACGGCCATCACGCGTGGGTCGCGGGCACCGCGACACGGACAGTCATGGGCGAGACCGAGACGCTCGAGTTCGAGGGCGGGCTCGACATCGGGACGGGCGGAACGGAGAACCTCATCGAGGCCATTCCGTCACCCGCGACGGTTGGCGCGCGAGGGGTGTGGGAACTCCGCGTGGACGTCGCCGGATGGCTCGACCAAGCGCGGTTCGAGCGACTGGCGGGCGACGGAACGCGCGTCATTGCTCCCGGCACGCAGCCAGCCATCGCCTGGAACCTCGGCCTCCGGGACCCGACTCGTTTCGTGCTGGCATACACGCCAGCAGCGGGTGAGTGAACGTGACGCGGACTTCTCAGGGACCGAGAAAGAATCCCCTTTGGCGCCGCGTCCGGGCGCGATGCGCGGCATGAGCGGCCAGGGCGGCTCACACGATGACCTCGAGCGAGTCGTCGTAGTCGCGCTCGATCGCGCCTCGAGTCGCTCCTGCACGGCCCGCAGCCTCTGAGCCCCCGCTCGCAGCGCCCTTCGGCGCCTCGTCTCGCGCTCACGCGCTCAGCGCATGGGCTCTCAAGACGTTGTGCAGCAGCGCTCCCATGCGTGCCTGCGCCAGCACCTTCGTGCGACCGACCATCCACGCGCGTGACATCGCTCGCCAGTGTCGTTGGTCCGC
>JAFLCL010000116.1 GCA_017303575.1 Deltaproteobacteria bacterium
CGCCCTGACGATCGCGCTCGCCCGCGGCGACGCGACCGACGACGAGCGCGCCGAGGCCCACGCGCTGATCGCGGCCGAGACCCGTTCGCCGCGCGAGGCCACCCCCAAGGGCAAGAAGCCCGAGCCGCGCGTTCCCTACCGACGGATGGTGGGCAGCGGCGATCGCGAGATCCGCGTGGGCAAGGGCGCGCGCGACAACGACGCGCTCACGCAGAAGCACGCAGCGCCGCACGACCTCTGGCTCCACGCGCGTGGCGTCCCGGGCGCCCACGTCGTGGTCCCGCTCGCCAAGGGCGAGACCTGCCCGCCCGAGCTCCTGCTCGACGCGGCCACGCTCGCGGCGCACTTCAGCGATCGCAAGAACGACCGCGTCGTCGAGGTGGATCACGTCGCGCGTGGCCACGTGCGCAAGCGCAAGGGCATGCCGCCCGGCAAGGTCGAGGTCAATCACCCCAAGACCCTCGCCGTGCGCATGGAGCCCAAGCGCCTCGAGCGATTGCTCGGCCGCACGCCGACGTGAGCGATCAGATCCCCGCGCCGATCGATCGTCCGCGCTCTTCGTCGTCGATCGCCGCTGCGATCGAGAGGTAGCGGCTCGGATCGAACGGCCCGAGGCGCTCGGCACCGAAGGCGGCGAGCAGGCTGCGCGAGGTCACCTCGAGGGGATCGAGCCCGGCCAAGCGCGCGACCAGCGCCTTGGCGATCACCTCGGGCAGGTGCGCGTGCAGGGCCATGACGTCGCTCGGGATCGGATCGCTGACGGCGAGCGCGACGAGCTCGTCGTGATCGGAGCCGAGGTGCCAGATCGTTCCGTCGTCGCGTCGCCAGCCGAACACGCCACCCAGATCCGCGGCGCCCGAGCGGAGCGAGTCCACGACCGAGGGATAGCTGCCGACCATACGTTGCTCGTGGAGCTCGAGATCGGGATCGATGCCGCGGCTCCGCAGCACACGACGCGGCATCAGGTAGCCCGCAGCCGACCAAGGATCGACCCACGCGGCCCGACGCTTCCGCACGAAGCGCCGCTCGAGCGCATGCACACGACGCGCATGCGCGAGCAGCACCGACACGTACGAGCTCGCGCCCCCGCGCACCGACACGAGCCGTCCCGTCACGAGCCCCGCGGCCGCGGCGCGCACGAACGGCGCAGGGGCCATCCAAGCGACCTCGACGCGACGCGCGCGGAGCGCCGCGAAGAGCTCGTCGTAGCCGCCGAAGCGCAGCACCACCACGGGCACGCCGAGCGCCCGCGCGAGCGTCTCGGCGATCGCCGGATCGTGAAAGCTCGCCGCCACCGGGACGACGCCGAAGCGCACTGCGTGCAGGCCCTGCGCGATCAGCGCGTGCACCGATCCGTGCGGCGATGGTGTCGTGGCGAGCGGCTGGGCTCGGAGCGGCGGTGGCCTCTCGGTGGGCCGCTCGTCGTCGTCGAGCGAGATCGGTGCGGGCGTCACGCCCTCGTCGTCACCGAGCGCGACATCGACCGAGATCGGCTCCACGAGATCGCTCGGGGCCTCGTCGCGACCGAGTGATCGCGCGATCGCGCGCCGCATCTCAAGCATCGTCGGCCAGCGGTAGCGGCGATCGGGCTCGAGCGCGCGCGCCATGACCTCGAGGAACGCCGGCGACGCGATCGAGCCGAGCTCCCCGAAGCGCGCCACCATGCGGTCGCCGCGCTCGAGCACGTCCGAGGACTGCGTCGCGAACGGCCGCGCACCGGTGAGGCACTCGAGCCACGTGACAGCGATCGCCCACACGTCCGCGCGCGCATCGATCGTCTCTCCTTCGCGCACCTGCTCGGGCGCGAGGTAGCCGCGCGATCGCTCGTGCCGCGTGCTCGCGAACACGGCGCCGATCGCGAAGTCGCCGAGCTTGGGCACGAGCGAGTCGCCCACCCGCGCGAGGAACACGTTCGAGGGCTTCACGTCGCGGTGGACGATGTCGGCCGAGTGCGCCGCGCTGAGCGCGTCCATCACGGGCAGCAGCACGTCGGCCGCCTCCTCGATCGTGAGCCGCCCGCGACGAAGACGGTCGCGCAGCGACTCGCCACGGAGCAGCTCGGTGACGAGGAAGGTCGCTCCGCCCGAGGTGGTCTCCGCGTCGATGACCGCGATCGCGTGCGTGTGCACGAGCCGCGCGGCGGCGCGGATCTCGTGGAGCACCGCCTCGCGGTCGGACGTGTCGTCGAGCTCGAGCACCTTCAGCGCGACCGGCCGCTCGGTCCAGGCGTGGATGGCCTCGTAGACCACACCCGCGCTGCCTCGACCGAGCTCGCGCACGAGGCGGAACTTGCCGAGGCGGGCCTCTCCGAGCGTCATCGGGCGCCGAGTCTACCGTCGGCTCCGTCGCGCTGAACGAAGGGAAGAAGGAGACGGAAGCGAAAAGCCCCGACCGAGGTCGGGGCTTGTTCGCCGGACGGCGCTGTCGCCGTCTCGCGCTCTCCTCTTACTGCGGTCGCCTCGAGGGCAGGCGGCCAGAGGGAGCGATCTCGGGCTCAGCTGCCCGAGAGGAGGCTCGTCGTACCCACGTCCGGGGTCGCGGCCTTCTTGGCGGCCTTCTTGGCCTTCGGCGCCTTGGCGGCAGCCTTTGGGGCAGCCTTCTTGGCAGCCTTCTTGGCGGCCTTCTTGGCGCCCTTCTTTGCGGCCTTCTTCGCGGCCTTCTTCGGCGCCTTCTTGGCCGCCTTCTTCGCAACCTTCTTCGCCGCCTTCTTCGCTGACTTCTTCGCTGCCATTTGGAACCTCCTAGAGGGGGGTCACGAGGACCACAGGATGACGTACCGTATTGTCACGTCACGGCACGCGTCAAGCAGAAGCAACACATAATTTATATCTAACTTCCACCTGAAAGAGATCGCAATCGTCTGACATTGAAGTAACCAAGCGAAAACACAGTGAATTTTCGTATGGTCAGTGCCCTACGAAAAACGCCAAGAAAAACCTGTGGACCGTTCGCCCGAGCGATCTCGACCCCCTTCGAGCCCCCTTGCCGGCCGGCTGGACGGCCGACTAGAACCGGCCCCGGAGGTCGAGATGAAGCGCTCCTTTTCTCCTGTCGTCGGCGTGATCGCCGCGTGCGTTCTCCTCACCGGATCGGCAGCCTGCGGCCGGGGCGAGGACGAGTACCAGCTGCAGGTCCGTCGCGTCGCCGAGCTCGAGGGCCAGCTGCGCGACTCGCAGGCCCACGGCACCGAGCTCGAAGGGCGCCTCCGCGACGTGGAAGGCCGCAACAACGAGCTGATCTCGCGGCTCGAGGCGCTCGGCCAGGACGTGGAGTCGCTGCGCTCGGAGCGCACCGAGCTCTCGACGAGCCTCACCGAGACGCAGCGCGCCCTCGAGGAGCTGCGCGCACGCGAGGCCGCACAGCAGGCGCGCCTCGCCACCTTCCGCCAGATGCTCGAGCGCTTCCGCGCGATGATGGAGTCGGGTCGGCTGCGCGTGCGCGTCGTGCGCAACCGCATGGTCGTCGAGCTCCCCGACAACGTGCTCTTCGACTCGGGCGAGTCGGAGCTCAAGGCCGAAGGTCAGGCGACGCTGCTCGAGGTCGTGCAGATCCTCCGCACCATCGACAACCGCCAGTTCCAGGTCGCGGGCCACACGGACAACGTGCCGATCCGATCGCGCCGCTTCCCCTCGAACTGGGAGCTCTCCACGGCCCGCGCCGTCACCGTCGCGCGCTTCATGATCGCCAACGGCATGCCCGGCGATCGCATCTCGGCCGCGGGCTACGCGGAGACGCAGCCCGTCGATCTCACCGACTCGCCCGAGGGCCGGGCGCGCAACCGCCGCATCGAGATCGCGCTCCAGCCGAACCTCGACGAGCTCCCCGATCTCTCGTCGCTCACCACCCAGTGATCGGCGACCCGGCGAGCAGCGCCCCGCGTGTGGCCGCCTTCGACGTCGGCAGCAACACCGTCTTGTGTCTCGTGGCCGAGCGTGCCGAAGGTGGTGCGCTCGGCCGCGTCGTCGATCGCGCCACGATCACGGGCCTCGGCCGCGGCAGCTTCGAGCGCGGCACGCTCGAGGACGCAGCGATCGAGCGCACGATCGAGGCGCTGCGCTCGCACGTCGCGGAGGCGCGATCGCTCGGCGCGAGCACGCTCGTGGGCGTGGGCACCAGCGCGCTCCGCGACGCGCGCGATCGTGATCGTTTCGTCGATCGTGCGCGCGCGCTCCTCGATCGCTTCGAGGTGATCAGCGGCGACGAAGAGGCGCGCCTCACCTTCGAGGGCGCGACCGCCGGTCTCGTCGTCGAGGGCGAGCGCACCGTGCTCGACATCGGCGGCGGCTCGACCGAGATCGCGATCGGGATCGATCACGCGACGCGGCGCTCGAGCCTCCAGCTCGGCTCGGTGCGGCTCTTCGAGCGTCACCTCCGAAGCGATCCACCCTCACCCGGCGAGCTCGACGCGCTGCGCGACGACGTGGAGCGCGCGCTCGATGCCCATGCGATCGCGGCGCTTCCTCCCCTCCTCGCGCTCGCAGGCACGGCGACCACCGTCGCCTGCGTCGCACGATCGATCGCGTGGCCCGAGGTCGATCGCGTGCACGGGATGGTGCTCTCGCGTGACGAGATCGATGCCGTCGCGCGATCGCTCGCGGCGCGGTCGAGCGCGGAACGGCGAGCGGATCGGACGATCGAGCCACAGCGTGCCGACGTGCTCGTCGCGGGCGCCGTGCTCCTCTCGTGCGTGGCTGCGCGCAGCGTGAGCGATCGCGTGACGATCTCCGACGGTGGTCTGCGCTGGGCGCTCGCCGCACAGGCGCTCGCCCGATGAGCCCACGCCCGACCCGACGGCGCGTTCGACTGGCCATCGGCCCGGCGCGGGACTAGGGTCCGCCGCTTTTCGGCAGGGCTCGCACTCTTTGGGCCTCCGCACTCTTCGGGCCTCCGCACTCTTGGGAACAGGCGCATGCAGCGAACGGTCGGCGTGATCGGTGGAAGCGGGCTCTACGAGATGCCCGGGCTCGAGCGGAAGCGAGAGATCGCGCCCTCGTCCCTTCCCGCGTCGGCGCGGATGTTCGGCGAGCCGTCGGACGTGCTCGTCGAGGGCTTCGTCGGCGAGACGCGCCTGATCTTCTTGCCCCGGCACGGTCGCACGCACGCGATCGCCCCGCATCGGATCAACTACCGCGCGAACCTCCTCGCGCTGAAGGCCGCGGGCGCCGAGCAGGTCATCAGCGTCTCGGCCGTGGGCTCGCTCGCAGAGGACGTGCACCCCGGCGATCTGGTGCTCGTCGACCAGTTCATCGATCGCACGCGGAGCCGCACCAGCACGTACTTCGAGGACGTCGGCGTCGTCGCGCACGTGGGCTTCGCCGATCCGATCGACCAGGCGCTCTCGAGCGCGCTCTACGACGCCGCGATCGCCTCGGGCGCGCGCGCGCACCGCGGCGGCACCTACGTGTGCATCGAGGGCCCGCAGTTCTCGACGCGCGCAGAGTCGAACCTCTACCGGAGCTGGGGCGGTCGCGTCGTCGGCATGACCAACCTCCCCGAGGCGCGCCTCGCGCGCGAGGCCGAGCTGCCCTACGCGACCGTCGCGCTCGTGACCGACTACGACTGCTGGAAGACCGACGAGGCCGCCGTCACCGTGGACGCGGTGGTCGCGGTGATGAAGAAGAACGTGGCGATGGCGCAGACGATCCTGCGCACGGTCGCGGCGACGCTGCCCGACGCGAGCAAGAGCCCCGCGAGCCGCGCGCTCGACGACGCGCTGCTCACGCACGAGAGCGCCATCTCGGACGAGGCACGCACCAAGCTCGCGCTCTTGCTCGCGCGGCGCGCCTCGCGCTGAGCGTCGCACGGCACCAAGGATCACGCGGCCAGAGGCCGTTGGAAGGAAGCGTTCGGATGTCTTCGATGCTCGTGGTTGGCTCGGTTGCCCAGGACACCATTCACAATCACCTCGGCACGCACCCGTACGTGCTCGGTGGCTCCGCGACGTTCGCCTCGCTCGCGGGCCGGCTGTTCGCGCCGACGAAGCTCGTGGGTGTCGTCGGCGACGACTTCCCCGCGAGCGCGACGCAGCTGCTCAAGGACAAGGGCATCGACGTGAGCGGCCTCGAGGTCGCGCCGGGCAAGACGTTCCACTGGGAAGGTCGCTACTCGCCCGACCTCACGAGCCGCGAGTCGATCAAGACCGAGCTCAACGTGTTCGCGGACTTCCACCCGAAGATCCCCGCGAGCCACCGCAACACGCCGTACCTGATGCTCGGCAACATCCACCCCGACCTGCAGGTCGAGGTGCTCGATCAGATCGAGCGTCCGAAGCTCGTCATCGCCGACACGATGAACTTCTGGATCACCGGCACGCCCGATCGGCTCGCGCGCATGCTCGCGCGCATCGACCTCCTCGTGATCAACGAGGAAGAGGCGCGTCAGCTCGCCGGCGTGCACAACATCGCGAAGGCCGCCAAGGCGCTCGTGGCGATGGGGCCGAAGATCGTCGTGATCAAGCGCGGCGAGTACGGCGCGCTGCTCTTCGAGAACGGCACCGTGTTCAGCGCGCCGGCCTACCCCGTCGAGGACGTGGTCGACCCGACCGGTGCGGGCGACACCTTCGCGGGCGGCATGCTCGGCATGCTCACGGCCGAGGATCGCGTGGACTCGGCGTCGCTTCGCCGCGCCGTGATCTACGGCTCGGTGATCGCGTCGTTCTGCGTCGAGGGCATCTCGGTCAGCCGCTTGGCCTCGCTCACGATGAGCGAGGTGAAGTCGCGCTACACGGCGTTCGCGCGCCTCGCGCACTTCGCCAACGACGCGGAGCTCGCGCAGCTTCGCTGACGGTCTTGATTCGCCCGCGACCGCGAGCGATCGTGTTCCCTTTCTCGTCTCTCGAAGGAGCTTCCATGCATCGCTCGATCGCCGCCGGTCTCTCGTTCTCGTCCCTCGCCCTCGCGCTCGCGGGCTGCCCCTCGGACCCCGTCGGCAACGACTCGGGGACGGGCGGCAACGACACCGGAGGCTCGACCGAGGACGCGCCCTCGATGCAGCGCTGCCCCACGACGGGCGTGCCGAGCCCCGAGGAGCAGATGCTCCCGTGCTGCTACCGCCACTCGCAGGCGGACCAGCAGGACACCCCCGAGATGCGCCTGCGCTTCATCCAGATCGACGAGCCGGCCATGTCGCCGCTGGCGTCGACCGCGGTCGAGAGCGTGCTCAACAATGGCCTCCAGGAGGAGACCTTCAACTGGCTCTTCCGCACGACCGGCGCCGACGGCGACGGTCCGATCGAGATCTCGACGGGGTACGGCATCCGCAACGGTGACGGCACGTACACGCTCGGCAGCACCGAGTATCCGGCGCTCACGCTGCCCGGCACGTTGACCGGCGAGACCGTGGCCACCGAGACGGTGCTCGGGCCGCTCGACATCCCCGTGTTCGACGAGACGGGCACGACGCTCCAGCTCGTGCTCCGCCTGCGCAGCGTGCGCGTGATCGAGGCGAACCTCACGGACTCGCGCAACTGCATCGGCACCCGCCGCGGCAACGCGTTCACGACCGACGCCTCGCTCGAGGGCTACGTCACGGTGGCCGACGCGCGCATGGGCATGATCAACGTGCCGCCCATCATGTCGACGCTCTGCTCGGTGATCGCGGGCGAGCTCGCGACGCCGGCCGGCATGATGCCGCTCTGCGATCGTCCGCAGAGCGAGTGGGACGCACAGCCCGACTCGATGTGCGACGCGGACGGCTGCGAGACCAACCCCGCGGGCGCGACGTCGGTGTGTGATCCGGCGACCACCTGCAACGCGTGGCGCCTCCTCGCGAACTTCGCGGCGGTCGGCATCGACATCGCGGAGTGATCGACACGCACCACGATTGACGCGCTCTCGACACGGCGCGTCATCCGAGAGCCCGGGTCCATGACCTCGGGCTCTCGTGCGTTTTCGGCGCGGGCTCGTTGATCCCGCAAGCGACGTCCCCGTACCATCGGGTCAGCGCGCTCTCGCGCGGGTTGGAGGATCCATGCTTGTTCGGTCTTCTGGTGCACCGTCTTCCGACACCCTCGTGAGATGGGTGAGGACGTTCGTCGCGTGCTTCGTCGTGATGGCGGTCTTCGCCTGCGGCGGAGGTGGCTGCTCCGGCTGCGCGCAGTGCGGCCTCGAGCCGATCCCAGGTGGGTTCCCGCCGAGCCGTCCGCGCATCGCGAACGCCGGTCAGATCCGCCTGACCTCGAACGGCATCCAGTTCATCGAGGACAACATCGGCGACATCGCGCAGATCGTCACGGGCGGTCCCCTGACGTTCCCGGTGCCGACGACCACCGTCGATGTGCCCGTCGTGCGCGACGCCACGATCTGTCCCGACATGAACTGTCAGATCTCCGCAGAGATCCACGACCTGGACCTCCAGCCGACCGCGCCGAACACGCTGCACGCCGTCGTGCAGATCATCCTCGACTCGCGCGATCTCTCGGGCGCGCGCGCTCCCATCCCGATCACCGTCGATCTCGGCCTCTTCGACGCCGACCTGAACATGGACCTCGACACCCGTCGTGGTTCGCGCGTGTTCGTGGCGCTCGAGACCGACGTCACGTTCTCGAACGAGGCGCGCTCGCCCCGTACTGGCTTCACGCGCATCGACGTGGGCGACATCGCGTTGATCGAAGGGCAGGGCATCGAGGACGACGACATCGACGTGTCGGGCTCGGGCGTCGCGGGCGCCGTCGTCTCGTTCCTCCTCAACCTGCTCAAGGGCACCGTCGTGGGCCTCCTCGCGGATCAGATCTCGGGCCTCACGGATGGCCTCGTCGGCGACAACCTCTGCACCACGCAGGGCGAGTTCGGCTGCCCCACGGGCAGCGTCGCGGACGGCAGCGGCCCGGATGCCGTGTGTCGCTTCTCGGCCGGCGGCGACTGCGTGCCGATGCTGCTCGGCATGGACGGACAGGGCGATCTCGGCAACGCGTTCCTCGGCGGCCTCTCGCCCGGCACGCACGCGCCCATCCAGATGGTGCTCGCCTCGGGCGGTGACGGCGTCGCCGTCAACGAGGGCATGTCGCTCTACATGACCGGCGGCTTCCTCTCGTACGATCGCGCGTTCACCACGACGCCCGGCCACAACCCCTGCGTGCCCCAGATGGAGCAGGTGCCCGTGCCGCCGATCGCGCGCGTGCCTTCGTTCCAGGGCAACGTGATCCCCGGCACGTCGACCTCGACGCACCTCGGCATCGGTGTCGCCGAGGACTACCTGAACTACGCCGGCTACGGCATGTACGACTCGGGCATGCTCTGCCTCGGCGTCGGCACGCGCCTCTCGCAGCAGCTCTCGACGGGCCTCTTCTCGGTGCTCGTCCCCACGCTGCGCTCGCTGGTGTTCCCCGGAGGCGCTGCGCCGATCAGCCTCGCGGTGCGTCCGCAGGCGCCGCCCACGTTCGAGATCGGCACCACGGCCGGCGACACCCTGCTCAACATCACGCTGCCGCAGGCGCAGATCGACTTCTACGTCTTCTCGCAGGAGCGCTACATCCGCTTCATGACGTACCAGACCGACCTCGTCATCGGGGTCAACCTGAGCGTCACCGACGGACAGATCGTCCCCGAGATCGTGGCCGTCACGCCGACGAACTCGAGCGTGCTGAACAGCGAGATCCTCACGGAGAACCCCGACTCGCTCGCGATGACGATCGAGACGGTGCTCACGATGTTCGCGGGCATGCTCACGAGCGGCATCTCGGGCTTCGATCTCCCCGAGATCATGGGCTTCAACCTCGACATCCCCGAGGGCGGCATCCGCGGCGTGCGCGACGGCGAGGACGACTTCCTCGGCATCTTCGCGAACCTGCAGCTCGCCGCCTCGCCGCTCTCGGCGCCCGTCGACACCACGCTCGAGCTCTCCGATCTCGAGGTGCTGCCGGAGAGCATGGGCCAGGACACGTTCGGCCAGAACGGCCGCAACAGCGTGTGGCTCCACTTCGGATCCGAGGGCCCCGCGGGCGTCGAGTACGAGTACAGCTACCGCATCGACGGCGCGCTCTGGTCGGCCTGGACGCGTGATCGCCGCGTGCAGATCGACGACGCGGCCCTCCTGCTCCAGGCGCACCACACCATCGAGGCGCGCTCGCGCGTCGTCGGTGAGCCCAACACGGTGGACCGCAGCCCGGCGATGACCGAGCTCCTCATCGACATCCTCGCGCCCGACATCACGCTCGAGGAGCGCGACGACGCCGAGGGTGTGCACGTGATCGCGGAGGACATCGTCTCCGACGTCACGAACCTCGAGATGCGCTGGCGTCTCGATGACGGCGAGTGGTCGAGCTGGGGCCCGATCGTCGACCTCGACGTCGACCCCGATCACGTGGCGGTCGAGGTTCGCGACGAGGCCGGCAACGTCGGTCGCTCGCAGGCGCCGCTCATCCGCGGCATCCCGAACCCCGCAGGCGCGGGCGCGTGTGACTGCCGCGCGGCGGCGGGCTCGCAGCAGACCGGCTCGGGCGCCCCGCTCGGTCTCCTCACCTCGCTCCTCGTCCTCGGTGCCGTGCTGACCCGTCGGGGATCGAAGGCCCGTCGGGGATCGAAGGAGGTCTCGCGCCGCATGCGTCGCCCTTTTGGCGGTGACGTGGCGCGCACGCTGCTCGGTCTCCTCGCGGTCGGCTCGCTCGTGTACCTCACGGCTTGTGAGTGCGGTCCCGGCACCGGCACTGCGGACAGCGGCCCCGTCGATGCGTTCACGCCGGCGGTCGCGTGTGGTGGCGAGACGTGCCAGCCCGCGCGTCCGCCCGGCGACACCAGCGGCGAGATCTGCTGCGAGGCCGAGATGATGTGCGTCGAGTACGACCTCTCGACCATCTGTGATCCGGGCTTCGAGTGCGAGCTCGAGAACCTCGCGATCGATGGCTCGTGCGAGGTCACGTGCACGACGTGCACGCCCCTGCCCCCGCTCGAGCCCGGCATCCTGGCGACGGATCTCGATCTCGTCGTCGAGGGGACCGAGGCGTTCCTCTCGGGCTACAGCCCGGGCATCGCGCCGACCACGGAGTACGGAGACCTCGTCTTCGGAACGCTCGCGGGCGGCGACGCCACCGAGATCGAGTGGGAGATCATCGACGGCGTGCCGGACGACGCGGGTCGCCCGGTGGGCGCGATCGATGGCTGGCGCGGCGGCATCGAGGAGCCGGGCGACAACGTCGGTCGCTGGACCTCGATGGTGCGCGGCGCGGACGGCACGTTCTTCATCGCGTACTACGACGTCACCAACACAGCGCTGAAGATCGCGATCGGTGAGTCGGGCTCGTGGTCGACGCACACCGTCGACGCGACCGCGGACTCCGGCCGCTACACCTCGATCGCGCTCTCCGCGAGCGGCGCCCCCGTGATCTCCTACCAGCGCATCGAGCCCGCGGCGGATGGCTCGGGCCGCATCCACAGCGCGGTCCGCGTGGCCACCGCGAGCAGCGCCTCGCCCGGCGCGACGACCGACTGGACCACCACCGAGGTGTCGGGCATCGACGGCGCGTGCCGTCCGGAGCTGTGTGCCGAAGGCCAGGCGTGCCTCGCGACGGGCGCCTGCGTGACGCCCGCGGCGGGCTGCTCGCCTGCCTGCGGTGACGAGGAAGCGTGCGTCGCCGGCGCCTGCCAGGCGGCGCTCGCCGACCCGTACGTGGAGGACCTCTACCCCGGTCGCGGCCTCTACACGAACCTCGCGGCGACGAGCGCGGGCCTCGCGCTCACCTTCTACGATCGCTCGGAGGGCAACCTCTACGCTGTCGCCTTCGACGGCTCGGCGTGGGGCAGCCCGCTGCTCGTCGACGGCTACGGCCGCACCGGCTCGGGCGACTCGGGCCTGGGCAGCTCGCTCTTCGTCGACGGCACGGGCACGTGGCACGTGACGTACGTGGACGGCACGGACGAGGGCCTGCGCTACGTCCAGATCAGCGGCGGCGCGGTCACGATCCGCGAGCTCGTCGACGACGGCACCACCGATGGCTCGACGCCGCACACCGACGGTCGTCACCTCGTCGGCGACGACTCCTCGGTCGTCGTGACGGCGGGCGGCGAGGTCCGTGTGGCCTACCAGGACGCGACCGCGCACACGCTCGTGATCGCGCGCCGCAGCGGCACCACGTGGTCGCACGCGGTGATCGACGACGAAGACCACACCGGCTTCTGGGCCGAGCAGGCGCTCACAGCGTCGGGCTCGCGCGTCGCGACGTGGTGGCGTCGTCAGATGGGCCGCAACACGATCGACGGCGTCCGCGTGTTCAGCGGCGACTGACCCAGCTCGCTGACGAGATCCTCGAGAGGGCCCGCTTCACGGCGGGCTCTTTCGTTTCCGTCGTGCGAAGACTGGCCCGATGGCGAGCGACGGATACCGCGACATCTACGAGAGCAAGGCCGACGCGTACGACGAGCTCGTCTCGCACGAGGACCACGAGGGCAACCTCGCGCGTGTGCTGTCGGAGCTAGCGCCGGGCGAGGCGCTCTCGATCGTCGAGGCCGGCGCGGGGACCGGGCGTCTCACGCGCCTCCTCGCGCCGCGCGCGAAGCGTGTGCACGCGTTCGACGGCTCCGCCGCGATGATCGCGATCGCGCGACGTCACCTCGAAGACCACGCGCACGTGAGCCTCGAGGTCTCCCGCCACGACACGTTGCCGGTGGAGACGGATGGGGCCGACCTCGCGCTCGAGGGCTGGGCCTTCGGTCACGCCGTCGGGTGGAACCCGGAGGGCTGGCGTGAGGACGTGCGCGCCTGGGTGACCGAGCTCGATCGCGTCACGCGCGAGGACGGCCGCGTGATCCTGATCGAGACGATGGGCACCGGCGTGCTCAGCCCCTTCGAGGGCGGGCACTCGCTCGAGCCGTTCGATGCGTTCGTGCGCGAGACGCTCGGCTTCGAGCGGCACGTGGTGCGCACGGACTACGCGTTCGCGTCGATCGACGAGGCCGCGCGTGTGCTCGGCTTCTTCTTCGGCGAGCGCATGGAGCGTCGCGTGCGCGACCACGCGTGGACGATCGTGCCGGAGCACACCGGCGTCTACGTGCGCTCGCGCTGAGGCACGAAGACCGTTTCCACGGCGGCTTGCCGCGGGGCCCACAGGCCTCACTCCGCGGGGGCCGCCTCGAGGTCGGTCGCGACGACGTCGGCCCGGGCGGTGCCCACGGCCTTGAGCATCTCGTGACGATCGACGAGGCCGGCGTCGAGGAGCGCGCGCATGTAGCCATCGGCGTAGCCGTGGGCGCGCATCATCTTCGCGTAGGCACCGCCCTCGAAGCGGGCGCGCGTGACGTCGGCGACGAGAGCGCGGACCTGGGCGAGCAGCTGGGACTTGTTCATGGCGACTCCTCGGAGCTCACGTGCACGGGGCACGCGGATGCCTCGTTGGTGCCGGAGCGCGGATCGCGCGTCAAAAAAAGATCACGTCGGATCGAGCGCGTGCGCCTTTGTTGCTGGCGATCGGACCTCGCTCGATAAACGAGCCATGTCGCACGAGACCTCCCGCTCCACCGATCGAAGCGCGCGCATGCCGTCGGCCAAGGACACCTGGCGTGCCGCGAGCTTCTCGCCGAAGGACCGTCGCAAGAGCGCGCCCGAGCGGCGCGAGGAGACGGATCGCGCCGTGACCGGCGACCGCCGCAAGAGCGCGCTCAAGACCATCGCTGCCCTGCTGCGCTTCTAGAGGAAGCTCAGGGAGCGAGAAACAATCGACTCACGGCCTCAAGGGACGCGGCGGTGGGGGGTCCAGGGCGAGTTCCGCAGGCCGAAGGCCGAGGATGTTTGAGCATCGGACCCCCCTCCGCCGCGGCCCGCTTCCGAAGCGGGGATTCTTTCTCGCTCTCTCAGCGCTTGGTGTCGTCGGGCGGGCGGTGCTCGCCCGTCGAGCCCGCGTTGCGCATCGTGGCCGGGAACAGCTGCTTGAGGTGCCACGCCTGGAGCGCACCGCGTCGCTCGGCCTCGTCCAGCCTGCCGCGCAGGCGGCTCACCGTGCGGATGAAGAGGAAGACGACCGCGAGCGTGAGCACGGCGACGGCGGCCGCGAGGATCGGCTGCCTCAGGTACACGATGCCCGCGGCGATCAACGGCATCCCGAGCATGAGCGCCACCGAGACCGCGATCGTGAGGTTGCCCTCGCGCGCTTCGCGCTGACGCGACTCCTCGAGATCCTTCTCGGCCTCGTGCGGCAGCGTCTCACCGCTCGTGTCGCTCAGCACCTGCACCAAGAGGCGCTGGGCCTCGGGGTGCTCGTTCTCGAGCGCCATCGCGCGCAGGGCCTCGTGCATGGCCTCGGGCAGCACGTCGTGACGAGGCTTGCTCGACTCGAGCAGCTCCTTGGCGCGACCGACGTGACGCGCCGCGAGCGCACGCTTGGTCGAGGTGTCGCGCTCGCCATCGAGCCAGCGCTCGAGCGCGAGGCTCACTTCGTCGGCGTGCTGGTAGCGCAGCTCGCGATCCACCTGCGTGGAGCGCACGCAGATCTCGTCGAGGCCCGGATCGATGTCGTGGATGTACTGCGAGGGACGCGCCACGATCCCATCGACGATCATGGCCACCACGCGCACGTAGTTCGCATCGTCGCGGAAGCGCCGCAGCGTGAGGATCTCGAAGAGGATCACGCCGAGCGCGTAGATGTCGGCGCGGCCGTCGATCGTCTCGCCGCGCGCCTGCTCGGGCGCCATGTACGAGAGCGTGCCCACGAGGTTGCCGGGCTTGGTGAGGTTGTAGTTCGGCTTGATGACCTTGAGCATCGAGGGGTCGGCCGCGACCATCGAGCGTCGCTCGCCCTGCACCGGCGCGCCGTCGTCGACGATCTCGCGCGAGAGGCCCCAGTCGAGCACGTAGACCTCGCCGAAGTCGCCGATCATCACGTTCGACGGCTTGAGATCGCGGTGCACCACCCCGCGGGTGTGCGCGTAGTGGATCGCGCGGCAGACCTGGAGCATCGCGGCGATGAGCCGACGCCGCGGGAACTTCTTCACGAACGCTTCTTCGTTCTGGTGAAGGCCGTGGAGGATGCGCGAGAGCGTGAGGCCGCGGACGCGCTTCATCGTGAAGAAGAGGCGCCCGTCGTAGCGGCCGAGATCGTAGACCGGCACGATCGCGGGGTGCTCGAGCTGACCCTGCACGCGCGCCTCGCGGAGGAAGCGCTGCTTGGTGTCGGAGGTCTCGACGTACGAGTGCATCGTCTTGACCGCGACCGCGCGACCGATGTGTCGATCGCGCTGGAGGCGCACCTCGCCCATGCCGCCCGAGCCGAGCAGTGGGCCGTCCTCGTAGCGCTGGCCGTGATCCTCGAGGTCGGCCTCACCCACCGCGAGCTCGATCGCACCGATCGAGGGCTCACCAGGGGCGCGAGCGTACGAGTTCTCGGGATCGGAGAGTCGCGCGCGTCCCTTGTCGTCCATGGTGGGCGCCGTCTTGCGCGGCGTGACGCCCGGCAGCTCCGCGGTCGAGGGCTTCCCCAGCTCGGGCCCGCCCGCCGAAGGGAGGGAGCCGCTGACAGGACGGTGGGGATCCTGATCGGACACGCCCCGAACGATAGCCCGGACCGCCGTCACCCCCCAATCGGGAAAGCACGCCGAAGAAACGCGGCGTGGGCGGCGCGCTTCCTGCTCTTTGGAGGCACCATGTGCGCGTCGATGGCCTCGCTCGTTCCCCACCCTCTCTCGCTCTCGCGATCGGCGCTCGTGGGGGCGCTCGTCGTGCTCACGCTCCTCGCCACCCTCACGGGCTGCGACGCTCGACCCTGTGATGCAGCGGCGCTCACGAACGCGCTCGCGTCGGCGCGCGACGGCGAGACCGTCGAGGTCGGCGCCTGTCGGATCGCAGGCGCCTTCACGATCCCCGATGGGGTCACGCTCTCGGGCGTCGCGGGCTCGGTGCTCGCGAGCGTGGACGATCGCGCGGTGCTCGAGGCGAGCGGCAGGGCGTTCGTGCGTGGGCTCGACGTGGAGGTCGATCACGGCGGCTTCGGTGTGATCGGGCGCGGCGAGCTCTCGATCGAAGACGTCGAGGTGCGCGTCACGCGCGGCGTGGGCATCGGCGTCGAGGCGGCCTCGCTCACGGCGACGCGCGTCAGCTTGGACGGCCCGATCACCGACGAGAACGCAGACTTCGCGGCGATGAGCGCTGCCGAGACGGGCACGTTCGGCCTCGTCGCGCGCGGGCTCACGAGGGATCACACGATCACGCTCGACGACGTGCACGTGAGCGACTTCGCTGTCGCGGGCGTCTCGATCGGCGGCGGCGTGCTCACCTGGCAGGGCCGCGACAGTGGCCCGGACGTCGAAGGCGTGCGCGGTGTGGGGCTCGCGATCTTCGGCACGATCGGCGCGGTCTTCTCGCTCGAGGTCGCGGGCATGCGCTCGGGCGTGGGCATGCCGGGCATCGGCGTGGTCGCCTCACCGCTCGCGGGGGAGGAGGCGCAGCTCCTCGCCGACGAGCTCTCGGTGCACGACGGCGACGGCTACGGTCTCTTCGGTGACGGGTCCGCGATCTCCCTCCGCGATGGGCGATTCGCCGATCTCGGCCTGATCGGTGTGCGGGTGCAGGGCGGTCTGCTCGACGCCGAGGATCTGGTAGCCGAGCGCAACGGCGGCGCCGGCGTGCTCGCCATCGACACCGAGTCCGTGCGCATCGAGCGGGGGCGCCTCGATGCCCAGCGCGAGTCCCTCTTCGTCACGATGCTGGGCAGCGCGCGGATCGCCGACGGCCTCCAGGTGGTGCGCGATCCCATGTCCGCCGACGCGCCGCCGCTCGACCTCACGCTCGTGGGCGTGTCGCTGAGCGACAACGCGCGCGCGGGGCTCCTGCTCGATGCGAGTGACGGCGCGATCGCGACGCTGCGGATCGAGGACGTGACGGTGAGCGCGACCGGCACGTCGCTCGGCGCGATCACGCAGCGCGCCTCGGTCGCCGCAGGCTGGGATGCCATGATCACCCGCGCCGGCGCCGCGGCCGCGAACGACGCCGCATTCTCCACGCCCATCGACGTCGTAGGCATCATGATGCCGCCCGGTCTGATCGCGACTCCACCTCCCTTCTGAGCTCGCTCCTCGCCACGTGCGCGCACGCGTGCGTGCCCGCGTGCGTGCCCACTCGATGCCTTCGCATGCGCTCTCGTCTTCTCTTCGTCCTCACCCTCCTGCCTGCGCTCGTCGTCGCGAGCGTCGGCTGCGGTGACCCTCCGAGCGACCTCGACGCGGGCTCGGACGCGCCCCGCTCGATCACGCCCGTGCCGCCGACGCCCCCGAGCCCGCCAGCGTTGCCGGTGCTGACGCCCTGCCCTTCGGGATGGCGCGAGGTCGCCGTCGAGGAGGTGACCACGTGCGAGCCCTTCGGCGACGAGGTGCTGCCCAGCTGCGGGCCGGACGAGATCTTCGTGCACGGTCGCGCGGCGGGCAGCGCGTGTGAGCTCGCGTCGCCGTGCCCGAGCGGTGCGTGGCCCGACGACGCGCCTGCCGAGGCTGTCTACGTGCGAGCGGGCGCGGTCGACGGTGATGGCTCGCGCGATCGACCGTTCGGGACGTTGTCGGCGGCCGTGAGCGCGGCGTCGTCCGCGGGACGGCCGATCGTGATCGGCGAAGGCGAGCTGGTCGGTGGCATGCAGATCCGCGGGGTGCCGTCCATCACTGGCCTCTGTCCTTCGCGCTCGCGCATCGTCGACGACGCGACGACCAACTCGGCGGCCCTCATCGTGCGCGCAGGCGCGCTCGCGCTGCGCGGCGTGCACCTCGACGGCGCGCTCTACGGCCTCTGGCTCACGGACGGCGCGGACGTCACGGCCGAAGGGATCGTCGCCGTCGGCGTCTCCTCGGCGGTTCGACTCGACGGGGGCGCGCACCTCGATGCCACGCGCCTCCGCGCCTCGAGCCCGCGCACGAACGACCTCGAAGATCCCACGCTGCGCATGGGCCCCGAGTCGAGCGCCACCCTTCGACACGCGACGCTGATCGGGGGCGGGAGCCTCGCGTACGGCTACCGTCGCGCGAGCGATCCGAGCGAGGTCTTCGCGACGCTGACGATCGAGGACTCGACGCTGACCGAGGCGCCGGTGGGCATCGCGGGCCGCCTCGACGCGACCCTTCGCCGCACGGCGTTCGACGGCGTGGGCGTGGGTGTGGTCACGATCTCGCCACGCACGACGAGCCTCGAGGACGTGCGGGTGCGCGACGTCACGGCGCTGTCGGACGAGAGCGCGTTCGTGAACGCGGCCGGGGGTACGACGAGCCTCTCGCGGGTGTCGATCCACGGCGTCGCGCGAGGCACGGCGCTGCTCGTCATCGGCTCGCTGGCCGACGACGCACGACTGCTCGGCGCAGACGTGGTGATCGCGGGCGCGCGCGGCGACGTCGTCGTTCAGGCCTCGGAGGGCGCGACACTGGAGCTCGCGCGCGTCTTGGTGAGCGAGGCCGACGGATCGGCGATCGTGATCGAGGGAAGCTCACACGCGGTGATCGAGGACGCGACGCTGCGAAGCGTCGGTCTCGGGAGCGACGGAACGTTCGGGAGCGCGGTCGGCGGCCTCGACGAAGGAACGACGATCGCGATCACGCGCCTCGCGTCGCGCGTGCCTGCCTTCGGGATCGCGGTGCTCGGCGGGGCACGGGCGACGGCGAGCGACGTCGTGATCGACGGCGGGCGAGGCATCGGTGCGCAGTGCGATCCGGACGCCTCCTGCGCGTCGAGCGAGCCGCGCCTCGTCCTCGATCGCGCGGAGGTGCGCGACGTGACGCGCTACGGGCTCGCTGCGATCGCGGCGCGGATCGTCGCCAACGATGTCGCGATCGACCGAGTGATCGCGCCCGACGACGCCCCCGCGCCCGCGCTCGGTCTGCTCGCGTACCTCGGTGCCGTCGAGGGCGCGCGGATCCGCGTCCGCGAGGTCTCGGGGCTCGGCGCGGTCGCGATCGGCGGGCGTCTGGCCGTGCAGAGCCTCGACGTGGACACCACCCGCCTCCGCACGTGCGACGGCTGCGCGAGCGGGTCGCTCGGAGATGGCATCACCTGCGCGGTCGAGGGCGAGCTCGCCCTCGCCAGCGTG
Source organism: Deltaproteobacteria bacterium (assembly GCA_017303575.1). Lineage (GTDB taxonomy): Bacteria > Myxococcota_A > Polyangia > Polyangiales > Sandaracinaceae > JAFLCL01. The sequence continues at coordinate 18,980 of JAFLCL010000116.1, forward strand.
CGCGTGCACGGCTCGGGGCGCGCGGGGATCTCGGCGGCGCGGGGCTGCCTCACGCCTTCGTTCGAGGGCGGCGTGATCGAGGGCAACGGGATCGGCGTGCTCACCGACGAGAGCGTGGAGATCGCGCTCTTCCGAACTCTTCTCGTACGAGACAACGGTACCGACTACGATCGCGTGTCCTTGAGCCTCGCGCCCGAGGAGCTCGGCCTACGCGACTCGCTCTGACGCATCGCTGCTCTCCGATGTCACGCGCCAACGACTCGACCCTCGGTGATTCGGTCCCCGCCCAGCGCGCACGCGCTCGATGGACCGCGCGCATCGTCGCCGTCGCCGGCAAGCCCGTGATCGACGAGGCCCGCGAGCTCGCGGTCGGTCGCACCGCGCTCGGTCGCGCTGTGGGCGCAGAGGGTGTGGTGCTCGACGATCCGCGGGTCTCCCGCAAGCACGCCGCGATCGTGATCGGACGCGACGGCGCGGCGGTCGAGCTCGACGGAGGCGCGAGCGTTCGGCTCGACGGACGCACGGGCGAAGGAGGCGCGCTCTCGGACGGCTCGGTGCTCGTGCTCGGCGCGAGCGCGATCGTCTTTCGTCAGCGGCCACCCGAGCCCGCGACGCCCGAGGCGTGGGGCATCCTCGGCGACTCGCCGGCGACGCGCCTTCTTCGACGCACCATCGGCATGATCGCCCGCACCGGCGCCAGCGTGCTCGTCCACGGAGAGAGCGGGACCGGCAAGGAGCTCGTCGCGAGCGCGATCCACGAGGCCTCGGGGCGCAAGGGACCGCTCGTCGCGGTGAACACCAGCGCGATCCCCGCACAGCTCGCGGAGGCGCACCTCTTCGGTCACGTCGCGGGCGCGTACACCGGCGCGACCACGGCGGCGCCCGGCCTCTTCCGCAGCGCCGATGGCGGCACGCTCTTCCTCGACGAGATCGGCGAGCTCTCGCCCGAGCTCCAGCCCAAGCTCTTGCGCGTGCTCGAGGATCGCACCGTGATCCCCGTGGGCACCACGAAGGGCGTGCGCGTCGACGTGCGCGTCGTCTGCGCCACCAACCGCGATCTCGTGGCCGAGCTCGACGCCGGTCGGTTCCGCGGCGATCTCTACGCGCGCATCTCCGACTTCACCCTCCCGCTGGCCCCGCTGCGCGATCGGCGCGAGGACATCCTGACTCTCCTCCTCCGCGATCTCGGTGCCGATGCACCGCCGCTCGCGCCCGACCTTCTCGCGGCGCTCCTCGATCGACCGTGGCGCTTCAACGTGCGCGAGCTCCGCAAGGTCGCGACGCAGCTGCGCGTGCGCGGCGAGGGCGCGGAGCGACTGACCCTCGACATGCTCGATGCGCCCACGCCCGCGGCGCCGCTCGCCTCGATCGATCCGCCGTCGTCGCGACGCTCGGAGGTCGCGCGCTCGGAGAGCGCGAGCGCGGAAGACGATCGCGCGCGGCCCGTGCCCTCGAAGGACGAGCTCCTCGAGATGCTCGCGCGACACCGCGGCGTGATCGAGCTCGTGGCGCGAGAGACCGGTCGATCGCGACGACAGGTGCATCGCTGGCTCGAGAAGCACGCGATCGATCTCGCGAAGTACCGCGCCTGAGCGGCACGAGGCGACGTGGCGCACGTTTCGTCCCAGCGTCCCCTCGCTCGCGCTCCGGTGCCCGGACGCGTCGGCGCGTACCGCATCACGGGGGAGCTCGGGCGCGGTGGGATCGGCACCGTGTACCGCGCGGTCGATCCTGCGGGACGTGCTGTCGCGCTCAAGGTGCTGCTGCGCGGAGGCGACCCCGACACCGACGCGCGCTTGCTGCGCGAGTCGTCGTTCCGCGTCGAGCATCCCAACGTCGTGCGGACCCTGGGCGGCGGCCTCGCGAGCGATGGGCAGCCCTACCTCGTGCTCGAGCTCCTCGAAGGGACGACGCTGCGGGAAGCGCTCGTCGACGCGTCGCCGAGCGACGTCGTCGCCTGGATCACGCAGGCTGCGCGGGGCGTCGACGCGCTCCACGACGCGGGCCTCGTGCACCGCGACATCAAGCCGGAGAACCTCTTCCTGACGAAGGAAGGCGTGGTGAAGGTCCTCGACCTCGGCATCGCTGCGTGGACCGACGAGCGCGCACGCGTGACGGCCACCGGCGCTGTGATGGGCACGCCCGCGTACCTCGCGCCCGAGCAGGTGCGCGGCTCGCGGGCGCTCGATCCCCGCATCGACGTGTGGGCGCTCGGCGTCGTGCTGTTCGAGGGCCTCACGGGTCGCTCGCCGTTCCGACGCGAGGGCCCGCTCGCGACGATGCTCGCCGTGTCCGTCGATCCGATCCCGCGCGTCGACGATCTCGCTCCGCGCGTCCATCCCAAGCTCGCGCGTGTCGTGCATCACTGCCTCGAGCGGCTGCCCGCGCTGCGCCTCGCGAGCGCGGCCCAGCTCGTCACCGCGCTCGAGGAGACCCACGTCCTCGAGGCGAGCGTGAGCGATCACGAGGAGCGCGCGCGCGACGCGAGCGTGGAGCGCGCGATGGCGCTGCTCGTCGCGGAGCACGTCGTGGGCTCGCGCGACGCGATCGAGGCGATCGTGTCGGCGGCAGGCGGCGAGACGTTGTGGCTGCCCGACGGTCGCGTGGTCGGCGTGTTCGGCGCTTCGGCCTCCGTGGGCGACGAGGCAGAGCGCGCGGTGCGCGCGGCGCGCGGGGTCTGTCGTCTCACGCGCTCGGTCGCTGTGGCGCTGGGACGCGCGAGCGTGGCGGGATCTCATGCGCGCGGTGAGGCCGTGCGCGAGGCGGGCGAGGTGCTCGCGCGCGCGTCCGAAGGGATCGTGTGCGGCGCGCGCACCGCGCAACTCCTACGCGCGAGCCACGCGATCGAGGAGAGCTCGCCCGGCGTGTTCCGCGTCGAAGGCGAGGGACGACGCGCCACGGTGCTCCTGCCGCTGCTCGCGCGCGACGTGGAGCTCGCGCAGCTGAGGCGCGCGCGCGACGAGGTCGTGCTCGGCTCGCAGCCGAACGTCACGTACGTGATCGGGGCGCCCGGCACCGGCAAGACACGCCTCGCCGAGGCTGTGCGCGGGCTCGCCGCGGAGCTCGATCCGCCGATGACGTGGCGTGAAGCGCACGCGCGGACGGATGTTCCCGTCGCCGGTCTCTTCGAGCGGGCGCTCCGCGGTGACGACCCACCCGCGGCGCTCCAGCGCGCAGAGGACGCGACGGTGCGTGTGGATCGTGCGCGCGAGGCCGTGGTCTCGCAGCTCGCGTCGCTCGCGAGCGAGGGACCGCTGGTGTTCGTGCTCGAGGACGCGCAGTGGGCCGACGCGCAGACGCTCGGGCTCGTCGAGGATCTCGCCCGCCGGCTCGCCGATCTCCCCGTGTGGCTCGTGGTGACGGGACGCCCCGAGCTCCTCGAGCGCCTGCGCGAGCCGCCCGATCGCGCATCGATCGTCGAGCCCGCGCCGCTCTCCGCGCGCGATGCGATCGCGATGGCGCGCGCGCTCGGCCTGCCGCCCCCGAGCCTCGAGGTGGCGAACGCGCTGGTCGCGCACACCGGAGGCAATCCGCTCTTCGTCGAGGTGATCCTCGGCGCCTTCGGTGAGTCCTTGCGGAGCGACACGCTCACCACGGCGGCCCTGCCCGCGACGATCGAGTTCGCGGTGCAGGCGCGCCTCGATCAGCTTCCTCGCGCGGCGCGGGACGTGTTGGTCGCGCTCGCGCTGCTCGCGCGGCCCGCCGATCTCGGTGAGCTGCTCGAGCTCGGCTGTGACGAGGCGGAGAGCGCCCTCGATCTGCTCGTCGGCCGAGATCTGGTGGTGCGCACGGCGGCCGGCCCGCACGGCGGTCGCGCACACCGCGTGAGGAGCCCGGTCGTCGCGCAGGTCGCGCTCGCGGCGGCGAGCGATGCCGCGCGTCGTGAGCTCCATCAGCGCGCGGCGCTGATCGCAGCCTCGCGTCGACGCGACGACGAGGAGCTCGCGCACCACCTCGAGAGCGCAGGCGCACCGGTGGAGGCGGCCTCCGCGTACCTCGCCGCGGCGCTCGGGGCGATGAACGGAGGCGATGCGCGCAAGGTCGTTCGCTGTGGCCGGGCTGCGCTTCGTTGTGGCCTCGCGATCGAGGATGCGTTCGAGCTCCACCTCGCACGCGCGGATGCCGCGCGATGGGCCGGTGATACCGACGAGCAGTCGCTCGCGCTCGATCACGCGGCGCGGGCGGCGATCGACGATCGGGAGCGCGCGCGTGTGGCGAGCGCCCGCGGTGAGCTCGACCGACGACGCGGCGACCTCGACGGTGCGCTGCGCGTCCTCGACGACGCGATGTCGCTCGCGCGCGCATCGGGTGATCGCGAGGTGCTCGTCTGGGCCGCTTGTCGGAGGGCGATCACGTGCGTCTCGCTCGCGCGCCTCGACGAGGCCTCGGCGACGCTCGCGGCCCTCGAGGACACGAGCGCGCTCTCGCCCGCCACGCGCGGCGCGATCGAGGACGCACGCGGCTACGTCGCTGGATCGCGCGGCGATCTGGGCCTGCGACGCGCCTCGTTCGCGCGGGCCGCTGTCCTCCACACCGAAGCGGGTGACGCACGACGCGCAGCAGGGGCCGAGAGCAACGCCGCCGACGCAGCGTCGCTGCTCGGGCTCTTCGACGTGGCGGAGACAGGTCTGCGTCGTGCGCTGCTGCTCGCGAGGCGCGTGGAGAATCAGCTCACCGA
>JAFLCL010000117.1 GCA_017303575.1 Deltaproteobacteria bacterium
GAGGTGCTGCTGGCGCTCGGCGGCGCGCCCATCGAGATGCCCATCACCGTGCGCTGCGGCACGCGCCCGCCCGTCGAGACCCTCGGATCCTTGGACTTGTCACCGCCCAGTGGTTGTTGCGCCTGCGGCGGCACGGCGTGGCTCGCGCTCGAGGACTCTCCGCCCTCGAAGCCCGATGCCCGCATCATCATCGTGCGGAGCTTGGAGTCGGCCGGCTCGAGGCCCGTCGACAAGATGCCCGACGGCGGCGCGGCCGCGAACGGCGACGGCGTCGGCTTCTGCGGCACGGCGACGTGGGCCGGCGGCGGGGCCTGGGGTGCAGGCTGTGGAGGCACTGGCTGCGCTGCTTGCGGGGCTGCTTGCGGGGCCGCGTGGATCTGCGCCCCACAGCGGCCGCAGAAGCGCGAGTCTGCAGAGTTGGCCGTGCCGCACGCGGAACAGAACAACGGAGCCGTCATCCGGCTCGCAGCCTACCAGGGACGACGGTCCGAAGACGATCTTCGCAGCATGCGAGGGAGGGCACGGTGCGCGTCGGTCACATGCCCATCACGTCCTGCCACGGCAGGACGTTGGGGCTGAGCGGATCCTGGCAGAGCCGTCGTGCCGTGTTGCAGACGCCGCCCGTCGGCGTGCACGCGGAGTCGTCGGTGCAGGTCGCGCCCGTGCGGCCGAACGCGAACAGCGAGAGCACGTCGCCCTCGTCGATGGTCCGTGCGACGTCCGCGGGTGCCTCCGCTGGCACGGGGAACGGCAGCGTGATCGGCCCCAGCGCGAGCGTCGCAGCGGCGCAGTCCGCAGGACCGGGCACCGTCACGTGCACGAAAAACGCGCCCGGCGTTCCTGACAGCGCCGGCACGTCGATGAACGGCGTCGCTTCTTGGTAGGCGATGCCGTTGATGTCCGCCATGAGCGGGAGCACCCGAGTCGACGGCGCCGCGCCTGGGTTGGCCGCGTCGACGTAGTCGGGATCGAAGCAGATGTGGATGGGCGCCGGGAGGTTCGGGACTGCTTGGATGACGCGCACGCGCGCACCTGAAGCCGCAGGCGTGGGATCGTCGCCGAAGAGCACGGCGGATGGCGCGGGGCAGTCGCGCACGCCGCAGTCGATGGCGGAGTCCGTCGGGACGCCCATCGCCACGAGCGTGGTCAGTGGTGCCGCCGTGGCCGTGACCACCGTGCCCACGACCATCGGCTCGACCGCACCGACCTCGGGGCAAGGTGCGGCGAGCGAAGCGAACGGGACGTCGGCCCGATCGTAGAGACGAACGACGATCGCGTAGCCCTCCGTCGCGTAGGTGGGGAACGAGATGTAGGGCGAGATGCCCGGGTAGGGCAGCGTGCCGTCGAGACCTCGCGCGGGGTCGACGGTGCCGATCATGTGGCCGCGCGTCTCCGCGACGCCGGTGCCCGGAACGGTGGAGACGCAGATCGTGAGGTTGGGGCTCGCGACGATCATGTTCGCGAGCCGAAGGCGCAGCACGCCGCTCGGGGTGGGCAGCGGGTCACCGCTCGGATCCTCGACGAAGCCCGCGCGCGCATCGTACTCGTCGTCCGCGTCCGGCCCCGGCGTGGCGTTGCCGCACGAGGCCGCGAGGATCGCGCCGAGCGGCAGCGCCACCACGAAGCCCGCACGACGAAGCGTTGCGAGAGGCACCGCGGCGCGCGAGGCGCTCTCGAGCTCGGCACGCCGACTGTCGTTCGCCTGATCGGCGTCCTTGGGGGTCCCCGTGACGTTCACGCGCACTCTCCTGGCTTCGATCCGCTCCGCCCGCGACGCTCGAACACACTCGAGCCCACGCGGGCGGAGGGCACGACCAGCCTCAGAAGATGCACTCTCCCGTCATGCGGTTGCAACTCCTGGCACCCAGCATGGTGCAGAACGAGTCGCCCCCGATGGTGTTGCAGCGGGGCGCGCACACGCTGATCGCCGTGTAGCAGACGTTGTCGCCCGTCTCGCAGTCGGCGCTCGAGGAGCAGGTGCAGACGAACTCGTCCTCGAAGCCGTTCGCGTTGTCGTCGAGGCCGTTGCAGCACTCGCCGAGCATCGGACCGATCGGGCCCTGACAGCCGGAGTCGGCGCAGTCGATCGGGCCATCGCAGTTGTCGTCCTCGCCGTTGGTGCACTCCTCGAACGTGCCCTCGCTCGGGCCGCACGCCGCGCACTCGGGCCGCATGCGGCACACGGGCGCCGCGCAGTCGCGCAGGCCGTCGCAGTCGTCGTCGCGGCCGTTGCCGCAGATCTCGGTCCTGCCCGTCGGCACGCAGCACTCGGGCGCGCTGCCGCACGCTGGATCCGCGCAGTCCGTGAGGCCGTTGCAGTCGTTGTCCGAGAAGTCCGAGCAGAACTCGGGGCCGGTGGGGAAGCAGCACGCGGGCGTCGAGGCGCACTGGGTGTCACTGCAGTCGGGGCTTCCGTCGCAGTCGTCGTCGAAGCCGTTGTTGCAGAGGCTCCCCACCTCGGGCGCTGTCGCGATGCAGCAGCGCGGATCGAAGCTGCAGTCGGAGTCCGCGCAGTCCGTGCGGCCGTCGCAGTCTTCGTCGGCGCCGTTGCTGCAGCTGAACTCGTTGAACGCGCAGCTGCAGTTCGGATCGAACTGGCAGTCGGTGTCGTCGCAGTCGATGTCGCCGTCGCAGTCCTCGTCGAAGGCGGTGTTGCACTGCTCGAACGGCAAGCAGATGCGGCAGAGCGGCGTGCCACGGCACTCCGAGTCGTCGCAGTCGGTCTGACCGTCGAGGTCGTTGTCGATGCCGTCGCGGCAGAGCTCGACCATGCCGGTGCAGCCCGGGTTCGTCGCGCAGTCCGGATCCGCGCAGTTGACCAGGAGGTCGCAGTCGTCGTCGGTGCTCGTGCCGCAGATCTCGAACGGCAAGCACACCGTGCACGACGGGTTGCCCGCGCAGTCCGAGTCGTCGCAGTCGAACTGCATGTCGCAGTCGTTGTCCACGCCGTCGCGGCAGATCTCGCTGACGGTGCACATCACGCACGACGGATTGCGCGTGCAGTCCGAGTCCATGCAGTCGACGCGGCCGTCGCAGTCGTTGTCGCGGCCGTCGCGGCAGCTCTCGGAGGTGCACGACATGCAGGCCGGATCGAAGCCGCAGCTGAAGGTGTCCGAGCAGTCCGTGCGGCCGTTGCAGTCGTTGTCGCGACCGTCGTTGCAGATCTCCGGCTCGCAGACGCGGCAGTTGATGTCGAGCGCGCAGTCGGTGTCCATGCAGTCGAGCGTGCGATCACAGTCGTTGTCGATGCCGTCGAAGCACACCTCGGGGCGCGGCACGCAGCCCATGCAGCGCGGGTCGCTCGCGCAGTCCGTGTCGCCGCAGTCGGGGGTGAGGTCGCAGTCGTTGTCGCGGCCGTCGTTGCAGATCTCGCGCACGGGCACGCACACGCCGCAGTCGGGAGAGGCCGCGCAGTCGGTGTCGTCGCAGTCCGCGATGCCATCGCAGTCGTTGTCGAAACGATCGGTGCAGATCTCGGGCTGACAGAAGCCGCAGTCCGGCGTGGCGCGGCAGTCGGTGTCCGAGCAGTCCGTCAGGCCATCGCAGTCGTTGTCCGTGAAGTCGAAGCAGATCTCGCGGCCCGTGGCCGTGCAGCACGCGGGCAGCGTGTTGCAGTTCGAGTCCGAGCAGTCGACACGCCCGTCGCAGTCATTGTCGTCGCCGTCGGTGCAGATCTCGGTGCTCGGCGTGCAGCAGGCCGGGAGGCTGTCGCAGTCGCGGTCGGCGCAGTCGGTCTGGCCGTCGCAGTCCTCGTCCATCATGTCGTTGCAGAAGCGCTCGACGGTCTCGCACGTCGCGCAGCGGGGCTCGCTCGCGCACTCGGTGTCACGGCAGTCCGCGAGCCCGTCGCAGTCGTCGTCGGTGCCGTTGAAGCAGGCGCCGCGCTCGCTGCGTGTGCACATCGGGCAGCCTGCGGCGCCGCGGCAGTCGCTGTCGTCGCAGTCCGTGGGACCGTCGCAGTCCTCGTCCATTCCATCGCCACAGCGGATCTCGCCCGGCAAGCACACGACGCAGCTCGGATCGCCGAAGCAGTCCGAGTCGGCACAGTCGAGGAAGCGATCGCAGTCCTCGTCGGTGCGGTCACCACAGCGCGTCTCGCGCGGCTCGCAGATCACACACGTGGGGTCCGCGAAGCAGACCGGCTCCTCGCAGTCGAGCGAGCCGTCGCAGTCGTTGTCGATGCGATCGGTGCAGCTCGTCTCGGTCATCTCGCAGACGGGACAGCCCGGCGTTCCGGCGCAGTCGCGGTCCGCGCAGTCGATGCGACCGTCGCAGTCGTTGTCCGCGCGATCGGTGCACACCTCGGGGACGCATCCCATGCACTCGGGGCGGCCCGCGCACGCCGCGTCGCGGCAGTCCGCCTGACCGTTGCAGTCGTTGTCCGCGTCGTCGCCGCAGATCTCCGGGACGCCTGGGCGGATCGACGGATTGGAGTCGTTGCAGTCGCCGCCGCCGCACGGCTGCGCCACCACGCCGTCGCGATCGGCGTCGCGCGGCGAGAACACGCACATGCGCGAGGCGTCGTCACACGCGTCGGTCGTGCAGTCCATGCCGTCCTCGCAGAAGACGGGCATCGCGCTCGCGCAGCCGCGCGGAGTGCACACCTCGGCGCCGTTGCAGAAGCGGCCGTCGTTGCACCGAGAGTCGAGCGGCGTCGTCGTGCAGGTTCGCGAGCGCTCGTCGCACTCGTCGAAGGTGCAGTCCACGCCGTCCGAGCACGCGGGCGCCACGCCCGCCTGACAGAGGTTCGAGATGCACTGCTCGACGCCGTTGCAGAACACGCCGTCGTCGCACTCGCTCGCGACCATGCACGGTCGCGCGGTACAGCCGCCCGCGGCGGGGAGGCAGAGAGCGCCTGGACAGCGCGAATTGTCGGGGATCGACTCGCACGCGCGCGCCGCTTCGCTGCAGCGGTCGACGGTGCAGTCGATCCGGTCATCGCACGTCGGCGGCGTGCCGGGTAAGCACACGCCACCACGGCAGGTCTCGAGGCCATCGCAGAAGATGCCGTTCGTGCACTCGTCGTCCGCGAGGCAGCGACCGCCCCCGTCGATGGGGCCCACGTCGACCGGCCCGACGTCACGCACCGACGCGTCGAGGTTCGGCGGCGCGCCGTCCGAGAACGTGTCGAGGTACGTGCGACCGCAACCCGCCAGCGAGGCTGCGGCGAGGAGGGCCAGACCGAGGAAGCGAGTCCGCGAAGGACGAGTCCGAGCGTGTGCGTGCATGGAGGTGGGCTCCGAGCGTGACGACGGAAAGAAGAATGGAAGGTCGAGACGACCCCGGTCGGACAGTGGCACCGCCGCCCGCGATCCGTTCAGCCAAAGAGAGCACAGTCGGAATAAGGGGGCGAGCATCGCCGTTCGCGGCGTCACCGTGGCTCCGATTGGCGCAACGACACAGCCGCGTCCGGCGCCTTCGCAAACCCCGTTCCGCGACCCGAGGCGGGTCGGCGGGGTGGGCGTCCGCCACGGCATTTTGCCCACGGAACTGGAGCTCCGACCGTTCTTGACTCCCCCGAAGGCGCGGCTATCGTCCGCGCCCTCTCGGCGGGCCTCACGCGAGAGACGAGAAGGTTCGTGGTCGAAGCCGCGCGTCGTGGTCGACGTGCACCGTGGTCTTTCCGCAGCCGACGCGCTGTGGATCTGGAGAGTGGAATGAGCGACGTCATGATCGCCGCCCGTGGCCTCACGAAGCGCTACGGGCCGCACCGGGCCCTCGACAACGCCTCGTTCGAGGTGAACAAGGGCGAGATCGTCGGCTTCCTGGGCCCCAACGGGGCGGGCAAGTCGACCACCATGAAGATCCTCACCTGCTACATCGCGCCGAGCGAGGGCACGGCGACGATCAAGGGGGCAGACATCTGGGACGATCCCGTCGGCGCGCGCGCCGCGATCGGCTACCTCCCCGAGAGCACGCCCCTCTATGCCGAGATGCTCGTCGCCGAGTACCTCGAGTTCATGGGCGAGATGCGCGGCCTCCAGAAAGACGCGCTCCGCAAGGCGATCAAGAAGGTCGTCGAGGAGTGCAACCTCGGCGGCTTCTATGCCCAGGAGATCCGCACGCTCTCCAAGGGTCAGAAGCAGCGCGTCGGTCTGGCGCAGGCGCTGATCCACGAGCCGCCTCTCCTCATCCTCGACGAGCCGATGAGCGGCCTCGATCCCAACCAGGCCGTGGAGATCCGCGACCTGATCCGCACGCTCGGCAAGGAGCGCACGGTCATCCTCTCGACGCACAACCTCGCCGAGGTGCAGGTCACCTGCCAGCGCGTCCTCATCATCTCGAAGGGCAAGATCGTCGCGGACGACACGCCGCAAGCGCTCACGTCGCGCGGGCGCAACCGCTACACGGTCCTGATCAAGAAGCCCGAGAAGGGCTACCGCGACGCCTCGGCGCGCGACGTCTTCGCGAAGGTGAAGGGCGTCGACACCATCCGTGCGATCGAGGCCGAGGAGGGCGCCGTGAAGCTGGAGATCTTGCCGTCGGGCAAGGACGACCTCCGCGCCGAGCTCTTCAAGGCCGCAGTCGACGGCGGGCTCACGCTCCTCGAGCTGCGGCAGCACGCCCAGAACCTCGAGCAGACCTTCCGCGACCTCACCCTCACCGCCGCCGAAGCTGGCGAGGACGAGGACGAGGACGAGGAGGACGAGCACGAAGCCAAGCCCGTCGCCAAGGCGTCCGCGAAGGACGAGGACGAAGACGACGACGAGCCCGCCTCGAAGTCGACCGACGACAAGGAGAAGGAGTGATGCGCAACACGCTCACCATCGCGTCACGCCAGTTCCGTAGCTACTTCAACGGACCCGTCGCGTACATCGTCATCTGCCTGGTCATGATCGTGATCGGCATCTTCTTCTGGCCGGCGTTCTTCCTCTCGGGGCGCGCGTCCGTGCGGCAGATGTTCACGCTCATCGCGTACTGCGTCGCGTTCGCTGGCCCGGCCCTCACCATGGGCCTGCTCGCGGAGGAGAAGCGCAGCGGCACGCTCGAGCTCCTCATCACGATGCCCGTGCGCGAGGCCGAGGTGATCATCGGCAAGTTCCTCGCGGCGCTCGGCCTCTGGGCCGTGCTGCTCGCGTGCACGCTGCCGGTGCCCTTCAGCGTCTCCACGCTCGGCAACCTCGACTGGGGCCCGGTGTGGTCGGGCTACCTCGGCATCTTCCTCATGGGCGGCGCGGTGCTCGCGATCGGCCTGTCGTTCTCGAGCTTCACGGACAACCAGCTCGTCGCGTTCTTCTTGAGCTGCTTCGTGTCGTTCGTGCTGGTGCTCGTCATCGGCTGGGTGCTGCCGTTCCTCGGTGGCGCTGTCGCGAACGTCGCCGACTTCATCTCGTTCTCCTCGCACATCGAGGCCCTCGCGCGCGGCGTCATCGACAGCCGCGACGTCATCTACTTCCTCTCGATCACTGGGTTCGCGCTGATGGTCGCGTTCCGTGCTCTCGAGAGCCGGCGCTGGAGCTGAGCGGTCATGGCATCCGATTCCAAGTCCAACGCGCGCCCGATCGCCTCCAAGGCCGGCAGCCAGCAGGTCGAGTCGCTCGGCTTCCTGCTGATCACCGGCGGCGTGATCCTCGCGCTCAACGTCCTCGGTCTGTTCTTCTTCTTCCGCGCCGACACCACCGCGAACCGGGCGTTCTCCCTCTCCGAGGGATCGCGCCGCGTGGTCCGTCAGCTCGACGAGACGATCACCATCACCGCGTACTTCTCCGCGGATCTGCCGCCGCCGTTCAACAGCACCGAACGCTACGTCCGCGACATCCTCTCGGAGTACCAGGCGGCCGGCGGATCGAACGTCGTCATCCGGTTCGTGAACCCCGACGAGCAGCCCGAGCGCGACGAGGCCAACGACCGCGGCGTCCAGCTCGTGCAGCACCAGAACATCGAGGACAACGCGGTCAGCGTCGTCGAGGGCTACCGCGGCCTCGTGTTCGAGTACCTCGGTGAGCGGCAGACGATCCCCGTGATCCAGCCCGACACGCAGGGCCTCGAGTACGAGATCACGATGGCGATCAAGCGCCTCACCGGCGAGCGCGTGCCGATCGGCATCCTCTCGGGTCACGAGGGCCCCACGCCGTCGCAGGGTCTCGCGACCTTGCAGCGCATGATGCCGCTCTACGAGCTGCGCGAGGTCAACGCGAACGAGGAGATCGACGACGAGCTGCGCGCGCTCCTCGTGGTGGATCCGCAGACCGAGATCACCGAGACCGAGCTCCGCCGCATCAACCAGTTCGTGATGAACGGTGGCTCGCTCGGCGTGTTCGGCGGCTCGATGAAGGTCGACGTCTCGCAGGCGCCGAACCTCTCGGGGACGCCCACGGGCGCCAACCTCAACCGCTTGCTGGGCAACTGGGGCGTCGAGGTCGGCGAGAACATCGTCGCGGACGCGCAGTGCGGCCGCGTGCCGCTGCGAACGCCCTTCGGCAACATCCCCGTCGCGTACCCGCCCGCGCCCATCGTCACGTTCACCGACGAGCAGGCGACGCACCCGGTGCTCTTCCGCCTCAACGCCTCGCCGCTGTTCTTCGCGTCGTCGATCGAGACGACCGACGTCTTCCGCGAGCACGACGGCGTCACGCTCATGCGCAGCTCGGACGGTCAGAACTCGTGGCTCCTCACCGGCGCGAGCGTGGACCTCAGCATCCGCGAGCCGCGCGAGTGGCGCTCCACGATGGGCGGCGAGTCGGGCCCGCACTCGATCGCCGTCGCCCTCGAGTCGCGCCTCCCGAGCGCGTTCCCCGAGGCCGGTGACTCCGGCATCGAGTCGCCCTCGCAGTCGCAGACGCCCGACGCGGAGGACGACGACGCGGTGCGCGTGCTCGTGGTCGGCACGGCCACGCCGATCCGCGACGAGTTCCTCCCGCAGGGCGACCAGGTCCCGCAGGCGGAGCTCGCGGGCGCGATGGCGTTCGCGCTCAACTCGGTGGACTGGCTCGCGCAGGACTCCGACCTCATCGCGATCCGCGCCAAGACGATCGAGGAGCCGCCCCTCGCGGTGCCCCAGTCGATCCAGGACGCGACGCAGAACGTGCTCGAGACCGCGGAGACGGGCGACGAAGAGGCGACCAACGAGGCGCTCGAGCGACGCACGGCCGCGCTCGAGTCCGAGAACGCGCGCAAGCGCTGGTACCAGTGGGGCATCGGCCTGGGCGTGCCCGTGCTCGTCGTCTTGCTCGGGCTCGGCCGCTGGCAGCTGCGGAAGAACGCGCGCGCCAACCTCAAGCCCTGATCTCCGGAGCGAACCATGGACTGGCAGAAGAATCGCGTGATGATCGGCCTCGTGGCGCTGCTGGTGATCGGCGGCGGCGCGATCTGGGCGGTGCGAACGCGCACCGGTGACTCGCCCGTGACCTCCTCGAGCGGAACGACGATCGAGGGCTTTCCCTCGGAGATCGAGCGCGACGACATCTCGTCGATCGAGATCACAAGGCCCGAGGAAGAGACTGTGCGGCTGGTGCGCGGTGAGGGCGGCTGGCGCGTCGCGGCGCCCGTGGACGCCGTGGCGGATCAGACCTCGGTCGACAGCGCGCTCGACAAGATCGCCGAGCTCGAGCTCGAGAGCGTGGCGGCCCGCAACAGCTCCCACCACGAGGTCCTCGAGGTCGACGCGGCGCACGGCATCCACGTCGTGGCTCGGAACGGCGACGAGGTCCTCGTGGACATGTGGATCGGCGCCTCGCGCAGCGGAAACACCGCTGTTCGCGTGGAGGGGCAGGATCCCGTCGGCATGGTCGACGGATCGATCCGCTTCGCGTTCAGCCGCGACCTCAAGGACTGGCGCGACCGCTCCATCCTCGATCTCGAGGCGGACGAGGTGCGTGACGTCTCGTGGGTCGGCCCGAACGGCACGTTCCACTTCACGCGCCCGATGGTGGCCGCCGCCGCGCCTCCGCCGCCCGCGGAAGGCGAGGAGCCTGCCGAGCCCGCGCCGACCGAGCCGACGCCGGGCGACTGGACGATCACCGACGTCTCCTACGTCCCGACACCCGAGGCCACCGACGACGACGCGGGCGTGCCCGCGGTGGCACCGGTGACGCAGACCACGATCGCCGGCTTCCAGGCCAGCAAGGTGCGCACGATGGTCTCGACGCTCTCGCGACTGCGCGCGGCGGACTTCGCGGCTGCGGACGTGACGCCGGCTGCGGCGGGCTTCAACGACGCATCTCCACGCGTGACGCTCACCACGGCCGATGGTCAGGTGTCGGTCCTCCGCCTCGGCGGCGCGGTGCCCGAGGCGACCGATCAGTTCTATGCGATGCACGAGGGCGACGAGACCATCTTCGTGGTGTCTCGCTACCACTCGGTGCGCATCAGCCCGACGGCGTCGGAGTTCGAGGCGTCGGCCGCGCCGCCTCCGAGCGCCCCGCCCGAGGGCGGCATGCCCGAGATGAACCTCGAGGGCCTCGGTGGTCCCGGCGGCGGTCAGCTGCCGCCCGAGATCATGCGGCAGATCCAGCAGCAGCTTCAGCAGCAGGGTGGGCATCCCTGACCTGAATCGCGAAGACGAACGACGACGCCGAGCCGCTCCTTGCAGCTCGGCGTTTTCGTCTCGCGGTGGTAGGCACGGACATGACCGCCGATCGAATCCTCCTCGCCGCCTCGGGTGTGCTCGGCTTCCTCGGCGTCGCGCTGGGCGCGTTCGGCGCGCACGGTCTGCGTACGCGGCTCGAGTCTCTGCCCGACTTCGCGCGGCGCATGGAGTGGTGGGAGACCGCCGCGCGCTACCACCTGATCCACGCGCTCGCGATCGGCCTCGTCGCGCTGCTCGCCGCGCGCGGCGTGACCACGCCGCACAAGGTCGCGGGCGGTGCGTTCTCGCTCGGGATCCTGCTCTTCTCGGGATCGCTCTACGCGATGACGCTGACCGGCGTGCGTGGCCTCGGCGCGGTGACGCCCCTCGGCGGTCTCGCGTTCCTCGTCGGCTGGGGCTGCCTCGTGTGGAGCGCGTTCGCGCGGTGACGCGTCAGCGGCCGTGGCGCAGCCGCCACCCGATCGGGATCGCGACCATCACGACCAGCACGAGCGCGAGCACCGTGCGCACCAGGCCCAGCCACGCGACGAGCGAGCACGCCGCGATGATGACCATCGCCGCGACGAGCACGTGACGCGGAAGACGTGAGGGCGGAGGCGTCTCGGGAAACGGCGTGGCGGGCTGGGTCGGCACGACGGACGCAGCGCGCGGTGCCTGCGCTTCCAGATCGAAGGGGAGCGGCGCGTCGTCGGGCTCGAGCTCGGAGCTCGTTGCGATCGGGAGAACCGGGTCGCCGACGAACGTCGGAGCTGCCGATGGCTCGGGTGCGCTCTCGCCGTTCTCGCTCGAGAGCGGCGTCTCGAGCTGCTGCGCGATCGCGGCGATGTCGTCGGCGTCGGCGGCCAGCGCGAGGGCGCGCTGGATCGCGTCGATGCGTGTCGCGTGCTGACGCCGCACGAGCGCGCCGACGTCGTCGGCCGAGGCGAGCGAGGACAGCGCCTCGAGGCGCTCGGCGAACGCTGCACAGCTCGGCAGGCGTCGATCGCGGTCGCGCGTCATCGCGTGCGCCACCAGGTCCGAGACCTCCACTGGCACCTCGGGCCTCAGCGTCGCGACACGCGGCACGCTCTTCTGCGCGATGTTCATCGCGATCGCGAGCGGGTTGTCGGCGTCGAACGGACGCACGCCCGTGAGGAGCTCGTAGGCGACGACGCCGAGGGCGAACACGTCGACGCGGCGATCGACCGCGTCGCCCACGAGCTGCTCGGGCGCGAAGTACGCGAGCTTGCCCTTCGTCTCGCCCGTGCGCGTCTCGGTGAGGCGGTGCGCGGCGTGCGCGATGCCGAAGTCCGCGATGCGCGCGCGCCCATCGACGCCGAGGAGGATGTTGTGCGGGGACACGTCACGATGGACGAGCGACATCGGCTGTCCGCGCACGTCGCGCGCCTCGTGCGCGTCGTGGAGGCCGCGCGCGGACTGCGCGAGGATCCTCAGCGCCACCGGGATCGGGAAGTCGTAGGGCTGATGATCGACGAAGCGACGCTCGAGCGTGCGCAGCGCGACGCCCACGACGAGCTCCATCACGAGGAACACGGTGTCGCCCTCGCGCACGAGGTCGTGTGTCTGTGCGACGTGCGGGCTCGTGATCGCCGAGGACAGGTTCGCCTCGTCCATCAGCATGTCGAGGAAGCGCGGCTGCGCGGCGAGCGAGGGCAGCGGCACCTTGAGCGCCACGGGCTTTCGGAAGCGACCCTCGCCGATCGCTCGCGCGGCGTAGACAGTCGCCATGCCGCCGCTCGCGAGCGTGAAGAGAATCTCGTAGCGCCCGAGGCGCGTGCCCGGAGCGAGCATCGACGGCGACGATAGCAGAGGCGCCGTTGGGGCCTTGCGTCGTTCGACGAGCCGTTGTCTCTTGCGCGCATGACGCGAAGCAAGCTCACCACGCTCGGGACGCTCGGATCGATCGCCCTCGCCGCATGCGGTGGTGCGCAGGACACGGCGGCCACCACGCCGACGGGCACCGAGAGCGTGGAGGTCTCGGAGCCCACGCCGAGCGGGAGCGAGCTCCAGCGCCTCAATGCCCGCGCCCGTGAAGGCGCGCGCACCGAGACGTTGTTCGGCGTCGAGGTCGCCGATCCGTTCTTCGCCCTGGAGAACGACGCACCGATCACCACCGAGTGGATCGAGTGGCAGTCAGCCCGCACCCGCACCGCGCTCGAGGGCTGGACGCGCCCCGCGATGAGCGAGCGCCTGGGGCAGGTGCTGCGCATCGGCGTGATCAGCGGCGCGAGCACGTATGGGCCGAACGTGTTCTTCAGCCGACGCGAGGGTGAGCGCGAGCAGCCCGCGCTCTACGTCCGGCCGCTCGTGCCCGCGCGGGGTCAGACCGCCGAGGATCGCGTGCTGATCGATCCGCTCACGCTCGGCGAGCGCGCGGCGCTCGACTGGTACTTCGCCTCACCGACGGGCCGCTACCTCGCGTACGGCATCTCGAACAACGGCGACGAGCGCTCCACGCTCCACGTGCTCGAGGTCGCGACGGGTCGGGTGCTCGAGGACGCGATCGAGCACTGCAAGTGGTCCGACGTGTCGTGGCTGCACGCCGAGGACGGCTTCTACTACCGGCGCTATCCGCGCGCGGGCGAGCCGGACTTCGACGCGTCGCAGCCCGACAGCTACCACGCGCGCCTCTTCTTCCACCGCCTGGGCAGCGATCCCGCGGCCGACGTTCTCGTGTACGCGCCCACCGATCCCACGTTCTTCCCGAGCGCGTCGGTGTCCGACGACGACCGCTACGTCGCGGTGAACAACTCGCGCGGCTGGTCGCAGGGCGACGTGTACCTCTTCGATCGAGGCGCGCGGGCCGCGCAGCGGGTCACCGCGCCTGACGAAGCGCACCCGCTCGTGCCCGTGCGTGAGGGACGCGAGCAGCTCTACGAGGCGCGCGTTCACGACGGTCAGCTCTACCTCTTCACCAACGAGGACGCGCCGCGCTATCGCATCCTCCGAGCTCCCGCCGCAGCGCTCCTCGCGCGCGGGGCGAACGCGTCGGCGCCCGATCCGCTCACCGTGCTCGTGCCCGAGAGCGACGCCACGCTCGATGGCTGGGCCATCCTCCAGAACCGCATCGCGCTCCACGAGCTCGTCGACGTGCGCTCGCGCGTGCGCCTCGTGCGCATGGACGGTCGCGCGATCAGCGAGGTCACGCTGCCCGCGCGCGGCGAGGTCTCGAGCTTCCAGGGCGATCCCGAGACGGGCAACCTCGTCGTCGGCTTCTCGAGCTTCGTGAACGCGCCCACGCTCCTCACGCTGGGCGCCCGCGCGACCACGCTCTCGGCCGTCACCTCGGTGAGCTCGCCCATCGATCTCTCGCAGTACGAAATCACCACCGCGCGCGTCGCGTCTCGCGACGGGACACAGGTGCCCGTGACGCTCGTCCATCGTCGAGGCGTCACGCCCGACGGCAACGCGCACGTGCTCCTCTACGCCTACGGCGGCTTCAACATCTCGCTCCTTCCCGCGTTCGCGCGTCACCCGCTCTACTGGCTCGAGCGCGGCGGGGTGTACGCCGTCGCGAACCTGCGGGGCGGAGGCGAGCTGGGCGAGGAGTGGCACCGCGCGGGCAACCTCGGCAACAAGGAGCACGTGTTCGAGGACATGGAGGCGGTGATCCGCTGGCTCGGTGGCGAGGGCGGCTGGTCGAGCCCATCACGGATCGCGATCACCGGCGGCTCGAACGGCGGCCTCCTCATGGGCGCGATGATCACGCGCGCACCCGACGCGTTCCGCGCTGCAGCGACCTACGTGGGGCTCTACGACATGGTCCGCTACCACCACTTCCCGCCCGCCGAGATCTGGGCGACCGAGTACGGCAGCGCCGACGACGAGGCGCAGTTCCGCTGGCTCTACGCGTACTCGCCCTACCACCGCGTGCGCGACGGACAGGTCATGCCCCAGGTCCTCGTCGAGACGGCGGACCACGACACGCGGGTGTACTGGGGCCACTCCACGAAGTTCGCGGCGCGCCTGCAGGAGGCCACGGGTGAGGCCGATCCGAGCGTCTGGTTCTTCCGCGAGCAGCAGGTGGGCCACGGCGCGGGCACGCCCGTCTCGGTCCTGATCGAGCGCTACGTCCGGATGTACGCCTTCCTCGAGCACGCGCTCGAGGTCGGGGCGGAGTGAGAGAGCGAGAAACAATCGTTTCGAGCTCTCGAACCGTCGTACGGGGTTTGGGGGCAGCGCCCCCATCTCGCGGCGCCTGCGCCGCGGACAAGTGAGATCGTTGGGGGTATCTCTGGGGGCGAGGGCGTGTATCATCGGGCCGCGCGCAGATGGTGACGCTGTGACGAGCACGCGGGGTTCCAAGGAAGACCAGACGTTGCGGCTCGGAATCCGGGCCGAAGTCCTCACGCCCCGTGAGGGCCTGGAGCGCAACCGCGCTCGCATGGTGGTCGTGGTCGGCGACAACGTGGGCCATGCGTTCTCGCTCACGGACTCGTCGGTGATCGGACGCGGGGAGGTGCCCATCCGCATCTCGAGCGACGAGGTGTCGCGGCGGCACGCCGAGATCGTGCGCGAGGGTGGTCGGTACTACGTGCGCGACCTCGGATCGATGAACGGCACGCTGGTGAACGGCGTGGCGATCGAGGGGCGACGCGAGCTGGTCGAGGGCGACAAGGTGCAGGTCGGCACCACCATCCTGCGCTTCGCGCTGTTCGACGACGTCGACGAGCGCTTCCAGGCGCGCATGTACGAGTCGGCGCTTCGCGATCCGCTCACGCGCACGTTCAACCGCAAGTACCTCGACGAGCGGCTCGACAGCGAGTTCGCGTACTCGCTCCGTCACGACACGCCTCTCACGCTGCTGCTCTTCGACATCGATCACTTCAAGAGCGTGAACGACAGCTGGGGTCACCTCGCGGGCGATGCCGTGCTCGCGCAGCTCGCGGACCACGTGATGCGCGTGATCCGCGCAGAGGACGTGCTCGCGCGCTTCGGAGGCGAGGAGTTCGCGATCCTCTCGCGCGGCATCGATCGCGACGGCGCACGTCAGTTCGCGGAGCGCTTGCGGTCGTCGGTGGAGCGCGGCGTGTTCGTCTACAGCTCACGCATCGCGACGCAGCCGGGCACGACCGAAGGCGCGCCTGGCACCCACGACACGAGCCGCCTCACGGCGCAGGACCTCGCCACGGCGCAGCGCATCCCGCTCACGATCAGCCTCGGCGCCGCGACGATGCCCGACCCCGAGATCGGCCAGCCCATCCAGCTGCTCGCGCGCGCCGACGACGCGCTCTACCGAGCGAAGGCCGACGGCCGCAACCGCGTGCGCGTCCACGGCCTCGTCTAGCGTCAGAAGCGCAGCCCGACGGTGATCAGGCCCTTGAGCTGCAGGCCGAGCGCGTCGCCGTTCATCGACGGGCAGACGTCGGTGACGCCCATGCACATCACCGAAGGATCGCGCTGCCGCGTCATGTTGAGCACGTCGAGGCCGAAGCCAGCGCCCACCGTGAGCCAGCGGATCAAGTAGATGTCGACGCCGAGCCCCGCCTGGAAGGCCCAGCCGTAGGTCGTCGTCTCGCGCGCCGTCACGCCACTCTGGTAGCTGGCATCGCCTTGCCATCCGTAGCCGAAGCCCACGCGGACCCATGGCTCCACGATCGGAACGGGAAGGCGCAAGGTGAGCTCGCCACCCACGGTCCCGATCTGGAAGGTGTCGTACGCCGCGAAGCTCGCGCGCGCGCCGACGGCCAACCACCAGATGCGGAAGCCGACACCGAGCGCCACGGCCGGGCCGGTCCCGTAGACCTCGTTGAACACCTCGGCGCCCGCGGCGACGTCGGCGAAGTTCTGGTTCTGGAACTGGACGAGGTTCACGTTGGAGATGCCGCCCTGGACCTCGATCCAGAGGAAGTCGACGTCGCGTCCGTCGCCCTCGTCCTCTTCCGCTGCTTCGGCGGGCGCAGCGGTGGTCGTCGCTGGCTGCGTCACGGGATCGACGACCGGATCGGTCGAGGTGTCGTGGTGCGCGGCGGGCGCTGCGCCCGAGTGCGTGGTGGTGCTCGAGCTGGTGTGCGTCGCGTGGTGCTCGGTGGTGACGCCCTCGCTCGAGGTGCTCGTGCCGCTCGGCTCTGCTTCCACGCCGACAGGCGCGTCGGCTCCCGCGTCCTCGGCGTCGCTCGACTGTGCCAGCGCATGCATCGGCATCGCGAGGAGCGCGAGCAGCGTGATCGCGAGGCCCGCTCGGGCGGCCCTCACGCGTCACCACCATCGTGCGACGTCAGCTGAGCGAGCACGCCCTCGCCGTCGTCGGCGATCGGCTCACCAGGGATCCGGTACGCGCCATCGAGCCATGCGCCGAGGTCGACGAGCTTGCAGCGCTTGGAGCAGAACGGGAACGCCTCGCTCGCGGTGGCGCCCGCCGCGAGGGCGCGCTTGCAGATGGGGCACATCGGCTGCGTCTTCATGCCGCCGAGGATAGCGCGGTCACGCCGACGCGCGCGCGGCGGTCTCGTGCCGTCGGCTCACCAGCGAACGTCTTGATCCTCGACGACGCCGAGCGCGTGCGCGATGCGCAGCGTCTCCTCGCCGCGGCGGATGGTCCCGCGGAACGCGCCGATCGGCTGGACGAAGCGGGACCGCACGAGCTGGAGATCGAGCGACTCGTCGTGCACCGCGCGAGGGGTGAAGACGAGATCGCACTCGCCCTCCGCCGAGCGGATGCGCCACGGCGCGAGGTGACGCGCACGCTCGCCGAGCGACTCGCCGGCGCGCTCGGCGGGCGGCAGCTCGAAGCGCCCTTCGCTCAGTGCATGCACGTTGTCCTTGCCGAACACCGAGCACTCCGGCGCGCCCACGAAGCCCTCGACGAGGTTCATCGCGATCGGCTCGCCCGTCTCGGTCGCGCCCATGAAGAACGCCCAGTTCCAGCGGGTCTCGCGCGCGAGCAGGCCCACCGTGAAGTCGAACCCTCCGAGGCCACCGTCGAGATCGACACGCTCGCCCGCGATCAGCGCGGCGCCTCGCACCGGCGCCAGCGTCTGCTTCTCGGTGACGTTCACGATCCCGCCCCGGATCGGCGCGATCGCCGTCATCGCCGGCGAGGCCTGCGCGAGATCGAGCGACGCGCGCAGCTCCAAGCTCGGTAGGCTCGCGTGCACCGAGAGCACGGGCTCACCCCGACGCTCGCGCACCGCCACGCGCGCCCGCGGGCCGCGGAGCGTGGCGTCGATGCGGTGGACGCCGTCTTGTCGAACGCGTGAGAGCCGGGGGACGCCGGGCATCGAGTGGAGGTCGGCCACGAGGCCTCGCTCCTCGTGGAACGCGAAGGCGAAGGTCGTCTGCGCGTAGCCCAGATCGACGATCGCGATCGAGATCATCCACGGCGCCCGCACAAACGTCGCGTAGACCCAGCGCTTCTCGCGGAAGGTGCGCGCGAGCAGCGAAGGCGCGAGCGAGCCGAGATCCGCCGATCCCACGGTGCCGCGGTAGGTCCCGTGTCGCGCGCGCCCGCTGCGCGGGTCGACGGCGTGGGGCGGGGCCGGCGCAGCGATCACGCGCTCGCCGCGGGTGCGCTCGAGGGACTCGCTCATTCCTCGTCCTTCTCGAGCTCGGCCAGGATGTCCTCCACGTCGCGCGAGATCTCCGAGCTCTTGTCCGAGAGCGCGCTCGCGCGTGTCAGCATCCGACGCGCCTCTTGGCGCAGGCCGAGCTTCTTGAGGAGGCGACCTGCCTCGCGGTGGTAGAGCGCGTGGTTGTCGCGATCGTTGCCGCGCGCGAGCGTGGCGTAGAGATCGGCGGCGCGCGCAGCGTTGCCCCGCTTCTCGTGCAGCTGCGCGAGTGGCACGACGATGACGGGCGGGATGTCGAGGTTCGAGCGCGCGACGAAGAAGCGCACGATGCGCTCGAGCATCTCGACGGCCTCGTTCTCGCGGCCCGCGTCGCGCAGCGCGATCGCGAGCTCGAGCTCCACGGGCCAATTGGGCTGACTGTCCTCGAGCAGCGCGAGGGCCGCCTCGAGGATGGTCACCGCAGGCTCCGCCTCGCCGCGCAGGCGCAGGAACGATCCCATGTTCACGAGCGGGCGCGGGTCGTCGGGCATGGCATCGACGGCTCGCTGGAGCTCCCCGATCGCCTTCTCGTCGTCGCCGTCACGGCTCGCGATCTGCGCGAGGAACACGTGCGCGTTGATCCGACCCTCGCTGCGATCGTCGTCGGGCACACGCTCGAGGAAGAGCGAGAGCGCCCGCACCGCGCCCGCCTCGTCCTCCGTGCGCGAGCGTGCGCGCGCCAGCTCGACGAAGAGGTAGACGCCCTCGGCCTCGTGCTCACGCGCGAGCGTCTCGAGCGCGGGTCGAGCCGCCAGCGCGTCGCCAGCGTCCATCGCGAGCAGCGCCTGTCGGAACGGCTCGCCGTAGCCGTCGTACTCGTCGATCTGCGCGTCGGGCCAGTTGCCCGCCAGCATCGCCCAGCGCTCGTCGTCGGTCGCCTGCGCCTCGACCCGCGCGGCACGACGCGCGTCGTTCTTCTCCGCGCCGTCGAGCATGCGCGCGGCGCGCTTGCGGATCGCCTCGGTCTTGGCGAGCTCGGCCGCCGACGCCAGCTCGGCGCGCGCCAGCTCGTGCTCTCCGTCGGCGAAGAGGCGCTGGGCCTCCACGATGCGGGCCTCCGCGAGTGCGTCCGAGCAGATCGCCACGCGCGCGGTCGCGTGCTCGCGTGTGCTCGCGCTCGCGTCGCGCCGCTCGCTCAGCTTCTCGTACGCGATGCGCGCCTCGAACCAGCCCTTCTGGTCGAACAGCCGATCGGCCTCGGCGCGATCCTCGGCCTCCGTCGTGGTCCCGAACAGTCGCTTGAAGAACGACATCAGCCCTGCTTCTTCGCGACGCGCTGTGCGGCGGCGGTCTTGATGGCCGCCGGAATGCCTCGGCTCTTCGACAGGGATCGGAGATCCGCGACCTGGAGGTGCGAGAGGTACTTCATCGCGATGCCGAGCGGCGTCTTGGGGTTGAACATCAGGCTCTTCTTGATCTCGTAGTTGCCGCCCCACTCACGCTTGTTGCCGATGAAGCGCAGGACCTCTTCCGAGACCTGGCGGCTGTTCGCGATGCCGTTGGCCTCGGCCTCCGTCATCTGCGGCGAGCTCACCGCGGCCATCGCCACGATCTTGTTCGAGTCGCGCACGAGGAGCGCGCGCGCGGCCGAGTTGCCGATGAGGGTCATCCGCAGCTTCTCCGCGAAGTTCATCTGCCCGATCGTGAACGCGAGCGGCTTGTACTTCTCGCGCACCTCCTCGGTGCCTTCGTCTCCGTCGGTCGCCACGGCATCGCCCTCGTCGTCGGCGGCGAGCGCGTCGTTGAACATCGTGTCGCTGGGCAGCGGCTCGTCGCTGGGCTCCGGGATGAGCTGGCCCGCGATGGCCTGCGCGTGCGCCTCGAAGGTCGGCACGCCGTCCACGGTCACGCCGTTGCGCACGGCGAGATCGATCAGGCGATCGATCGTCGACATGCGCGTGTGCTTGTTCTTGTAGAGCGCTTCGATGATCTGGGGCGCGGCCAGGATCCGTTGCTCGTCGAGCGCGACACGCTCGGCCACGTGCTCGGAGCAGCCGCGCGCGATCTTCACGACCGTGTCGTGCGCGGTCGCCGCGTTGCCGAGGATGCGCTCGAGCAGCGCGTCGTTTGCGCGGACGTGATCGGCCAGCGCGTGGAGGAAGGCGGGGTGTAGCGTCGCGTCGCACGCGCCCTCGAGCACGCCGGCGGGAACACCGCCGAGCGTCGCCCGCGCAGCGTCGGCGATCGCCGTGGACGCATCTGCGGCGAGCTGCAGCAGCACCGCGACGAGGTCGCCGCCCTTCGCGGGGACGAGACCCTTCGCGGCCATCTGCCGCGCCCGTTCAGGCGCGTCGGGGCTGCAGAAGCGACGGATGCTCTCGGGCAATGCGTCGGCGGACAGAGGGAGATCGACCGTGGTCGTCATGCGGGTCGGAGATGATATCCGAGCCCGAGGCGGCGGTGGCTCCGAGCATCGCGTGCTACATGTGGTCGGTCCTCGGGCGGCGTGGACCGGAATCTCTCCGGCCGCGACCGATGCGCTCCCTGGCTCCGAGGGCGAAGCCATGACCAAGCACAATCAGGCCGATCCCGGCCTCCCTCAGGGCCCCACCGCGTCTGCTCCCTCGTCGACACCGAGCTCGGCGCGCGCTCCCAAGGTCACCGTGCCCACGCTGCGCGCGATGAAGCGCGCCGGGGATCGCATCAGCGTCGCGACGGCGTACGACGCCACGTTCGCGCGCATGCTCGACGAGAGCGGCGTGGACGTTCTCCTCGTCGGCGACTCGCTCGGCATGGTCGTGCAGGGCCTCGACACGACGCTGCCCGTGACGCTCGACGAGATGCTCTACCACACACGCGCCGTGGCCCGCGGGCTCCAGCGCGCGCAGGCACAGGGCACCGGAGGTCGGTCGTTCATCGTCGGCGACATGCCGTTCATGAGCTACCAAGTCGACGAAGCGAGCGCGCTCCGCAACGCCGGTCGCTTCCTCGCGGAGGGCGGCGCGCACGCTGTGAAGCTCGAGGGCGGCGTGACGATGGCGCGCACGATCGCGCGAGTGGTCGAGGCGGGCATCCCGGTGATGGGCCACGTCGGCCTCACGCCTCAGAGCGTCCACGCGATGGGCGGCTTCCGCGTCCAGGGAAAGACGGAAGAGGACGCCGAGCGTGTGCTCCGCGACGCCAAGGCCGTCGCCGATGCAGGCGCGTTCGCGGTGGTGCTCGAGGGCATCCCGGAGGCGCTCGCGGCGCGCATCACGCGCGAGCTCGACGTGCCCACCATCGGCATCGGCGCGGGCGCGAGCTGCGATGGACAGGTGCTCGTCAGCTACGACTTCCTCGGCCTCACCCCGGATCTCAAGCCGAAGTTCGTGAAGCGCTTCGCGGAGATGTACCGAGACGGAGTCGAGGCCAGCCGTCGCTACGTCGACGAGGTGAAGGCCGGCACCTTCCCCGCCAAGGAGCACACCTTCGGCGCGGCCGCTGCGCCGAGCGCGGCAGCGAGCGCACCGAGCGGCGGCTACGGCCCGCGCGAGGCCTGAGCATGGAGATCGTCCACGAGCCCTCGCGCATGCGCGAGCTCTGCGATCACGCGCGTCGTGAGGGCGCTCGCGTCGGCATCGTGCCGACCATGGGCGCGCTGCACGCAGGACACCTCGCGCTCGTCGACGAGGCGCGACGCCGAGGCGCGACGAAGGTGGTGGTGACGATCTTCGTCAATCCCCTGCAATTCGGGCCGAACGAAGACTTCGGTCGCTACCCGCGCACGCTGCCCGAGGACGCGGTGCTCTGCGAGGCGCGCGGCGTCGACTGGATCTTCGCACCCGCGCGCGAGTCGATGTACCCCGACGGCTTCTCCTCCCAGGTGCGCGTGAGCGGCGTGACCGAGGTGCTCGAGGGCGTGTTCCGACCGGGCCACTTCGATGGGGTGACCACGGTCGTCGCGAAGCTCTTCGGGATCGTGGGTCAGTCGGTCGCGATCTTCGGCCGCAAGGACTACCAGCAGTGGTGCGTGCTGCGTCGGATGGTGCGGGACCTCGATCTGCCCATCGAGATGCACGGCATGCCGACCGTGCGCGAGGTCGATGGTCTCGCCCTCAGCTCGCGCAACCGGTACCTCTCGGAGAGCGAGCGTGCGCGGGCGCTCGCGATCTCGCGGGGCCTGCGCGCGGCGTGTGAAGCGTTCGAGCGCGGAGAGCGTGATGCGGCCACGCTCACGTCGATCGCGCGCGCGCCGATCGAGGCGAGCTTCGACGCGATCGACTACGTGGCGCTCGCCGACGCCGACAGCCTCGCGCCGATCACGCTGGTGGAGGATCGCGCGGTGATCGCGGTGGCAGCACGCATCGGCAAGACGCGCCTCATCGACAACGTGGTCCTGAGCGAGGACCGCATCCCTCTCCCGGCCTGAGAGCTCATCCTGCGCGGAGGCGCACCACGGCGTCCTTCGGCGCGAGGTCGAGGGCACGTCGCGCGGCGTCCTTCGCGAGCCTCATCGCGCGCTTCCCCGCCGCGAGATCGTTCGGGCCGGCGCGCGGGAGATCCTCGATCACCAGCGAGGTGAGGCTCGCGCGCGCGGGCAGCGTCATGTCTGCCTGCGTGCGCCAAGGAGACCTCGAGGCGAGGTGATGGAAGAGCACACGCGATCCCGGGGGCACACCCGCGACGCCGGGGCGATCGCGGATGCCGCCGTCGAGCAGCCAGCGACCCTCACGCGAGACGGGGCGGAACAGACCCGGCACTGCGCATGACGCCGCGATCGCGGACGCGAGCTGGCCCTCACGCACGACGTGGGTACGCCGTGCGCGAACGTCGAAGGTCGAGACCGCGAGCGGGATGCGGCACGCGTCGAACGTCTCGACAGGGAGCAGCGCGCGGAGACGCGCCTGGAAGAGCTCGCCGCGGAGGAAGCCGCCCTGGAGGACACCCCCCACGATGGTCGAGGCACGAGTGTGGCCCCAGCGACGGCTCGGATCCCAGAACTGGGCGCGCTCGAGGCACGAGAGCTCCTCGATCAGCGCGATCGCGGGAAGGCCGGCAGCGTGCGCGCCCGCGACGAGCGCACCCGCGCTCGATCCTGCCGCGGCCGCAGGGCGAAGACCCTCCTCCTCGAGCACCGAGAGGAGGCCCGCGTGGGCGAAGAAGCCGAAGAACCCGGAGGACATCGCCAGCGTGAACGGGCCCTCGGACAGCCATTCGCGCAGCGTCGGGACGGACGAAGGGGAGGGCGAGCGCGGAGACATCGGGCCAGCAGCCTACGACGCGCGGGAACGAAGGCGAGCCGCTCGTGCGTTGTGCTCGGGCCCGCGTCTCTGCCCTGTTTCTTGGGCCTCCGAGGGGACGCGAGGTACACGCGAGGACGGCCATGGCACCGCAACGCAACGCGCTCGCGACACAGCTCCGTGGTCTGCGCCACGCGGGCCTGCTCTCCGTCTGCACGGCCCTGATGGGGCTCACCTGTCACGCGGAGGCGACGCCGCCCGATCCGACGGCTGTCGAGGCCCCGATCGAGGTCGCGAGCGTCGATGCGCCCGACGCTGCCGTGGGGGCGCCGAACGAGGACGTGCTGGCGCTGCGCCGCGCGGCGCTCGTCGAAGGTCACGCCACCGTCGTCGCCCGCGCGGACACGCTCGCCGCC
>JAFLCL010000118.1 GCA_017303575.1 Deltaproteobacteria bacterium
TGCCCGGTTGTTCAGCTCGAGTCCGTTCGCGGACGCCTCTCCGAGGATCACCCGCGCTTCCAGGCGCTCCAGCAGCAGGTCAACGAGCTCGAGGCGCAGGTGCGCGCCACGGGTGGATCGGGCGGCGGCGGTGGGCCCTCACGCACGGCGCAGGAGGCGCTGCGCGCGGCCGAGGCGGAGCTCGACTCGAGCCGACGCGAGCAGGCCGAGCTGCAGACGCTCGCCGAGCAGGCGCAAGCCCGCGTCGCATCGTTTTCGGCGATCGAGGGCGAAGCGAGCGAGCTGCTCGCCGACGTGACGGTCAAGACGCAGCTCGTGAGCGAGCTCCGCAACCGTCGCGCGCGCCTCGACAACATGCGGAGCGAGATCGACACGGGCTTCCGCGTGGTCGCGCGCGCGGTCGCGCCCGAGAACGCGATCCCCTCGCGACGCAAGTACTACGTGGCGGTGGGGACGCCCGCGATGTTCGTGCTCGCGGTGCTCGTGGTGCTCCTCATCCGCGAGCTCCGCTCGCTCAAGCTCTACAGCGCGGCCGAGGTCGCGTTCTGGGCCAACGGACCGGTGATCGGCGCGACGACGTGGCCGCGCGAGGCCAAGGCGCTCTCGGATCTCGTCGCTGATCTCGACGACTTCGTGCCCGACGCGCGGGGCGTGATGTTGATCGTCGGCGCGACCGACAAGGAGACACCGCTCGCCGTCGAGCTCTCGCGCAGCATGAACGCGGACTGGGCGCCCGACGCCACCTCGGTCGATCTCGGTGCCCGTGTGGTCGACTCCCGCGGCGCCGACGTGGGCGGTCGTCGCTCGCTCCCCGCGCAGGCCTCGGACTTCGAGAACGCGCCCACCAACGTGCGACACGATCTGCTCGCGCCGCCTACGCTCGTGCAGTCGGGCGCGCCGTACAGCCTCTTCTCGGGCAGCGAGCCCGGACAGCGGCTGCTCGTCACCCCGTGGGACAACACGCTCGAGGGCGCGGGCCTGAGACGTCAGGCGCGCCTCGCGGACCGCGTGCTCGTGGTGGTGCCCTCGGGCGGCATCGGCGTACGCGAGCTCAGGGAAGCGCAGGCGCGCCTCGGACGCGAGACGGGCGTGGGCTTCGTCATCGTCGGCCTCCACCGCGATCTGACGAAGCTCCCGGATCGCTGTGGCCCCGTCGACGCCTTCTGGACGGCGACGCGACAGACCGCGTCGGCCGAGGCCTGACGTGATCCTCGCGGCGCTGCGCAGAGCTCGCTCGCTGGCTCGCGGCTCCACGCGGCCCCGGCGCATCCTCGCGATCTCGTCGGGCGGCGGTCACTGGATCGAGCTCCTGCGCCTCCGCCCTGCGTTCGAGGGGCACGAGGTCGTGTGGTGCACGGTGGACGCGACGTACCGCACGCACGTGGGCGACGCGCCCTTCCACACGGTGCGCGACGTGACGCGGTGGGATCGTGTGGGGCTCGCGCAGTGCGCGACGGAGGTGCTCGGTGTGCTCGGGCGCGTGCGGCCCGACGTCGTCGTCTCGACCGGCGCGCTCCCCGGCTTCTTCGGCATCGTGCTGGGCAAGTCGCTCGGCGCGCGCACCGTGTGGCTCGACAGCCTCGCGAACGTCGAGGAGCTCTCGATGTCGGGTCAGCGCGTGGCCCCCTTCGCCGACCTCTGGCTCACGCAGTGGGCCTCGCTCGCGCGCACCGCCGGTCCCCGCTACGAGGGCTCGGTGATCGCGTGACGCGCATCTTCGTCACCGTCGGCGCGCAGATGCCGTTCGATCGCCTCGTGCACGCGGTGGACGCGTGGGCGTACACGCGTGGCCGCAGCGCCGACGTGCTCGCGCAGATCGGACCGTCCGTGGCCCCGCCCTCGCACGTGAAGCACGTGCGCTTCCTCGAGCCGGCGGAATTCGATCGCGCCTACGACGAGGCCGACCTCGTCGTCGCACACGCGGGCACGGGCTCGATCCTCGCGGCGCTCGAGCGGGGCAAGGCCATCGTCGTGATGCCGCGTCGCGCCGCGCTGCGCGAGACCCGCAACGATCACCAGGTGGCCACCGCCAAGGCGTTCGCCGCGATCGGCAGCGTGCCCGTCGCGTGGGACGAGACCGAGCTCGCCGAGGTGTTGGATCGCGCGACGATCTCGCGCGGCGAGGCGGTCGTCGGTCGGTACGCCTCGCCACGCCTGATCGGCGCCATCAAGTCGTTCGTCGAGTCCCCCTGATCTCGCGGCGCGAACGTGTCGCTCGACCCACGCAACGAAACACGCCTCACGGAGCCCTCATGAAGATCCTCGTCACCGGCGGCGCCGGGTTCATCGGAAGTCACGTCGCCGACGCGTTCCTCGCGCTCGGCCACGAGGTCGTGGTCATCGACGACCTCTCGAGCGGACGACGCGAGAACGTCCCTTCGGCCGCGCGCTTCGTGCAGCTCGACATCCGCGATCAGGCCGCGGTCGAGCGTCTCCTCGCCGAGACGCAGTTCGACGCGATCAGCCACCAGGCCGCGCAGACGAGCGTCGCGGTGAGCACGCGCGAGCCCGTGCGCGACGCGCAGATCAACGTGCTGGGCACCATCCACCTGCTCGAGGCCGCGGTGAAGACGGGCGTGCGGCACGTGGTGTTCGCGAGCACCGGCGGCGCGATCTACGGCGAGGTCCCCGAGCCCGACAAGGCCACTCTCGACACGCCGCAGCGGCCTCTGTCTCCTTACGCGTGCAGCAAGCTCGCGTGCGAGGCCTACCTCCGCCGCTACGCGCACGACTACCCGCTCAAGACGACGGTGCTGCGCTATGCGAACGTCTACGGACCGCGCCAGGATCCGCACGGCGAGGCGGGCGTCGTCGCGATCTTCACCCAGCGTCTCATGGCGAACGAGCCGATCCGCGTGAACGCGCGCAAGGCCGAGGGCGATGCGGGCTGTGTGCGCGACTACGTGTTCGTGGGTGACGTGGTGAAGGCCAACGTCCGCGCGCTGACGGGTGAGATCACGCTGCCCGTCGTCCACTGCGCCTCGGGCATCGAGACCACGACGCGGGTGCTCGCGGAGCGCATCGAGGCGGCGCTCGTGTCCTCCGGCCTCGAGGTGAAGGCCACGATCGGCGTGGCGCCGCGTCGTGAGGGTGACGTCGAGCGCTCGGTGCTCGAGCCCACGTTCGAGGCCACGGGCGCAGCGCCCACCGCGCTCGAGGCGGGCCTGGCCGCGACCGTCGAGTGGTTCCGCGAGCGCGCGAACCGCTGAGCGCGCTCAGCGCTCGTGGGCGTGCGCTCTCTCGGCGCGCGCCTTGATGCCGCGGAGCATGCGGCGCTCCATCACGAACGCGATCGGCTCCACGACGTGCCACGCCACGTGGTTGGCCGCGCCCGGCGCGTAGCCATTGCGTCCACGCACGATCAAGCGCGTCCCCTCACCCTCGGGCTCGAGCACGAACGCCCACGTCGCGCTCCGCTCGATGGCGCGCGTCTCGGGGTGGAGCGCGCACATGACGATCGCGCGCTCGGGCTGGATCTCGACCACGACCTGCCCGGGGAACTTCTTGTCGGCGGGCCCGAAGAGGACGTGGTCGCCGACGCGCAGCTGCTGATGCTGCTCGAGGAGCGTGTCGGCGCTGTGCAGGTCGCAGCCGATCAGGTTCTCGAGCCCGTCGTAGCTGTAGAGACCGCCGCGGCCCTGACCCATCTGCACGAGCCACGGCCACACCGCCGACGGAGGCGCATCGATCGAGATCGCGCGGGTGTGCTCGATGCGCGGGTGAGCGACGATCTCGTCACCGGGCAGCGGTCGTCGCAGCTCCTCGACCGTCGCGCCCCACCGCCGGTACCAGCGGCGCGAGAGAGGCGCCGTCGGCACGACCAGCGCCATCGCCAAGAGCCCCCGCACCGTGCTCGCCCGGACGTCATCACGCGCCATGGCCGTGCTCTAGCCGCGCGCGGTCCTCGAAGCAGTTGCTCTCGCCGCTGCGACGTGCTCGACCGCACACATGCGAACCCTGAACGTGCTCCTCCTCGCGCTCGCGCTCACCGCGTGTGGTGCTTCCTCCAACACGTCGAGCGCCGAGACGACCGAGACCTCGAGCGCAGGTGACGAGACCTCGGGGCGCCGCGTCACGGCGAGCCGTGCGGCCGCGGAGGTCGCGGTCTCCTCCCCCGAGCGCACCGAAGAGGATCGCGCGCTCGACGCAGGCCGACACCCCATCGAGACGTTCGCGTTCTTCGGGATCGAGCCCGGGATGGACGTCGTGGATGTCTTCGCGGGTGGTGGCTACACGACGGAGATCCTCGCGCGCATCGTGGGCCCCGAGGGATCCGTCGTCGCACAGAACAACGCGTGGGTGCTCGATCGTTTCGCCCGCGCGCCCCTCGACGCGCGCCTCGCGCGCCTCGCGATGCCGAACGTCACCGCGCTCCAGGCCGAGCTCGATCACCCCGTGCCCGAGGGCGCGCACGATCTCGACGCTGTGATCTTCATCCTCAGCTACCACGACAGCGTCTGGATGAACGCCGATCGTGCGGCGATGAACCGCAGCATCTTCGAGGCGCTGAGGCCCGGCGGCGTGTACGGCATCATCGATCACGCGGCGGCCGCGGGGCACGGCACCGACGACACGCAGACCTTCCATCGCATCGAGCGCTCGGTCGTGATCGAAGAGATCACGGCCGCCGGCTTCGTGCTCGAAGAGGAAGCCGACTTCCTCGCGAACCCCGAGGACACCCGCGACTGGAACGCATCGCCTTCTTCGGCGGGCGAGCGTCGCGGCACGAGCGATCGTTTCGTCCTGCGTTTCCGCAAGCCTGAGTGAGACCTAGAGGACGGGGCACGCGGGCGGGGGGGCGTTCCGCTCCGCGTGTTGTCTCCGCACCGACGCTGCGCTCCAACCCCCCCGCCCGCGCGCCCCTCGCAGTGTCGATCGTCCTCACGATGATGACGGCGGCTGGGAGGTCGCAGTCCCGATGATGCCCGCGGAATCGCAGGACGAGCGCCCCGTCCTCTGCCTTCGTGAGTTGGGTTTCACGAGTTGACGGATCGCGCGTATCCGTCATCTTCGGCGCGTCGGAGCGGCTCGGGTGATCGCTGGTGGTCGCGAGGCCACGAGAGGAAAGTCCGAGCTCCACAGGGCAGGATGCCAGCCAACCGCTGGTGGGGGCGACCCCGAGGACAGTGCAACAGAGAGAGACCGCCTCGTCCGCTCGAGAGGGCGCACGCGGTAAGGGTGAAACGGCGAGGTAAGAGCTCACCGGGCCGGCGGTAACGACGGTCGCTAGGCAAACCCCATCCGGAGCAAGACCAAACAGGAGGCGTTCGAGGGCGGCCCGCCCGAGCCTCCGGGTGTGTCGCTGGAGGCCTGCGGTGACGCAGGTCCTAGAGGAATGGTCACCGCCTGCGTACCGGCGACGGACGCGGGAACAGAACTCGGCTTACGAGCCCTCCGACCGAGAAGCCCTCCAGCGTGAGCTGGAGGGCTTCCTGCTATTGGGTCGGCCTACCCGCCGCGCGGCGCCCGGGGACGCTTTCCGCGGGGCCGCGCTGGACCCGCGACGTTCTCCCTCTATCTTCCGCCCCTCCATGGACGACCCCGGGACCAGACCGAAGCTCGAGCAGTGGATCCGCGATCACGCCAAGACACCGATCGGCGCGATCGCAGGCGACACACCGTTGCTCGAGAAAGGGATCCTGAGCTCGCTCGACATCGTGGAGCTCGTGCTCTTCATCGAGAGCCTCAAGGGCGAAGAGGTCGACCCGGACGCGATCGAGCCCGACACGTTCAAGAACCTCGACGCGATGATGAGGGGCTTCTTCGGTGCCTGACCCGCGCGGCGCCGACACGACGCTCCGAGCGGGGTTCCTGCGCTCGGCGTCGCGCTTCGGCGATCGGAACGCGCTCTTCGTCGACGGCGCGCACCACACCTACGCCGACCTCGAGACCTACGCGAGGCGCATCGCGGCCACGCTGCTGCGCGAGGACCGTCGATCGAGCGACGCACCCAAGCTCACGGCGGTGCTCGGTCATCGTCACCTCGAGACCTTCGCGGGCATCCTCGGCGTGCTCCTCCGAGGCGACGGCTACGTGCCGCTCAACCCCGTGTTCCCGACCGATCGCACCCGCGCGATGCTGGTGCGCTCGGGTGTGTCTGCCGTGGTCGTCGACGCGAGCGGCCTGGCGCAGCTCGAGGAGGTGCTCACGGGGATCGAGGGATCACTCCTGATCCTCGCGCCTGCCGAAGCGGACCTCTCCTCGATCGCAGCGCGCTGGCCCGCGCATCGTTTCCTGGGCTCGAACGACCTCGCGGACGGCAGATCACTGGTGATCCCCGAGGCCTCGCCCGACGACATCGCGTACCTGCTCTTCACCTCGGGCTCCACCGGCCAGCCCAAGGGCGTGATGGTCGCGCACCGCAACGTGCGTCACTTCCTCGACGTGATGGCCGAGCGCTACGGCATCACCGAAGAGGATCGGTTCTCGCACACGTTCGATCTCACGTTCGATCTCTCGGTCTTCGATCTCTTCCTCGCGTGGGAGCGCGGCGCGTGCGTGTGCTGTCCGACGGCGGGGGAGAAGATGCTGCCCGGCAAGTACGTCACCAAGCACGCGCTCACCGTGTGGTTCTCGGTGCCCTCGACGGCGGTGCTGATGAACAAGCTCCGCATGCTCAAGCCCGGTGCGTTCCCGAGCCTGCGGTGGGCGCTCTTCTGCGGCGAGGCCCTACCGGCCGAGGTCACCCAGACGTTCGCGAGCGCGTGTCCGAGCGCGATCACGGAGAACCTCTACGGACCGACCGAGCTCACCATCGCGTGCACGCTCTACCGCTGGGATCACGAACGATCCCCGGCCGAGTGTCACCTCGGCGTGGTGCCGATCGGGCAGGCGTACCCGGGCATGGAGGTGCTCGTGTGCGACGAGTCGCTCCACGAGGTGGCCGAGGGGCAGGACGGCGAGCTCTTGATGACGGGCCCCCAGATGGCGCTCGGCTACTACCGCGACGCGGAGCGCACAGCGGCAGCGTTCGTGATCCCGCCCAACAGGGATCGCACGTACTACCGGACCGGGGATCGCGTGCGACGCATGCCCGAAGGTCAGCCGCTCGTGTACCTCGGGCGCGTCGACAACCAGATCAAGATCCAGGGCTACCGCGTGGAGCTGGGCGAGATCGAAGCGATCGTGCGCGAGGTGTCGGGCGCGGACGTCGCCATCGCGATCGGCTTTCCCCGCACGCCGAGCGGCGCCGATGGCGTGGTCGCGTTCGTGGGCACGGGGCAGCACGTGGCGGGCACCGACGAGGAAGCGATCGCGATCCGCAGCGCCGCCGCGACACGCCTGCCGCCCTACATGCAGCCGCGCGAGATCCGCTTCGTCGGCACGTTCCCGCTGAACGCGAACGGCAAGATCGATCGCAAGGCGCTGCTCGCGATCCTCGAGGCCCCCAAGGATCCCACGTGACGCTGGCGCGCTCGCGGTGGATCGCGAAGAAGGTCTCGCGCGCGGCGCTCGTCGCGGCGACGAAGCACCTGCCGCGTTCCCGCGCCGTCGCGCGTGTGCTGACCTACCATCGCTTCGGAAGGATCACGCGTGATCCCTTCTGCGTGACGGCGGAGGACTTCGAGGCGCACGTCGCGCTGCTCGCGCGCGAAGGTCGCGCTGTGTCGCTCGAGGACGTGCACGCGTTCGCGAAGGGACAGCGGCACCTCCCTGCCGACGCGTGCCTGGTGACGATGGACGACGGCTACCTCTCCATGCTCGAGGTCGCGCTGCCGATCCTCGCGCGTCATCGCGTGCCCTCGGTGGCGTTCGTGACCGCGAGCTTCGTCGACGCGGCGCGCATCGAGGGCCAACCCGAGCCGTTCCTCACCAAGGCGCAGCTGCGCGCGATGCACGAGGGCGGCATGACCATCGGGGCGCACGCCTTCACGCACCGCTCGTTGGGGCGTCTCTCCATGGACGAGACCGTCGACGAGGTGACGCGCGCGAAGAAGACGCTGGAAGACGCGATCGGCGCGCCCGTCACGAGCTTCGCGTACCCGTTCGGCACCCACGGCGACTTCAGCGACGCCACCGATCGTGCGCTCGAGGACGCTGGCTACGACATCGCCTTCCACAGCCAGCACGGGCCCGTGGTGCCGGGGATGATCACGCGCGGCGCGACGCTGCGGAGCCTGCCGCGGATCAAGATCGAGTCGGGCGAGCCGCTCGCGCAGCTCGACGCGATCAGCCGAGGCGCGATGGACGCTTGGTCAGTCGTCGACAGGAACCTCTGGCGCCTCCAGCGCGTGCGACAAGACGTGGTGCCGAGCGCGACGTGAGCCCTTCCGGCGACGCGACGTCGCACCTCGGGGACCTGGCCGAGGATCGAGGCGATTCCGTGGCTCGGTACCGCGCGTGCCTTGGTGAGCCACGAACGGCTGGCGTGGGACGTGCTGTCGCCATGGCGAGACCGACGGAGGAGAGGGGCCCCGATGAAGCCGAGCGTACGGAGATGGATCACGGTGGCGACGAGCGGGCTCGCCGCGTGCGCCCCGCAGGCGCCCGTGGTGGACGACGATGCGGCGACCTCGGTGCCGGACGCGGGCGGTGAAGGCAGCTGGCAACGCTGCTGTCCTGGGGATCACGCGGGGATCCCCGGAGGTCAGGCGCGTGGATCGGGCGACTCGCTCGAGTGCTTCTGTCCCGCGACCATCGCCTGCAACTACGGACTGGGCAGCTGCTTCACCCGAGACGCGGGTCTCGACGCGGGCGCGCTCGACGACACAGGCTTCGCCGACGCGGACTCGCTGGACGACGCGGCGGTCGACGCGCTCGCCTTCACAGACGACGCGCCGGAGACACCGTGAGTGGGCAGCGACGACGGTGGATGTGGGTCTGGGCCGTGGGCCTGGGGGCGTGCTCGACCGATGGGGGCGAGCCCGATGCGGCGAACGTCATCGACGCCGGCGCTGTCGGGAGCCGGCAGCGTTGCTGCTCGGAGATGCCATGAGCGCGCTGAGACACGATGACGTCCGGGTGTGGATCTCGATCGTCGCGAGTACGGCGACGGTGATGAGCGCTTGCGACGGGTCGGAAGGCACGTGGCATCGCTGCTCTGGCGTGCCACCCAGCACGCGTTCGCGCGGCAGCGGCGACAGCCTCGAGTGCCTCTGCGAGCCCGGCTGGGTGTGCAACTACAACCAGGTGCTCGATGCGCGTTGGCCCACTCCAGACGAGGGGGTCCTAGATGCTGCGGTGCTCGAAGACGCGGGGTTCAGCGAGGCGGGCCCCATCGACGATGCAGCGATCGATGCGCTCTCCGCGATCGACGTCGGACCCGCCGATGCGGCCGGATCGATGGACGATGCATCGCTCGACGCGCTCGTGACGGACGATGCGCTCGTGGTCCATGACGTGGGGAGCCCGTGACGGGGTTGCCGCTGCGAAGGGATCGCGACTCGGTGTTCGGATCGATGTTCCGCGCGCGCTACGGCGAGGACGTCGATCTCTCGGATCTCCACCCCGAGCAGTACACACCCGATCGGCTCGCGCCTGCACGCGTCGCGTGGTCCGAGCGCGTGCAGACGGAGATGCGATCGGCCCAGATCATGGGGCGATTCGCGTGCGAGGTGATGGCGGCGGGCGATCCGATCGATGTGTACGCGGGCGCCGTCGACATGCTCGACGACGAGATCCGCCACGTCGCGAGCACGTCCGCGCTTCTGCGCGCGCTGGGTGGGACGCCGCTCCTGCCCGATCCCGTCGAGCAGCGCGAGAGCGAGGCATACCTCGCGCGGCCCGCCGCAGAGCGCGCGCTCTCGACGGCCATCTCGATGCTGGCGATCGCCGAGTCGCTCTCGCACCACTACATCGAGGACCTCGCCAAGCGCTGCGAGAACCCTGCGATCGCGCGCGTGATCCAGGCGACCGGCGCCGACGAGGCCGCTCACCACGCGTACGGATGGACCTACCTCGAGCGATCGCTCGCGCGCTTCGCGCCGCGTGATCGCGAGACGTGGGCGGCCATCACCGGGCGCATGATCGCGCCGCGTCGTCTGCGCGTGCGCGACGAACTCGCGCGCATCGAGCCGAGCAAGCTGGCGCTCGACGCGTGGCCCGAGCCTGAGCTCGCGGAGCTCGGCCTCTTCTCGCGCGAGCGACAAGCGCTGCTGACCGACGTCGCGCTCCGCACCGTGATCGAGCCGAAGCTCGCCGCGCTCGGTCTCCTCCGCCTTCCATGAGATGCTCGCCTGGTGGCGGCACGAAACCAGACGCTCGCGATGGTGGCTCTGGCGGGGCTCATCGGTCTGGGCATCACACTCGGCTGGCTCTACACGCGGCCGGTGATGACGGCGGAGGAGCGCGCGGACGTCGAGTCTCGTGCGGAGCGACTGAGGGTGCCGAGCGCGCCCTACGCGAGCGCATCGAGGGCCTCGTCGATCCAGTGCGCCGCCTACCTCGCGCGACGGCCCGTGGGCGGTGGGATCTGGGAAGAGCCGCCTCCACCCGACCTCGAGCTGGAGCGGATGCGCGAGCTCTGCCTCGCGGGCTTCGACGCCGCGCTCGAGAATCCTCTCCCGGCCTCCGATGCCGATCCCGTCGCGCTCGTCGAGGCCGGCGAGGCACTGACGGAGGACGCCCGTTTCGGGCCGCAAGCGTCGCGGCTGCGCGTCGAGCTCCTGCGGATCTGGAGCGCCGACTCGCTCGTGCGCGCAGGCCTCGGCGACCGAGAGTCCACTCGGATCCGTGAAGACGCGTGGAGGACGGCCGCACCCGAAGGACCGCTCTCCGATGCGGATGCGCGGGACGCGCGAAGGATGCTGGCGCGGATCCGCGATCATCACGTGGACCGCCTCCATCGCGTCGAGATCTTGGCGCTGCAGCTCTTCGACGAGAGCGCGCGCGAGGAACCCGACGAGGCCCTCGCCGGTGTGTGTCGGGCCGAGGTCGTCGACGTGGCCGAGGCGCTCGCTGGGATCGGCTGCCACACGATGACGGCGCGCGTGTGCTTCGAGCGCGTGAACGAGGTGATCGACGCGCACGACCACGGACGCCGCCCCGAGTGGACGCCGCTCCTGCCTCCGCGCGCACGCCGCGAATGGGACGCGAGGTGCCAGCCGCTGACGGCGCCGCTGCGTGAGGTCGTGCGGCGTGCAGTGCTCGCGGAGATGGAGCTCGCGCTCTTCGACGAGATCATCGCGCACGCCGTCGCAGGAGGATCCGTGGAGGCCGCGGTGGCGCGTCCGATCCCGACGTTCGAGGGCGAGCCGCTCCGGCGACGACGACGCGACCCTGGCGTGGTGTTCGAGGCGCCAGACTGGCTCGGACGTCGCGGCGAGGTCGTCATCGCGCTCGCGGAGAGGCACGAGCCACCGCCGGCGCCCCCTCCGCTGCTCGGCACGTACTGACTCCACTCGACGCTTCGACGAAGGGGAACACCGACGTTCGAGGGAGAGCCCATCGACCGCGTCGTTGTCCGTCAGTCGTGGGGGGCGGAGATCTCGCACCTCGAGCCCAGCTGGGCCGGTCGACGCGATGGTGTCCTCTCTCTGTACGAGCGCCGCGCGCCGCAGCAGTGACGACGTTCGCTCGCTTTGTTGACGCCTCGACCATGACTCCGAGATACCCGGCGCATGTCTCGCGCTCTCGTGCGTCGGTTGGCGTCTGCGCTCGTGCCGTTCGTCGTGGCGGCGTGTGGTGGTGATCCCTCCGAGCCGGCACCCGAGCACGCGTCCGAGCCGGCGCCCGTCGCTGCTCCAGCCGCGAATGGTGCGCCCACGCCCGCGCCCGTCGCCGCCGTGGCTGCGACGCGTCGCGTGCGCCTCGATGGTCCGCGCGCCGAGGTGCCTGCGGGATCGTTCGAGGTGGGCAGCGTGCCCGGGACGCCGTTTCGTCGCGCCTCGCGCGAGGCCGATCGCGTCGTCGTCTCGATGCCTGCGTTCACGATCGATCGACGGCCCTACCCCAACGATCCCACGCTCGCACCGCTGCTCGTGGCCACGCGACGCGAGGCCGAGTCTCTGTGCGCCGAGCGCGACGGACGCCTCTGCACCGAGCTCGAGTGGGAGCGCGCGTGTGGTGGACCCGACGCCAGCGTGTACGCGACCGGCGCGAGCATGAACCTCGAGGAGTGCATGCGTGATCCCGCGAGCTGCGCGAGCGGCTTCGGCGTGATGGCGATGGGGATCGAGCGCGCGGAGTGGACGGCGTCCGACGTCGAGACGCGCCTCGGCACGCGCGCTGTGATCCGTGGCGCGCGCAGCGATCAGGGCGTCGACTTCCACCGATGCGCCGCCCGCAACGAGCAGCCTGCCGCTGCCGCGCCCGATCTCCCGCCCGTGGCTGCGGCCGCGTTCCACTGCTGCCATGGCCCTGCGCCCGAGGTCGCGTACCCGACGCCCGAGGCGCAGCGTCAGTTCGTCGACGTGACGATGACGATCGACGAGATCCGCAGCGCGCTGCGATCGGTGCCCGAGCTCGCGGGCTGGGCCGACGCGTTCGAGCCCTACGACGCGCTCGACGGGGATCGTGCGCTCGCGCGAGGCAACGCGACGCGCGGCGCCCTGCAGGGCTGGGAGCTCACCAACGGACCGTTCCGCTGGTCACCCTCGCAAGGCGACGACGCGCTCGTGGTGTCGGGCACGAGCGGCGAGGACACGCT
Organism: Deltaproteobacteria bacterium; assembly: GCA_017303575.1. Classification (GTDB taxonomy): domain Bacteria; phylum Myxococcota_A; class Polyangia; order Polyangiales; family Sandaracinaceae; genus JAFLCL01. The sequence goes on from JAFLCL010000118.1 coordinate 12,587, forward strand.
GATCGCCGTGCTCTATCCGCGTCCCGATCAGGGGTACTGGCACGCGGGCTCGTTCGTGTTCGAGCACGAGCAGACGCCGATCGCGATCTCGCGCACGCCACCCTCGCGCGAAGAGCTCTTGTGGACGGCGTGTCAGGGCTGCGGAGGCGAGTCCGGCGCGATCCGCCTGGGCGAAGACGGCGTCATCCGCGTCGCCGCCCGGTGAGAGAAGGCGAGCGAGGACTCCTCGAGGCGAGCGGCGCTGAAGGCTTTCGGGTGACACTCGCGCGGTGAGCCGGTCGCGCCTCCTGGTCGCCACGCTGTTCGTCGTCGCGCTCGCCCTCGGCGCGGCCGCGGTCGCTGGGTGGATCTACACGCGACCCGTGGTCGACGAGGACGATCTCGTCGAGCTGCGCACGCGCGCGCACGCGATCCTCGATGCGCCCGAGATCCCGAGCGGCACGTACGCGCCACCGATCCGATGCGGCGCGTTCTCCATCGCGCCGTCGTGGCTTCCGCCACCGCTGCGACGAGGACTGCCCGCGGAAGACGCCGAGCTCGAGGCCGCGTGCCGCGAGGGCCTCCGCGCGGCGTGGGATCACGAGCTCGTCGGCGCCGACGTCGACGTCGACGACGTGGTCGGGGGATCGGCGTCGCTCGTGAGCCGCGCCACCGCGGAGAACGCGCCCGAGCGCGTGCTCGAGGAGACGCTGCGTGGCGTCTGGGTCGTCGACGGCATCGTGCGCGCCGGCCGACTCGACGTGATGAACACCGGCATGCTCGGCCTGAGCGGGGCGTCGCTGACGAACCTGCATCAAGTCCGTGCGCTCTCCCCCGACGAGGCCGCGCGCGTGCGCGCGATGCTCGTGCGCATCCGCGAGCGGCATCCGAGTCGGCTCGCGCGGCCGGAGCTGCTCGTGCTCGGCGAAGCGGATCTCGAGCCGCCGTCGGACCTCGAGCGCGGCAGCGCACGAGAAGCAGACTGGTGGGTCTGCGCGAACCGCAGGCTCGAGAGCGCGGAGCGGATCGCCGCGTTCGGCTGCGGCGCTTCCACGGCGCGTGCGTGTCACGAGCGAATGCTCGCCGAGGCCGATGCCGTCGTGCGTCGCGAGAGTGAGCCCGCCCCCGCGTGGGCAGCGCTCGCTCCGCCACGCATCCGCGCGCGACGCTGGACGCACTGCGCTGCGCTCGGGCCCGAGATCGCCGAGGCGAGCCGTCGCGCGCTCGTCGGCGAGATGGCGCTCACGCTCCTCGACGAGGCCATCGCGAGCAGCCTCGACGGCAACCGACCCGAGCTCGCGATGGCGCGCCCGATCCCGACGTTCGAGGGCGAGCCGTTCGTGCGCACGCTCGTCGGCGAGCGCGACGTGCAGCTCACCTTTCCCACCGTCGGTCTCTTGCCGCAGGCAGCGATGGTTCGGCAGCCAGCCGAGGTGCACCTCGAGGCGCCCGCGTGGGTCGGCCTCGGCACGTCGTCGACGATCCTCACGCTCTACCCGAGCGAAGCGGCGACTGCCGGCACGGCGGATCCGACGCGGCCCGATCCTCCGCCAGCCGACGCCGCCGCGAGCGACTGATCGGCGCTCAGCGAACGGTGTTCGAGAGCGTGCCCACGCCGCTGATCGAGACCTCGACCACGTTGCCCGAGACGATCGGACCGACACCTTCGGGCGTGCCCGTGAGGATCAGGTCGCCCGGCTCGAGCGTCATGATCCGCGAGATGTACGAGAGCAGGTACGGCACCGCGAAGATCATGTTCGACGTGCTCCCGTGCTGACGCACGACGCCATCGACGCGCGTCTCGACGATGATCGACGACAGGTCCGCGCACTCTGTCTCGATCCACGGGCCCACGGGGCAGAACGTGTCGAAGCCCTTGCCGCGGGTGAACTGCACGTCCTTCTTCTGGAGGTCGCGGGCCGTGACGTCGTTGCCCGCGGTGATGCCGAAGATGCCCGCGCGACACTCGGCCTCGCTCGCGTCCTTGAGGCGCGCGCCGATCACGATGCCGAGCTCGCCCTCGTGCTCGACACGCTGGCTCGCGGCGGGCAGCACGATCGCAGCGCCCGGATCGAGCAGCGCGCTCGGCGGCTTGAGGAAGAGCAGCGGCTCGGTCGGCACGTCGTTGCCGAGCTCCTTGGCGTGCGCGGCGTAGTTGCGACCGACGCACACGATCTTCGTGGGCGTCACCGGCACCTGGAGCGAGGAGAAGCTCACGAGCCGGTCGGTGGGGATTCCCCCCGCGTAGGGCGCCGACGTGAGCAGCCGCGCCATGCCCTCCGACTGCCAGAGCGCCCACTGCGGCGCGGGCGGAGCGCCGGAGCAGTCTGCGAGCTCACCATCGATCACACGGACGACGCGCATCGCGCAGAGCTACCACGCGCCCGGAGGCCAGGCCTGTGCGGCTAGCCCGTCAGGAAACGAACGGTGCGGGGAGGCTCACGCGGAGCCGACCCGAAATCGCCTCGTTTTCCGGCCTCGCCGCTTTCGATCGACTGGCACGCACCTTGTGTAAGAGTGGCCCGCCGTGCCATCCCCCGCTCGCAGCACCTTCCTCCGACTCCTCGCGTTGTGCTGCGTGCCCGCGGTGGGTGCCTGCTACCTGACCAACACACGCGAGGAGGGCGAGGCGGGGCCGCGCGATGCGGGCCGCGATGCGCACGTCTCGATCGACGCGAGCCGCGACGTGTACCTGCACGACGGTGAGCTGCCTCCCGATGTCTTCGAGATGCCGGTCCTCGACGGCGGCATCGACGTGGGCACCGACGCGATCCTCGGCGCGCCCGACGCGCTCGAGCCTGCGCTCGAGGCGCACCCCGATCCCTCGGGCTGTCTCGTCCGCCCCGCGATCGATCCGTTCGACGCGCCCGTGCTCGAGCGCTGGTGGCCGGGCGGGCGCGAGGTCGAGCGGCCGGCGTTCGTGCACGTGTGCGCGACGCCGGTGGTGATCGATCCGGACTCGACCGACGGCGGCGACATCCACCCCATCGTCGCGTTCGTGTCGTACGAGTCGCTGGAGGACGAGCAGGGCGTGCTCCGCATGTGGGATCCGATGACGGACGAGACAGTCTCGTACCCCGCCGATCCGCTGCAGAACGGGCCGTTCGAGGCATCGACCAACATCGCGGCCGGCGACATCGACGGCGACGGCTTCGCCGAGTTCGTCGGCCTCGGCGTGTACGAGTCGATGTACGCGGTGAACCACGACGGCACGCTGCTGTGGGTCACGCCCTACCCGACCGCGAGCGATCGCGGCGAGCGACGCAACCGCTCGATCGGCGGCGCGCCCACGCTCGCGGATCTCGATGGCGACGGCACGGTCGAGGTCGTCGCGGGTCGCTGGATCCTCGAGGGTCGCACCGGTCGCTTGATCGCGAACGGCCGCGACGACACGTCACGCGGCGTCAACCAGCAGCTCGGACCGATCTCGTGCGTGGCCGATCTCGACGGCGACGGGATCCAGGAGGTGATCGCAGGCAACGCCGCCATCCGCATGGACGGCAGCTACCTCTGGCACAACACCGATCTGTTCGATGGCTTCTGCGCGGTGGCCGACATCGTCGACGATGAAGGGCCCGAGGTCGCCCTGGTCGCGCGCGGCTGGGTGCGATTGCTCGACAACCTCGACGGTCACGTGCTCTGGGAGCGACGCATCGAGGGGCTCTCGGGCCAGCCCGGCGGCGGCGCGCCGACCGTGGGCGACTTCGACGGGGACGGCGACGTCGAGCTGGCGATCGCGCACGCATCGCTGTACGGCGTCTACGATCCGGACTGCCTCAGCGCGGGCAACCCCGCGGGCTGCGGCGACTTCGGGCTGCGCTGGGTCGCGCCCTCGGACGACGGCAGCTCCTCGGTCACGGGATCGAGCCTGTTCGACTTCAACGGCGATGGTCGCACCGAGGTCATCTACAACGACCAGTACCGCTTCTTCATCTTCGACGGGCAGACGGGCACCACCCTCTTCACCAACCCGAACTCGTCGCGCACGCGCACCGAGAACCCGACCATCGCGGACGTCGACAGCGACGGCAACGCCGAGATCATCTTCTCCGCCAACGCCGAGGCGTTCTTCCTGCGGCCGCGTCTGACGGAGCCGGGCGTGTTCATCTGGGGCGATGCGCGAGGCCGCTGGGTCGGCGCGCGCCGCGTGTGGAACCAGCACGCCTACCACATCACCAACGTGACCGAGGACGGCCTCATCACCGGTCCCGAGACGCCGAGCTGGACGCAGTCCAACACGTACCGGCAGAACGTCGCCGAGCGTCGCGACGAGGTCCTCTACAGCCCCGATCTGTGGGGCGGCCGCGGCCGCTTCGTGTGCACGAGCAGCGGCCGCGTGGCGCTCTCGGTGGACGTGCAGAACTGGGGCCTCAACCGCGTGGGCGCGGGCATCGTGGTGAGCTTCTGGCGCGGCGCGCCCGGCATGGGCACGCGCGTCGCGGAGGCCGTCACCACCACCACGCTCTTGCCCGAGGGCGGCAGCGAGACGGTGACGGTCGAGATCACCGTGCCGCGAGGTCCTGCCACCGACTACTACGCCGTCGTCGACGACCCGCTGGATCTGCCGGGCGGCGCAGCGAACGAGTGCCGCGAGGACAACAACACAGTCCTCATCTGGCGCGTGGGCTGCTGAGACGCGCTCTGCGAGCCATCGAAACGATACCCAGTGGACGGGTCACGCAGGCGGGGGCCTCCGCTCCGCGTGTCGTCTCCGCGCCGACGCTGCGCTGCGATCCGCAGGCCGAAGGCCGAGGATGTTTGAGCATCGGCCCCCCCTCGTATCAGAAGCTAAAGCCAGCGCCGAGGTCGAGGCGCCACTGCTGGGGCAGCGACTCGGACAGGCTGCTGTCGGCATCACGCGGGCGCACCACGTCGAAGGAGAACGCGAGGTTCACGGTGATGATCTCGTAGCGGGCCTGCGCGCCCAGGACGATGCGCGGGCGCATCGTGCGGATGCTGCGGAAGACCGTGTTGTTGTTGAAGTCGCTCGGGTCGCCCTGGCAGTTGATGCGGCTCCCCGTCGTCGCGTCGGGCACCGTGGGATTGCAGAGCCGGTACGCGTCCACGTTCGGCGTGAGATCGACGAGCTCGGTGTCCGCGAACACCCAGTTGATCTGGCCCGCGATGTACGGCGAGAGCTCGAATGCGTCGCCGATGACGACGGAGTTCGAGAGCGTCGCGTCGAGCGCGACCACGGTCATGTTGAACTGCGCGTCGCCCACGAGCGTCTGCACGGCGGCGCGCACAGCGAAGTCCGGCACCCACCAGTCGCGTCCGGTCCAGCCCTCGAGGAGCGCCCAGCGGATCTCGAGGCCGAGCGTCGCGTAGTCGGTGTTGATGAGGTAGCCGATGCTCGTCCCCAGCTCGAAGCCGAAGGGCAGCGGCTTGCGGATCGAGATGCGCGTCCAGCTGAGGATCGAGTCCACGGCCCGGTTGCGATCGGAGACCGAGCCATCGCCCTCCGTGCCGCGCTGCCAGTAGTCCTGGCCCGCCTCGATGCCCGTCAGCATCGTCTCGACGCCGAGGTAGAAGCTTCGCGGGCCGCGCGTGCGCGCAGGCTCGACGAGCGGTGGAATCAGCGCCCCCGAGAGCTGCGTCGCGAGGCTCGACCACGCGGCGTTGTCCGGACAGAAGTTGGCTCCGCCGCACGTGGGCCCCGCGGGATCGGACGTGAGGGGCTGTCCCTCCGCGATGCGGAGGCGCGAGAGCGCGAGGTTCATGCGCTGCGCCTCGGCCGGAGCCGGCGTCAACGAGAAGGCCCCAGAGAAGCAGACGACGAGCACGCCGCACGTCACGAAGGACGCGCTCACCGCCGACGAACGTGCTGGCTGCATCGGCGGAGGACGCTATCCAATCGGGCGTTGGAGCGTCAAGGCTGCTCGGGGTCGGGGATCACGGCGCCGCGCGCGATCCAACGGGTGATGGTCGCGATCGCCGCGCGCGGCAGAGGCTCGTCGGGCGCCTCGATCGCGCCCATCGGTGCGCCCACGATGGGCCCCTCGCCGAGCATCTTGTAGACGAGGTAGCTGCGCTCGGGATGGCCCGGCTCGATGATCCGCAGCGAGGATTGCGACGCCGCGATCTCCGACGGCCTCACGCCGATCGCGGTGCGACGAAGATCCGTCACGTCGAGGCCCAGGGCAGCGGTCGGCCCTTCGTGACAGCCGCGGCAGCCCTCGAAGACCCGCGTCACCGCCTCGAAGTCGGCGTCACGCTCGGGCGCCGCGAGATCGCGCACCACGCGGAATCGCGCTTCGACGGTCTCCATCGCGCGTCCCTCGAAGTCGCGCGGGCCCGCGACGTGGAGGGTGTAGTCGAGCTCCGGATCGAGCAGCGCGGGGGCGGGATCGGCGATCAACACGCGTGTCGCCGGGTCGAAGCGAAGGACGATGCCGAGCTCTCGGTCACCGCTCCGGAGCAGCGCGTCCGCGCCGTAGAGCGACGCCGGATCCAGCAGGCCGCCGACGGCGATCGCCACCGATCCGTTCCGCGGCAGGATGCCATCGCTCGGGTCGACCACGCGCGCGGCGACGCTGCCTTCGATCGCTTGCGATGGAGGCGGGAGATCACACGAGACGGCGACGAAGAAGAGGCCGAGCCACCACCGTGTGCAGCTCGTGCTCGACCTCATCGTCCGACCGCCGACGCGATCAGCTCTCCCCGTAGACCGCGAGCTGGGCGCGGACGGTGTCCTCGCTGATGCCGTCCGGGATGTACTCCTTCAGGCAGTCGGCCACCGTGACGAGCATGTCATCGACACCCTTGTCCTCGATGAGGCGAGCCAGCAGCGCGCGCGCCTCTCGGGAGTCGTCGTCGCGCAGGAACTGACGCACCTGCTCGATCGTGATCTCTCCCGAGAAGTCGATCTGAGCGTTCTGCAAGAGAAAGCGAGCGAGCTCCTTCACGGCGACCTCCCCAAGGGGGCTGAAGATGTATGGGCGAAACGACCTCGGTAGGACCTCGGCGTACGCGGGAGACGGGAGTCATAGTCGGACCCGAGAGAAGAACGCAAGCTCTTCGGCCCGGGGGCGGGGGCTGTCCCGCCGCCGAGGACCCTGCCCAGCCGCGCGGCCGCCGCGTACGATGCGCCGTGGACACTCGCCCGCGCATCCTCGCGACAGCCTTCGCCCCCGTGCCAGGCACGAGCCCCCACGGTGCCGCGCTGATGGCCATGGTCGCGGCCATCCGCGCCGAGGTCGACCTCGTGACGGTGAAGACGGAGCTGCTCAGCCACGTGGAGCGCGTGGGCGAGGGACGCATGTTCCGCGTGCCCGTCGGCGATGGGGATCCGATGGAGCAGCGCGAGGCCTTCGATCGCGCGGTGGCCCGTCAGCTCGAGGCCGAGCGCTACGACGTGGTCCACGTGCGCGGGCCGTTCGAGGGCGCGCTCGCCGCCGATCGCAAGGCGGACCTGGGCTTTCAGCTCGTGTACGAGATGGCGACCTTCCCCGATGAAGCGCTCGGCGCCGGCGTCGAGAAGGTGTGGGCGGACTTCCACCAGCGCTGCCTGGCGCACGCGAACCTCGTGATCGTCCCGACGGAAGCGGCCAAGCGCGGCCTCGCGGAGTCACACCCCACCGTGAAGGTGGAGGTGCTCCCGCCCGGCGTCGACGTCGGCACGCTCGACTGGCGCGCCCCCAACGCGCACGAGACGGCGCGGCTCCTCTACCTCGGGACGTTCACGGCGGACCGCGAGCTGCCGACGCTCCTCGAGGCGGTGCGACGAGTGCGCGCGACGCGGCCGATCAAGGTCTTGATCGCGGGCGATCCCGATCGCTCTCGGCGCGATCGGCTGCGCCAGGTGGTCGAAGCGTTCGGGCTGAGCGACAGCGTCGACATCCGCGGCGAGCCCGCCGCCCGCGCGATCCCCGGCATCATCGCGGCGGCCGATCTCTGCATCGCGCCCGCCGCAGCCGCGCCTCGCTTCCAGGTGCTCGGCGATCTGCCGCAGCCGCTCTTCGAGTACATGGCGTGTCGCAAGCCCGTGATCGCCGCCGCTGTGCCAGGCGTGGGCGAGGTGCTCCGCGACGAGCACGAAGGCTTGCTCTACCCGCCGGGCGACGACGAGACCCTCGCCGCTGCGATCCTCGAGGTGCTGGGATCGACCAAGACCTCGGAGCGACTCACCGAGGGCGGCTACCGACGCGTCCGCGATCACTTCTCGAGCGGCGCGCGCCGACGTCGCGTGGCCGCCATCTACGCGTCGATCCTGCCCGATCTCGAGAACGGCGATCCGTGGGTGGACGACTTCGAAGAGGAAGAGATCGGCCCCAGCGAGTCGGAGATCGAGGCCGCCGAAGCTGCGCTTCGGGGTGAGCTGCCCGAGGGTGGCGAGGTCGAGCCCTCCACCTCCGAGCTCGAGGCGATCGAGGAGCTCGAGCCTTCCGGCGCCGAGATGGAGCAGATCACCAGCGATCCCGGCCTCTCCAGCGATCCTGGGCTCTCGAGCGATCCGGGCATCGGCGATCTCGCGAGCGAGCCCACGACGGTGCTCTCGATCACCGACGTCGGCATCGAGGCGCCCCCGCATTCGCGGAGCGACACGGATCCGGGGCAGAACCTCGCGGGCGAGCGCACGCGACCGCGCGCGTAGCGGCTCGCGCGGCGAACGAGCGCATTTCTCGGACGCGTTCGGATGGGGCTGGGATACCCTCGGCCGCGATGTCCGCCGCCCTCGCCGCACTTCTCTTCGCCACCCCCGTCTTCGGCCTCGCGCTCGAGCCGCCCTCGATCGACGCCGCGCTGATGGCTGCGCCGATCGGTGTGTACGCGAGCGTCGATCCCGAGATCGTCGCGCAGGCCAGCGCTGCGGCCGACGCCGTGGACGAGGCCGACGAGGATCGCCTCTACACCGAGCAGGTGCGCCAGCGCCGCGAGCTGGGGCAGATCCACCGCGCGCTCGGCATCGCGACGTGGGTGTCGATGACGGCCACCGTCGTGCTCGGGTTCATCCAGTTCTACAACCTCTACGGCTTCGGCGCGGGACAGGACACGAACCCCTGCGCCGCTGGCTCGGCCGTGTTCGGTCAAGAGCAGTGCTACGGCAACCCGTGGCCGCATCGCATCTCGGCGATCACGACGTCGGCGCTCTACACCGCGACGTTCGCGCTCTCGTTCGCGATGCCCGATCCGAACCATGCGGCCGAGGGCAACGGCGCGTTCGCCGACCACCTCCGCATCCACCAGATCCTCCGCTGGGTCCACCTCGCGGGCATGCTCGCGCAGGTCGGCATCGGCATCGCGCTCTCGAGCGGCGCCTTCGGCGATCGCGCGAACGACTACTCGACGCTCCAGACCGTGGGCGCCGTCCACCAGGTGATCGGCTGGACCACCTGGGGCGCGCTGACCGCCGCGGGCGCGATCATGCTCTTCTAGTTTCGGAGGGAGCGGACGCCGGCCTTGTGGACCTTGCCCGGGAGGTCGTGGCCCACGAGGGCCTTCGCGACCTGGCCTGCGGCCCACAGCTTGTCGAGATCGACCCCGGTCCGGACGCCCATGCCGTCGAGCATGAACACGAGGTCTTCGCTCGCGACGTTGCCCGCTGCGCCCGGCGCGTAGGGGCATCCACCGAGGCCGCCGACGGACGCGTCGAACGTCGTGATGCCGAGCTCGAGGCCCACCACGATGTTCGCGAGCGCGGTGCCGCGCGTGTCGTGCATGTGCATCGCCAGCGTCTCGCGCGGGAACTCGGCGAGGTAGGCGCGCACGATCCGCTCGGTCTGCCGCGGTGTGCCCACGCCGATCGTGTCGCTGAGCGAGATCTGGTAGCAGCCCTCGCGCACGAGCTCACGCGCGATGCGGAGGCCGCTCTCGATCGAGATCTCGCCCTCGTAGGGACAGCCCCACAGCGTCGAGATGTAGCCGCGAACACGAAGGCCCGACTTCACCGCCGGCGCGATGAACTCGCGGAAGCCCGCGAGCGTGTCGGCGACCGTCTTGTTCACGTTCTTCTGGTTGTGCGTCTCGCTGGCGGAGATGAAGACGGCGATCTCCGGCAAGCCCGCCTTGAGCGCCCGCTCGAAGCCCTTCGCGTTGGGGCAGAGCGCGCTGTACTGCACGCCGTCGGGCTTGGGGAGCAGGCCGATGACCTCGTCGGCGTCGGCGAGCTGCGGCACCCACTTGGGCGACACGAAGCTCGTGGCCTCGATGCGCTTGAGCCCCGACGCGAGCAGCGCCTCGATCAGGCGCGCCTTGCGCGTGGTGGGCACGGTGACCGCTTCGTTCTGGAGGCCGTCGCGCGGCGAGACCTCGTAGATCGACACCTCGTCCGGAACGCTCTCGAACATCGGTCCCTCTTCGTGCATGCGAACGCAGGCGTCAAGCGACGCGCCTCACCGTTGGGTGTGGGTCGTCACGCGGCCACCGCGACGCACGGGGCTACGGGAGATCGGTGCGCACGAGGCTTCCCTCGCGGCACTCGTAGCGGCGGATCGACACTTCGCCCTCGAGCGGCGTGGCCACGAGGAGCGCGCTGCCCGTCCAGATCGCGCGCGCGCCGCGGGGCGCGATGCGCTCGGGAAGGAGCGCCTCGAGGCGCGAGACAGCGTTCAGCAGCGGGATGCGTCGGGGCACGGCCTCGCCCGAGACGACGATCGTGGGCCTGCCGCCCTCACACACGGCACCGAAGCTCGGCGAGGCCACGACCGCTGTCTCGCGTCCGGTGCCGTCGACGATCGACATGCGCGGCGCGCCGTCGCACGTGCCGATCACCGCTGCGCCCTCCGGCAGCGGCGCGACGGCCTCCGGCGTGCACCCCGCGAGCGTGTCGTTGGCCGCAGCGTACGAGAGCGAAGGACGGATCGCGTAGAGCGTGGTCGCGAGCGCGGGGCTGAGGTGACAGATGCCGAAGAACCACGTGCCTGCGGTGGTGACGGCGCCCGGCAGGAGCGAGGGGCACGGGGCGGGCACCTCCATCTGCGTGGCGGGGTCGAGCTCTGCGACCAGCGCGTCGAGCTCGCTCCGAGCGATGCGCGCGCAGCTCGCGCCGGGCGTGCCGGCCTCGGCGGCCACCGCCTCGGAGCAGCGTGCATCGGTGAGACGATGCGTGACGACGAGCGCTCCGTCTT
>JAFLCL010000119.1 GCA_017303575.1 Deltaproteobacteria bacterium
ATTTTCCATGCCTTGGTCTTTTCACGGGGTGAGTACTTGAACATATAAGCTCCGTCATACCGAACTTCCTTCATTACATCCAGTGTCATTTTATGATCTTCTTCGGTTTCCGTGCAGAACCCTGTAGCTGCTCGCGTGCGGCGGTAGCCCTCCGCGGCGCGAGCGCGTCGAGCGGCCGTGTGCGCCGCTCGCGTGGGTGGACGAAGCGCAGGGCGGCCTCGCGGTGCAGTACCTCCCGCTGGGATCGGACGCGTGGCTCGCGCTCGACCTCGGGAACGAGCACACGATCCTCTACGGACAGGATCGGCTCGCAGCGCTCGGGGTACGTCGTGGCGATCGACACGTGCTCGTGCCGCCGCTCTTCGGATCGATGCCGCACGAGCTCGAGGTCTCGACCGAGCCCGAGCTCCCGTTCGCAGCGGCGGGCGGCACGACGGGCTTCATCGTCGGGCGGCTCGGTCGCGAGTCCCTCGAGGGCCGTGTCGTGGAGATCGACGCGCGTCGCATGACGATGTGCGATCGCTACGCAGACGACGTCGCGGACGTGCACATGAACGAGGACGCGTCGTTGATCGTCGCGCCGTTCACGGGCCGCCGTGTGATCGTCGCCGTGCGCCACGGCGAAGCGACCGCAGGCGATCCAACGGCGCGTTGACCGAAGTGCCGCGGCCCGAGCGGGGTCAGCTCCAGACGATGTCGACGTCGTAGAGCGCGATCAGCGGGTCGTTCGACACCAGACGCAGACGCTCGCTTCGCGCTTGGGCCACGAGGAGACGGTCGAAGGGATCGCGGTGATGCAGCGGAAGACCGTCCAGGGATTCCAGGTGAGGCACGTCGATGGGCAGCGCGAGGAAGCCGTTGTCGTCGACGAGCGCGCGAAGCGTTCGCTCGACGACGAGCTTTCCGATGGCCTTCTTAATCGTGATCTCCCAGAGACTGGCTGCGCTCACGTAGACCTCGTCTGCGTTCTGCAGACGCTTGATGACGCGCTTGTCGAGCTCGCCCGTCTCCCACCAGAGCAGCGTGTGCGTGTCGAGCAGCAGGCGGCTCATCGGCTCCGACCTTCGAACGCGTCGAGCACGTCGTCGGGCAGCGGCGCATCCCAGCCTCGAAGGAGCTTGATGCGGCCCTTCCCTTGGCCGGGCGTTCGACGTGGCTTGGCGGGTGTGAGCGGGACGAGCCGCGCCCGAGGCCGCCCATGCTTCGCGATCACGATCTCCTCACCCTCAGCCGCGCGGTCCACGAGGTGCGAGAGGTGCGCCTTGGCCTCGGCCATGTTGAATGCCCGCTTCATGGCCCAACGGTGCAACGATTGACCAAGTGGGTCAAGACGTGGCCACGGCGTGATGGCATCACGGAGTGACGAAGAAGCCGTCGTTCGTCTGCACGCGGAGCACGTCGGGGCCGAGGACGAAGAACGAGGCGTCGCTGCCAGCGCCCTCGCCGAGGATCGTGCGGTGCGCGACCTCGCGCTGCGAGCCGTCGCTGCGGCCGATCACGATCTGCAGCCAGTCGTACGTGTACGTGCAGTCCGAGAGCATGCCGACGCGGATCACCGGACAGTCTTCGCCCGATGACGTCAGCGCCTCGGCGGACCAGCGATCGGCGCCGAAGCCGACGAGGGTTCCGTCGAGGAGGTCCCCGGAGCCGGACGCGCGGATCAACGTCTCGGTCGGTGAGAGCGAGCTGACGACGACGACGCCTTCGGGCACGAGTCGGAAGTCGAGCACGACGCCGAGCGGGATCTCCGTCCATGCACCGCCTTCGATCGGACGCTCCGAGACGATGTCGTCGTGGAACGCGAGCAGCCGATCGCCGACGACCGCGCCCTGCGTGAAGAGGAAGTCGATCGGCTCACGCGTCCACGAGACGCCGTCGAAGTGACAGAGCTCCATCGTCGGCGCGAACGTCACGAAGGCCCACGCCTCGCTCGCGCTCGCGGCATCGATGAAGACGAAGGGCTCGCCCTCCGTGCCGCCACACACCTCGGCGCCATGGGTCTCCCAGGTGTCGCCCACCACCCGCGAGATCGACTCGTAGTGCGCCACCCACGCGCCGTCCGAGAACGCGCGCACCGTCGTGTCGGTGTCTCTCGTGTCGAGCCGCGGGGACGTTGCCTCGAACGCGGCGCCACGCCACGCATACACACGCGCCATGCCGGTCGACTCGTCCGTGAGCAGCATCGCGCCCGAGCGCGGATCGTGGCCGAGGTAGCCACCGGGCAGCATCGCGGCGACGAGCTCGGGGCTCGTGCGTGTTGGTGGATCGGACACCGGTCGGCCACACCCCGCGGTGGTCTCGAGCGCCATGCACGTCAGAGGCAACGCGAGGAGCACCCGCGTCTCGAGTCGTCGGTCCGCCATGCGTCGATGCTACGCCCGGAGCGCGAGGAACGCGCAACGCCCCCGACGAGAGGGGGCGTTCTCGTGATGGCGTGGGTCGGCGGCGTCGTTCCGTGTCAGCTCGTCTTCACCGAGATCTTCTGCGACTTCGCCTCGGCGCGCTTGGGGATGCGGACGGTCAGCACGCCGTCCTTCGAGCTCGCCTCGATGCGCTCGGCCTCGACCGTGCGCGGGAGCGTGAACTGCCTCGAGAACGCGCCGTACCAGCGCTCGACGCGGCGGTAGCCGTCTTCGTTCGCGTCGCGGGCCAGCTTGCGCTCGCCCTTCAGCGTCAGGATGCCGTTCTCGATCTCGATCTGGATGTCCTTGGCCTCGATGCCTGCGAGCTCGGCCTGGACGACGAACGCGTCCTTCTCTTCGAACACGTCGACAGCAGGCGCGAACGTGCGCGGCTCCGTTGCGGCGCTGCGCGCGAGCTCGCCGTGGAGGCGATCCAGGTCGTCGAAGGTGCGGAACGGAGCGAAGGGAGCGAAACGGGTCAACATGGCGTGCCTCTTCCTTCCTGCTCTCGCGTCGAGAGCACGGTGGTGAACGTCGCCTTCGTTGGGTGCCCGCGAGGGGCGCGGCGACGGGCCCCACGAGTAAGCACCTCGATCGCGCGGTCAACGCCGGGCGAATGGGTAGGGCGCGAGGTCGCTCACAATCGGAGGAGCGGCTCAAGTCGGATCCGGGGTCGTCCGATGGAACGCTCGCATGCACCACACACCCGTGCGCCTCGCGGCGTTGGTCCCTCTCGTCGTCGTGCTCGCGTCCTGCGGCCCTCGCAGCCACGACCGAGGCGACTCCGCCGACGCCGCGACCGACGCCGAGTCTCCGCGCAGCGAGCGCGAGGCCTTGCTCGATGCGCTCGATCGCGGTGAGCCGCGCATCGTGCTGGTGGTGGGTAGAGGAGACGACCAAGGAACGCTGCGTCAGGCGATGCGCTCACGCGTGGCTCGCGAGGACATCGTGCTCGCGGCGACGCGCCTTCCGATCACGGCGGTACGCGTGCGTGATCGGCAGACGTTGGCGGCGATCGAAGCGCTCGATCGCGTGGAGCGCGTGGAGCCCGAGCGCTTCCACACGGCGGACGCGATCCCCTCGCTCGAGCTGATCGGACAGCCCGCAGCGCTCGCGCGGGGTGCCGATGGTCGAGGTCGATCGGTGGCCGTGCTCGACACCGGGGCGGACTACACGCGCGCGGCGTTCGGCTCGTGCGCCTCGGCAGGCCCGGACTGCGGCGTCGTGTACGCGCAGGACTTCGCGCCCTCGGACGGAGTGCCCGACGATCCGGGCTCGATGCACGGCACCAACGTGTCGGGCATCGTTCGGCTCGTCGCTCCGAGCGCGCGCGTCGTGGCGCTCGATGTCTTCAGCGGCTCGACAGCGTCCTCGACGCACATCGTGGCTGCGCTCGACTGGGTGATCGCGAACCGAGACGTCTACACGATCGCGGCCGTGAACATGAGCCTCGGCTACGGCGGGTTCACCTCGCCGTGCCCGACGGACGTGCTCGCCGTGGCCGTTCAGCGCGTGCGCGATGCCGGCATCGTGCCCGTGATCGCCTCGGGCAACGGCTCGCTCACGAATGCGATCAGCTCGCCCGCGTGCGCGCCGGCCGCTGTGTCGGTGGGCGCCGTCGATCGCGCGGACGTCCCCGCGAGCTTCTCGAACTCGAGCTCGTTCCTCACGGTGATGGCGCCCGGCACCATCGTCGAGGCCGCGGGCATCACCATGTCGGGCACCTCGCAGGCCACGCCGCACGTCGCAGGCTCGATCGCCGCGCTCCTCACCGCGTATCCCAGCGATGGCCCGAGCGATCTCGTGGCACGCCTCGTCGGCACGGGGATCTCGATCACCGATCGGCGCAACGGCTTGACGTTCCGACGCATCTCGCTCGACGCCGCGACAGTGGGCGGAGCCACCTCGCCCCCGCCCGACATCACGCCTCCCACGGGCTCCCTGCGCCTCCCGAGCGACACCGTTCGCACCGCGTCCGTCGCGTTCACGCTCGAGGCCACGGACGCGAGCGGCGTGAGCGGGATGTGCGTCTCGAGCGGAACGAGCTGCACCACGTTCGTACCGTTCGCGACGAGCGGTGTGGCGACGCTCGCGAGCGGCGATGGCAGCAAGACTGTGCGCGTGTGGCTGCGCGATGCGGCCGGAAACACGACGACCACGCCGCTGTCCGCCACCGTGCTCCTCGACACGCGGGCCCCGAGCGGCGGCAGCGTCACCGCGACGACGGGCATTCGCAGAGTCACGCTCGTGGCGACGGGCACGACGGACACGGGCTCGGGCCTCGCGACCTACCGCGCGAGCTTCAGCACGGGCGCGAGCGCGCCGAGCACGTGCGCGGTCGGCACCGCGCTCCCGGAGTCGAGCACGGGACGCTGGACGCACGAGGGGCTCGTGCCCGGCACCACGTATCGCTACCGCGCGTGCGCGGTGGATCGCGCGGGCAACGTCGGCGTGGGCCTCACCGCGCAGGCCATCGTGGTCGAGGAGCTCGACCCGCCCACGGGCACGATCGTGATCGAGGGGGGCCGCGAGTGGGCCCGTACCGCGCGCGTCTCGGTGCAGCTCACCGCGAGCGATGCCTCGACCGTCACGCACGTGTGTCTCTCGCCGACGACCTCGTGCACCGCGTGGGTCGCGTTCGCAGCGACCGTCACCGGCACGCTCGGCGCAGGCGCGGGTCCGCGTCCGCTCAACGCGTGGTTCCGCGACCGCTGGGGCAACACCTCGATCGCGCCCGTCAGCGACACCATCCTGCTCGACACGGTCGTGCCCGCGAGCCCCGGCGTCGTGGTGCAGCAGCGCGATGGCGCGCTCGCGCTTCGCTGGGCCGAGGGCACCGACGCGCCCTCCGGTCTGCTCGGCTACGTCGTCACCTCCAGCACGGGCGCCACTGCCCCCGCGTGCACGGCGGTCCCCAACGTCGCCGCGGCCACTGCGGGCACACGCGAGCACGTGCTGAGCGGGCTCGTCAACGGGGTGACCGTTCGCTACCGCGTCTGTGCGATCGACGTCGCGGGCAACGTGTCCGCGGGCACCGTCGGTGCGTCCATCCCCGCGCCCGAGACCACGCCTCCGAGCCCCGGCACGATCCGCGTGGCGGCGGACGCCGAGTGGACGCGCACGCGGGCCGTACCGGTGTCGCTCTCCGCCACGGATCCCAGCGGCGTGGCGCAGGTGTGTCTCTCGACGTCGACGACGTGCACGGCTTGGGTCCCCTACGCGAGCACCGTGACCTTCACGCTCGCGACGACAGCGGGCACGCAGACCGTGCGTGCGTGGTTTCGCGATCCCTACGGCAACACGACGGTCACGCCGATCAGCGACACGATCGGCTACGACGCCGTCGCGCCCTCGAGCCCCGCGGTGACCGCCGTGCCCCGCAGCGGTGCCGTCGATCTCTCCTTCGCAGTGGCCACCGACTCGGGCAGCGGCGTGATGGGCTACCTGCTCGCGTGGTCCACCGGCACGACCAGTCCGGCGTGCTCGGTCGATGGTGCGCGCAGCTACGTGCTCACGGACCCGCGCGTCGCGACGCTGTCGAGCACGGCGCCGATCGCCTACCGCGTGTGTGCGCGCGATCGCGCCGGCAACGTCTCGGCGGGCCTCGCGGGTCGCGCCTCGCCACTGCCGTGAGACGTCGTGTGTGGTCGATCAACCACCGAGCTGCGCCTGCACCGCGCGATTCGGTGTCGCGATCGCGGCCGCACCGTAGCCGGTGCCCTTCAGCTCGTTGGTCCAGCGGCGCTTGGCCGTCGCGAGATCGATCGCCGTGAGCACGCCGTTGCTGGAGACGAACGCCGTGTCCCCATCGACGAGCAAGGTGCCACCAATCTCGTGTGACGCGAGGACCTTGCCTGTCGCGTACTCGATGATGGCCAGCTCCCCGATGCCGAGCGCGACCACGCGGTGCTCGTCGACGTGCAGCTGCACCACGCCCCCCTCGATGTCGAGCTTCACGCCCCACGCGACCTTGCCGGTCTCGATCGCGAGCGCGGTGATGCGCCCGTTGAACGCAGTGATCACGTAGGGAAAGCGCTTCACGTCGCGGTACATCAGTAGCCTTCGGCCTTGGAGATGATCTCGTTCATCACCTCGCGCGTGCCGCCGCCGATCGGGTAGAGGCGCGCGTCGCGGTACAGGCGCTCGACCAGCGTCTCGCGCATGTAGCCCATGCCGCCGAAGACCTGCACTGCCTGATCACAGACGTACGAGCACATGTCCGTGGCGGTGTTCTTCGTCATCGCCGCCAGCGCGGGCGTCTGCTCTCCGCGCGACCAGCGCACAGCGAGCTCACCCGTGAGCGCGCGCGCCGCGGCGAGGCGCGAGGCCATGTCGGCGAGCTTGTGACGCGTGACCTGGAAGCCCGCGAGCGACTTGCCGAAGGCCTTGCGGTCCTTCGCGTATTGCACGGCCTCGCGGTACGCGAGCTCGGCGATCGCGACACACTGCCCCGCGAGCATCAGCCGCTCTTGCGTGAAGTTCATCATGATCGCGAGGAAGCCGGCGTTCTCCATCCCGATCAGGTTCTCGACGGGCACGCGGCAATTCTCGAACGTGAGCTCGGCCGTGTCGCTCGCCCACCAGCCGGTCTTCTTCAGCTTCTTCGAGACGCTGAAGCCTGGCGTCGAGGCCTCGATCACGAGGAGCGACACGCCGCCGTGGCCCGCGCCGCCCGTGCGCACCGCAGTGGTCACGAAGTCCGCGCGCGTTCCCGACGTGATGAACGTCTTGCTGCCGTTGACGACGTAGCAATCTCCGTCGTGCACGGCGGTCGTCCGAAGGCCCGCGACGTCGCTGCCACCACCCGGCTCGGTGATGCCGAGACAGCCGATACGCTTGCCTGCGAGGACCGGTCGCACGAAACGATCGATCTGCGCAGGGGTGCCCGTCTTGAGGATGGGCGGCAGCGCGATCGCGTGAATGCCGAGGCCCACGACCGTGCCCACCGACTTGCCCGCGAGCACCATCTCCTCCGCCGCGACGAGCGCCATCGTCACATCGCCGCCGCCGCCGCCGACGTCCTCGGGATAGCCGGTGCCGATCATTCCGTCGGCGCCCGCGCGTGCGTAGAGCGAGACCGGGAACTCCTCGTTCTCTTCCCACTCGGCGCCGTGCGGCGCGATGTGCGTGGCGGCCCATCGACGCACGCTCGCGCGCAGCGTCGCGTGCTCCTCGGTCTCGAACAGGTACGTCATGCGCGCGAGCTTCCCGCACCTCGTGCCGCGATCCCAGCGGTCAGGTGCGGCACGATGCGGCGATGGGCCTCCTCGACACGAAGCACGTCGTCGCGCTGCTCGTGCGTCCGCGCGTGGAAGGGCGCGAGCTGTGGACGTGGGACGTGTGGCGATCGATCGCAGACTCGCTCGCGCCGTGGGTCGCTCGGCCCGAGATCGTGCGGACGGTCAGCCAACAGATCGATCGCAGCACGAAGAGGCACTTCGCATTCCCGGAAGAGCTTCGCTGGACCGAGGCGTCGTTCGCGGTGTGGACCCACGGCTCGCCCGAGACGCTCGCCGCGAGCAGTCGCTGGCTCTACGAGACCACGTACTTCTTCGCCCCCGCGTGGTCGACGTGCGTGCACGCCGACGAGTCGCCGCAGATCTACGTGGAGGTGAAGGGTCGATCGGTGGGCGGCCTCGCGGTGGAGATGCTGCTCGTATCGATCTCGGTCGAGGTGCTGGGCGACGAGACACCGCCCGCCGCGCTCGTCGCGCTGTACGCGTCGCTCGCTGGCGAGGGCGCGCTGCAGGCATGGACGGTGAGACCATTCATCCACCGTCGTCGCACGGCGTTCGTCCGCTCGATCGACGAGATCACACACCACGAGCTCGACAAGGCGCTCGGGCTCGAGGCGCTCCAGCGGGAGTCCGAGTCGATGGACCGACGGTGCCGAGTGACGAGCGAGCCGTGGCGCGCCTTTCCGGACGGCGAGCGCGACGGCGGGTGATGAGGCCTGTCGTCCCCGGGCTCCCGGACGCCAGCGTCGAGACCGAGTCGGGGCCGCACGTCGCCAGCGGAGCCCGCGGCTCGATCGTCGGAACGCTATGTTTTCTGGGCAAATCGCGAGATCGTGCGCGCGGCACGATCCCTGAAGAGCGAGCGGGCGGAGGTCCCCGTGCACGCGTTCGCCCTTCGATCGAGCCCGCTCTTCGCGATCGCTCTCGTGCTGCTCGCCGCGTGTGAGGGACCGGGCGCGACCGGTGGCACACGCGGCCGCAACGGTCGCGGAGGCGGCGGCGACGCAGGGATGTCCGGGACCTCGGATGCAGCCACGGGAGGAGGCGGCAGCGACGAGGACGCAGGGCCCGGCGCCGAGCCCAGCTGTGACGGCATCGACGAG
This sequence comes from Deltaproteobacteria bacterium, assembly GCA_017303575.1. Taxonomy (GTDB): domain Bacteria; phylum Myxococcota_A; class Polyangia; order Polyangiales; family Sandaracinaceae; genus JAFLCL01. The sequence continues at coordinate 8,743 of JAFLCL010000119.1, forward strand.
GATCGCGACGGCATCGTGGACGACGGCTGCTCGTGCCTCGGCGACGCGCGACAGGCCTGCTACGGCGGCGATCCGCGCAACGCGGGCCTGGGCGCGTGCAGCTTCGGCAGCCAGCCGTGCATGCCCGACGGCGAGTTCGGCACGTGGGGCGCGTGCGAGGGCTGGGTCCCGCCGAGCGTCGAGATTTGCGGGGGCGACGACGAAGACTGCGACGGTCTCGTCGACGAGGGCTGCGACTGCAGGGTCGGCACGACGACCGAGTGCTACGAGACCTCGAGCGGCGCGCCGATCGCCGGCAGCCCCGGCGTCGGTGTGTGCCGTGCGGGCGCCTCGACCTGCAACGCGGTGCCCGACGGACGCTCGGTGTTCGGCGCGTGCGAGGGCGCTGTCGGACCGAGCCCCGAGATCTGCGACAACGGTCTCGACGACGACTGCGACGGAACCTCGGACGAGGGCTGCACGTGCACGATCGGCGAGGAGGCCTGCTACGAGACGCCGCTCGGCGAGCCGCTCGGAGGCACACCCGGCATCGGCCGCTGTCGTCGCGGCGTCGCGACCTGCGCGATGACGTCCGACGGCTCCGCCCTCGGGCCCTGCATCGGCGCGATCGGTCCGGGTGTCGATGCGTGCGACACCGGGCTCGACGAGGACTGCGACGGGATGATCGACGAAGGCTGCGATCCGCCGCCTGCGGACTGCACGGTCGCCGACGTGCTCTTCCTCGTCGACGTGACGGGCAGCATGGGCGCGGCGATCGGCGAGATCCGTCGTCAGCTCAGCGTCGAGATCGCGCCCGCGCTCGATCGCAGCGTCGGTGATCTGCGCATGGCCGTCGCGTCGTACCAGGACTTCCCCACGAGCCCGTACGGCGACTTCAGCGACGTGCCGTTCCGCATGCGACAGACGGCGACCTCCGATCTGATGGCGGTGCAGCGCGCGCTCGATGGCCTCTCGGCTGCGGGGGGTGGCGACACGCCCGAGTCGGCGACCGAGGCGCTCTACCAGTCGGTCACCAGCGCCGGCCTCGGCACGCTCGTGCCGCGCGCGAGCTGCTCGGGAGGTGGACGCGGCCAGGCGTGCTTCCGCCCCGACGCGACGCCGATCATCGTCCTCGTCACCGACGCCGAGTTCCACAACGGCCCCGGCGGATCGAGCCCGTACTCGTTCGTGTCCCCCACGCCGCGCACGTACCCGCAGGCACTCGCCGCGCTCACGGCGATCGATGCGCGCGTGGTCGGCGTCGCGGTCAACACGTTCGGCTTCGTGGCGCTCGACGATCTCGAGCGCGTGGCGACCGACACCGGCGCCGTCGATGGCACCGGACGCCCCATCGTCGTGGACGCGAGCCGCGGCTCGAGCGCGGTGGTGGACGGCATCGTCGACGCGGTGCGCGATCTCTGTGGTCGATGAGCCGTCCACCGAACGACGCTGAGCGCTTGTTCACGCAGAGGCGCATGACGAAGCCTGTTACGCTCGCACGCCCGATGTCCTCGCTCTCGAGTCGAGCCACGCTGCGCGCTCTCGGCCTGTCGGTCGCCGTCCTCGCGCTGAGCCTCGTCCTCTCGCCCGTCGTGGTCGCACAGCGCGGTCGCGGCACTGCGATGGCGCGCACCACACAGCGGCAAGCGCCCGCGCGTCAGTCCGTGCGCGTGATCGTCGAGCGCTTCCGCGGCACACGCGCCGTCACCGCGCGGAACCTCCTCGTCTCGAACCTCTCGGAGGCCGGCTACACGGTCATTCCCGACGAGGAGGTCGAGGCCGCGCGTCGGCGCCTGCACCTGCCGACGCGCATGGGCGCCGACGACTACGTGACGCTCGCGCGTGAGCTCAACGTCGCCGCGATCGTCGATGGCCGTGTCGCGCGCGCACGCCGCTCGTGGAACCTCACGGTCCGCGTGCGCAACGGCGAGGACGGCAGCGTGCTCGGCAGCGCGAGCTGGGGCGGCCGCTCGACGAGCGCGATCGACGGCGTGGGTCGCAACGCCGCGGAGCGTCTCTCACAGCACCTCACCACGGCACGCTCGCCCGCCGCGCCGCAGCAGCAGACCGGCGAGCCGCAGTGGTACGAGTCCGGCTACCACGAGGACACCGAGACGCCGGTCGACGACGAAGATCCTTCGCCCGACCCCGAGCCCACGGGCACCGATCGCTACGACACGGGCCGCATCATGATCTCGGGCGGCACGCTCTGGCGATCGTTCGGCACGATCGTCGACGTCTACGCGGGCCAGCACGGCGGCACCTCCGATCCGAGCGCGATCATCCAGCAGGAGCGCGTCTACTCGAGCGCTGGCATCGGTCACTTCGAGCTCGGCGCCGAGGGCGACATCTACCCCGGCTCGTTCGGCGATCAGCCGTTCCCCTACCTCGGTCTCATCGCATCGTTCCGCAACTCGATCGGTCTGTCGTCCACCGCCCCTTCGTCTGATCCCGTGCAGGGCGACGTGTCCTTGCCCACGAACCAGATGGATCTCCGCGTGGGCGTCCGCGGCCGCTACCGCTTCGGCCCGCGCCGCGGGGACTTCCTCTTCTTCGCCGACTTCGGCTTCGTGATGTCGACGTTCACGTTCGGCGTCGACGAGCTCGCGCAGATCCAGCGCGCCTCGATCCTGCCGCCGATGGAGTACCAGTCGCTCGAGATCGGGATCGGCTTCGACGTCGCGATCGTGCCGGACGCGCTCTCGATCTCTGCCTACGGTCGCGGTCGCATCGGCGTGGGCCTCGGCGTCCAGACGCGCAACGTGTGGGGCATCGAGACGTCGCCGGCCAACGGCTTCCTCTTCGGCGTGGAGCTCCGTCACGACGCTGTGTGGCTCGCGCGCGGAGCGTTCGTCGCGCTGCGGCTCGACTACTTCCAGTACATCGCGCAGTTCCGCGGGCAGGTCGGCTGCTACGACGTGTGCGAGCCCGTCGCGAACCCATGGGAAGACACGAGCCTGTGGGAGGTCTGGCCCGTCGCGGACCCGACGGATCCGAACAGCCGCGTGACGGGCGGTGCGCAGGATCCCATCACCGATCACAACGTGCGCTGGGGCCTCTACCTCGGCTACGCGTTCGATTGAGAGAGCGAGAAAGAATCCCCGTGCTTCGAGTCGGGCCGCGGCGGAGGGGGGCTCCCTGAGCTCGCCGCTCAGCGCCGCTCGAGCGCGAGGCGATGCAGGCGTGTGCCCGGGACCTCCGCGACGTACAGCGCGCCGGCTTCGTCCACGCCGCAGTTCGTGGTACCGCGCGGTGAGCCCGACAGCAGCGGGAGCGAGGTCCAGGTCCCGCTCGCGATCGTGTACTGCCAGAGCTGCCGCGGCGCGGCTGCCGAGCCCACGTAGAGGTGGCCTGCGCGATCACCACAGAACGCAGCGCCGATCGCGCCAGGCGCGGCGGACTCGAGTCGGAAGGCGCGCGTGACGGGATCGTAAGAGCGCAGCTCGCTCGAGCCCTGGCTCGCGAAGAAGATGCGATCCGCGAGCGCGTCGTAGGTGAGGCGTGGCTCGACCATCGGCGTGCCGACGGCGATGGTGTCGATGGTCGAGGTCGCGGCCGACGCGCGCAGGAGGAAGCCCGAGGCGGTGGCGCTCCACAGCGAAGTGCCGTCGCTGATCGTCATGCCGAGCGGGCCGAGATCCGCACCCAGTGGTGCCGTCCGCCACTCGTGCGTGGGCGGCTGGAAGAGCGTGATGTCGGTCGAGGTGAGCATGAAGATGGCGCCGCCATACGACGCGAACGAGCAGCCGCGGCGGAAGGGGAAAGGTGGCGGTGTGTCTGGGCGAAGGGTCGCCGTCAGCGTGTCCCAGGCGGCGAAGGCGGCGCCGCCTCCCACGTGGAGATCCGTCGCGACGCGATCGACGAGTTCCTGGATGCAATCGACCTCGCGGAAGTCGGACGCCGTCCACGCGGTGCCGAAGACGCCGGTGAGCCCGCGGCCCGTGGACGACGTGCACGTGCCTCGTACGCAGATCTCATCCACGCCGCACGCGTTGCCGCACGTGCCGCAGCTCTCGCGATCGAACCGCGTGTCCACGCAGCCCGCGCCGCAGTCTCGCTCGGGCGCGGCGCAGGTGCAGAGGCCCGCCGTGCATGCCTCGCGAGCGCGACAGACCACTCCGCCTTCGCACGCGGCCGAAGCGCCACAGTGCGCTTCGTCGGAGCGGGGGTCGACGCACGCGCCATCGCATGCGATCTCGTCCGCCGTGCAGTCGGGTGTGCACGCGCCGTCGCGACAGACGAAGTCCGGCGCGCAAGCCTCGCCGCCCGTGCAGTCGCCGCGCGCGCCGCAGAACGTTTCATCCGACGCGGGCTCGACGCACCGACCGCTGCACGCGATCTGCGGCGAGGGGCAGCTCGTGGTGCACGCCCCCTCGACGCAGACCTCGCCCGCGCGGCAGGGCGTCGCCCCGCTGCAGTCGCTCGTGGCGCCGCAATAGACGTGATCCGAGCTCGGGTCGACGCAGCTGCCGCCGCACGCGATGCGCCCCGCCGGGCAGCTCGTCACGCACGCGCCGTCCGAGCAGGACTCACCCGCGAAGCAGCTGCCCGCTCCGCCCGTGCAGTCGGCGCCGACGCCGCAGTAGTGCCGGTCGCTGCGCGGGTCGATGCAACGTCCGAAGCAGAGCACGAGCCCCGCCGGGCACGTGGGGGTGCATCCGCCGAGCGCGCAGTAGTTCGGCGCTGCGCACACGATGCCGCCCGTGCAGTCCTCCGGGCTCGCGCCGCAATGCATCGGATCGGTCTGCGTGCTCACGCAGTAGCCCTCGCAATTGGTCAGGCCCGGCTCGCAGAAGAGCGAGCACACGCCCTCGACGCACGCCTCGTTGCCCACACACACCGTGTAGCTCTCGCACGCGAGGTCGGCCCCGCAGCGCATCGCATCCTCGAGGGGGTTCACGCAGGTGCCGTCGCAGTTGGCGAAGCCCGGCGGACACGGCGCGTCGAGTCGCGAGGATGAATCGAGAGGGGCGTCGAGAGGCGCGTCGGGCGCGGGCTCGCGCGCGTCGAGCGCGGCGTCCTGGTCGGCACCCGTGTCCTCGTCGCGACGGTGCTCGATGCTGCAGCCCGCGACGGCGAGCGCGCACGACGCCAAGAGGATCGAACGAAGCGGTCCAAGCATGTCGAAGACTCCTTCGAGCGCGAGCCAGGGCGTCATCGTGCCGGAGTGACGAGCGTGGTCGGGGAGATTTTCCCCGACGGGGTGAATGTCGTCGCGAAAACGTCGTGAATTGGCAGGGATTCAGCGGCACGGCGCGTGCGCTGTGGCGCGCCGATGCAGATCGAGACCGAGGCCCGCGGGACCGTCGTCGTCGCCGAAGAGCGCGCCCCGGTTCGCGAGTACGTGCGCGCCCTGCTCGAGCGCGCGCTGCCCGGCGTCGCGCAGGTCTCGGCGACCAGCAGCGTCGACGCGCTCGAGGTGCTCGAGGCGCTGAGCGCCCATGCCTGCGGTCCCGTGGTGCTGGTCTCGGGCGTCCACCTCTGTCAGGTCGACGAGCTCGCGGAGCACGTGTGGGGGTCGAGCATGCCGGTGAGCGTCGTCCTGCTCGGTGGCTCGGACACGCCGTCGGATCGCGCGCGCGCGCGTCAGCTCGAGGCGACGCTGATCGAGGGGCCCGATGGCTTCAGGCGTCTGGCGGAGGTCGTCGCGGAGCTCCTGACGCCGACCCTCCATTGAAGCGCCGCTTCACGTCGCCGTGCGGTGGCGCAGCTCCTCGCCGATCGCCCAGGTGATCGAGCCGCCGAGCAGCATGAACGCGTGTGTCGAGAAGCGGTCCTCGGGGATCATCGACTGGATGCCGAAGAAGCTCGCGATCGTGCGGTACGTGGTGCCGTAGCGGGTGTCGGCGAAGACGAAGACGAGCTCGATCACGGCGATCACCACCGATGCGAGCGAGAGCGCGTGCCACACGCGCCTCAGGCCGAGCTGACTGCGGAGGCAGAGCGCCGCGAGCGCGAAGAGCGACGGCAGCGCGAAGAGGAAGACGCCCTCGTGATGCTCGACCTCGTGCGACGCGATCATCCACGCCGCCTCGGCGAACGTGAGGTCCGTGCTCGAGTCGTCGAAGAGCGTGTTGCCCGTATACCAGAGGATCGAGGGCACGAACGGCGCGGCCGCCACGACGAGCGCGCCGAGGATCGCGACGATGCTCTTGCCGATCGGCGCGACGACGTCCTCGGGCAGCGCGCGGCGAGGCGTCTTCGTCGTCGCGGGTGGCATCGCGGCGTCGGACGTCCCTTCGCCCGAGGTGGCTTCGTCCGGCGTCGGCGTCTCGGGCGTCTCCTCCGACATGCGCGGAGCAACTACTCGTCTGGTCGGACCCTGTAAAGAGTCACCCCCGCCGGCGCCACACAGCGCACGTGCGTGTTCCGCGCCCGCGCGGTACGCGTTGCGCACGATGACGACCGAGATCGAGAGCAGCCCCTCGCCCGACACCTCCGACAAGCCGCGTTATGGCCTCAAGGCGCGCGCGACGGCGGCCGAGATCCGCGAGGCCTTCCTCGCGCACTTCGAGGCCGCGGCGCACCAGCGCGTGAGCTCGGGCCCGCTCGTCCCGTCGAACGACCCGACGCTCATGTTCGCGAACGCGGGCATGGTGCAGTTCAAGGACGTCTTCACCGGCAAGGACGTGCGCGGCTACAAGCGCGCGACCACCGCGCAGAAGTGCATCCGCATCAGCGGCAAGCACAACGACCTCGAGAACGTGGGCGTGACCGCGCGCCACCACACGTTCTTCGAGATGATGGGGAACTTCTCGTTCGGCGACTACTTCAAGACCGACGCGATCAAGCTCGCGTGGAGCTTCATGACGGGGGTGCTCGGCCTCCCGAAGGAGAAGCTCGTCGTCTCGATCTTCGGCGGCGAGAACGGTGTCCCCGCGGACGAGGAGGCGGGCGAGCTCTGGGCGAAGGAGACGGGCTTCGGTCCCGAGCGCATCTTGCGCCTCGGGGCGAAGGACAACTTCTGGTCGATGGGCGACACCGGCCCCTGCGGTCCCTGCACCGAGATCCACTACTGGATGGGCGCGGGGGAGCCCGACCTCGCGCGCTTCGGCGAAGAGCCCGGCGCAGACGGCGCGGGCTGGGTGGAGCTGTGGAACCTCGTGTTCATGCAGTTCGAGCGCTTCGACGACGGCCGCCTCGTGCCACTGCCCGCGCAGAGCGTCGACACGGGCGCAGGCCTCGAGCGCCTCACGGCGGCCGCGCAGGGCGTGGTCTCGAACTACGACACGGATCTCTTGCGTCCGATCGTCGAGGTCGCGGCGCGCATCAGCAAGAAGACGTACGGCGCGACGCTCGAGCCCGACGACGTGTCGATGCGCGTCATCGCGGATCACGCGCGCACGGCGGCGTTCCTGATCAGCGAGGGCATCTTCCCGGACAAGGAAGGTCGCAGCTACGTGCTGCGCCGCGTGATGCGTCGCGCGATCCGTCATGGTCACCGCCTCGGCATCCACGAGCTCTTCTTTCACGAGGCGGCGGATCAGGCGATCACGACGATGGGCGGCGCGTACCCACAGCTCGTGGAGCGTCGCGAGCTCGTGCTCGACGTGTGCAAGCAAGAGGAGACGCGGTTCCGTCAGACGATGAAGCGCGGCCTCGACCTGCTCGAGAGCAACGAGCAGTGGGAGAGCAAGGACGGCCAGCGTGTCCTTCCGGGCGCGATCGCGTTCAAGCTCTTCGACACCTTCGGCTTCCCGCTCGATCTGCAGGACGTGATCGGCAGCGAGCAAGGCTTCGTCGTCGATCACGACGGCTACGACGCGGAGCTCGCGAAGGCCAAGGAGCGCAGCGCCGGATCGAAGGTGGGCGAGAGCGCGGTCTCGGCCGCGTACCACGAGCTGTCGCGCAGCGTCGGTGCGACGCAGTTCGTCGGCTACGAGCGCGAGCGCGCGGAGAGCACGATCGTCGGGCTCGTGAAGGGCGGCGAGAAGGCCGAGGCGCTGAACGAGGGCGACGAGGGCGAGCTCCTCACGTCGCTCACGCCGTTCTACGGCGAGGGCGGCGGTCAGGTCGGTGATCGCGGCACGATCCGCGCGGGGCAGAGCGTGTTCGTCGTGACGGACACGCAGAAGCCCGTCGAGGGCCTGTTCGTGCACCGCGGCAAGGTCGAGAAGGGCAGCTTCGAGAGCGGCGCGAGCGTGACGCTCGAGGTCGATCACCGAGCGCGCGGCGCGACGCGACGCAACCACTCGGCGACGCACCTCCTCCACTGGGCGCTCCGCACGGTGCTCGGGCCGACGGCGATGCAGAAGGGCTCGATGGTCTCGCCCGAGCGCATGCGCTTCGACTACTCGGGGAGCCGCCCGCTCGATCCGAGCGAGATCGCGCGCCTCGAGGATCTCGTGAACGAGAAGATCCGGCTGAACGCGCCGATCGAGACCGAGATCCTCCCCATGGATCAGGCCAAGGCGCGCGGCGCGATCGGCCTCTTCGAGGAGAAGTACGGCGAGGTGGTGCGCGTGCTCCGCATGACGGACGACTCCATCGAGCTCTGCGGTGGAACGCACGCGGCGGCGACGGGTGATCTCGGCTTCTTCAAGATCGTGAGCGAGGGCGGCGTGGCCGCGGGCGTGCGTCGCATCGAGGCCGTCACCGGCGCGGGCGCGGTGGAGCACGTGCGAGGCATGCAGGCGCAGCTCGAGGGCACCGCGGCGCTCTTGAAGGTCGCGCCGCGCGAGACCGTGGAGCGCGTCGAGAAGCTGCTCGGCTCGCTCAAGGATCGCGACAAGCAGATCGAGGAGCTCAAGCGAAAGCTCATGTCGGGCGGCGCCAAGGATCTCACCGCGGACGCGCAGCCGCGCGAGGGCTTCAAGGTGCTCGGCGCGGTGGTCGACATCGGCGATCCCAAGGCGCTGCGCGAGATGTGTGATCAGCTGCGCGACAAGCTCGCGCCGTCGGTGATCCTCCTCGGCACCCCGACGAGCGATGGGCGCGCGCTGCTCGCGTGCTCGGTCTCGAAGGAGCTCCTGGGCCGCTTCAAGGCCGGCGACATCGTGAAGGACGCGGCAGCGATCGTGGGCGGAGGCGGCGGAGGCCGCCCCGACTTCGCGCAGGCCGGCGGCAACGACGCGACCAAGCTCGCCGAGGCCGTCGCGCGCGTCTACGCGCTGGCCTGACCGCACGCGCGACGAGCGCAGCCAAGAACCGTCCCTGTTCGACCTCGTGGGGCGTGTCGTCGTCAGCGGGCGGGGAGGGTGTCGAGGCAACGGACGAGATCGTCGAGGTGCACGGGCTTCACCAGGTGCGCGTCGCACCCCGCCGCTTGTGACTGCGTGCGATCACCCTCCTGGCCCCAGCCGGTCAGCGCGATGATCGACACCGACTTGCCCCACGCCTCCGCGCGGATGCGTCGCGTCGCCTCGTAGCCGTTGAGGCGAGGCATGCCCACGTCCATGAGCACCACGTCGGGGCCGAACGCCTCCGTCGCCGCGATCGCTTCGACGCCGTCGTGCGCCGTGCGCACTTCGTGTCCGAGCACCTCGAGGAGCGATGCCAACGATGCACCCGCGTCTTCGTTGTCGTCCACGACGAGGACACGACGGGAGGATGCACGCCGCGCGGTCGCCACCTCGCCGCGCGCGGGCGAACGCTCGTCGGTCGTCGTCGAGACCGTCGGCAGAGTCACCGTGAACGAGCTCCCGCGATCGAGACCTTCGCTCGCCGCGGTCACGCGGCCACCGTGCATCTCCGTCAGCCCCTTCACGAGCGCGAGCCCGATGCCGAGCCCGCCCGTCGCGCGCTCGAGCGAGCGATCGAGCTGCGAGAACATGTCGAACACGGTGGGCAGGGCCTCGGCGGGGATCCCGATCCCACTGTCTCGAACGGTGAGCGCCACCTGTCCGTCGCTCGTCTCGGCAGTCAGCCAGATCCTGCCGCCCGGTGCCGTGTACTTGGCAGCGTTCATCAGGAGGTTCGACACCACCTGCGCGAGGCGTGTGAGATCGGCCTCGAGGTACACGGGCCCCGACGGCAGCGCGACGGAGAGCGTGTGCCGTGCTTCGTCGATCGCGGGCCGCGCCGTCTCCACCGCGCTCGCGACGATGTCCGCGAGCAGCACGCGCTCGAGGCGCAGCACCATCTTGTTCCCGCTCACGCGTGAGACGTCGAGCAGGTCGTCGACGAGCCGCACCATGTGACGCAGCTGCCGGTCCATCATCGCCCGCGCGCGCTCGGCTGCGTCGCCATCGACGCCCGCGAGCCGCATCACCTGGAGGCCGTTGCGTAGCGGCGCGAGCGGGTTCCGCAGCTCGTGCGCGAGCATCGCGAGGAACTCGTCCTTCTTCTTGTCCGCGTCGCGGAGCGCGTGCTCCGCCTGCTTCTTGTCCTCGATGTCGAAGACGGCGCCGACCATGCCGAGGAACTCGCCGGTCTCGGAGAAGCGCGGCCGACCCGAGTCGATCGCCCAGCGGTAGGAGCCGTCGTGTGCGCGCAGCCGGTACTCGGTGCGAAAGGTGCTGCGCGCAGCGTTGGCGGCGAGGAACTCTTGCCCCGCGCGCGCTCCGTCGTCGGGGTGCGTGGCGTTCGTCCAGCCGAGCCCCAGCGCTTCCTCCTCGGTCTGGCCGGTGAGCTCGTACCACTCGCGCGAGAGGAACGTGCAGCTGCCGTCCGGATCGGTGAGCCACAGCGCGACCGGCGCAGTGTCGGCCATCTCACGGAAGCGTCGCTCGCTCGCGCGCAGCTCCTCCTGCGCGCGCACGCGATCGGTGACGTCGGTGATGAGCGAGAGGTAGCCCACCACACGATCGCCCTCGAAGCGTGGGACGAACGACGCGTGGATGTGTCGACGGCCCGTGGGGTACGCCGCGTGGGCCTCGAACTCGAAGCGCTCGCCTGCGAGCCCGCGCTCGATGAAGGGCCGCAGGTTCGCGTATGCCTGCTCACCCACCACCTCGCGAACGTGCCTCCCCTCGAGCTCGCGCACGGGCTTGTGGAACCATGTTTCGTAGAGTCGGCTCACGAATCGGTAGCGCTGGTTCGTGTCGACGAACGCGATGAGCGCGGGCGCCTCGTCGCTGATGAGCCGCAGCTGCTCTTCGCTCTCACGCAAGCGTCGCGCGGCGCGTGCGCGCTCGAGCGCCTCCCAACAACGACCGACCACGGTGCGCACCAGCTCGACGTCGTCGGTGCTCCACGCGCGCGGCTCGGACTGGTGCACCGCCATGGCCGCCGTGAAGTGCCCTTCCTTGTGGAGCGGGACGCAGATGACCGCGCGGATGTCCGTCGCACGGTACGCCTCGAGGTCGGGGGCGAGCACGCGCGGATCGCTCTCCGCGTCGATGACCACGTAGGGCTCGTCCGCACGCATCGCTCGCAGGTGCTCCGCGCCGAACGCGGCCACCTCCCACCGACCCACGATGCTGGCCACGCCGCGCGTGTGATCGCCGGTGATGACGTAGGTCGACTCGTGCTCCACCTCGGCATACGCGCAGCGATCGACGTCGAGGAACTCCGCCAGTCGTCGTGCGGACACAGCGATCACCTCGCTCGGTTCGGTGAGGGACTGGGTCGCTGCGGCGAGGTCGGCGAGGAAGCGTTGCCGTGCCTCGATCGCGCGCTGCGCGGTCACGTCGAGCGTGACGCCGTCGAAGCGACGCGGCGTGCCATCGGCGCCGTAGAACGTGCGGCCGATCGCGCGCACCCACGTCTCTGCGCCGGTGTCCGCGTGAACGGTGCGGTAGTGGACGTCGTACGAGGTGTGCTCCGCGATGGAGCGCGCGATGGCCTGTCGCGTGGGCTCCCGATCGTCGGGGTGGATGCGCTCGTAGAACGTGTCGATGGTCACCCGCGCGTCGGGCGGCAGGTGGAAGTGTGCCTTCACGCGCTCGTCCCACTCGAGCACGTCGAACGGCAGATCGCAGTACCAGAAGCCCACGCCGCTCGCGCTGCGCACGAGCTCGGCGCGCTCCTCCGACACCTTGAGTCGCTCTTGGTTGTCGCGCAGCGCCTGCTCGGCGCGCTTCTGCGCGTCGATGTCGACGGTCGTCCCGAGCACGCGGATCGGCGCGCCGCTCGCGTCGCGCACGAGCACGCCGCGGGTCTTGAACCAGCGGTGCTCACCGTCGTGTCGACGCAGCCGGTACTCGACGTCGTACTCGGCGGTGCCTGCCACGAACGCGTCCCAGCACGCGCCCGTGTGCGCGCGATCGTCGGGGTGCACGGACTCGAGCCAGCCGCGGCCGTGGTGCACGGCTTCGGACACGCCCGTGTACTCGACCCAGCGACGGCTCAGGTAGTCACAGTGGCCATCGGGCAGACACGACCAGCTGAGCTGCGGGAGGAGATCGGCGACCGCGCGGATCTGCGCCAGCTCGACGCTCGCCACATCGGTGTCCGGCGGCTTCTCGTGGCTCGTTCCCAATGACGTCTCCCATGCGCCGCGGCCCACGACACCGGCCGCCGGAGCCGCGCGATCCTACGCGCCGTCGCCAGCGTAGGCCACGCTCGTACGTCGCGGCGAGCCTCAGCGACACGCGCCACGGCTCGGCGGCCCTCTCTCTACCTCTCGGCCCGCGGAGCGGTACAACGGTGTCGAGGTCACGCCATGAAGATCGATGGACAGCGCCGCTCCGACAACTTCGAAGATCGGGGCACGGGTCGCCGCTCGGGCGGTCGCGGCGGCGCAGGCGGGAGCCTGCTCTTCTTCGTCGTGCGTCGCTTCGGTCTTCCGGGTGTGGTCGTCGCCGGCCTGGGCCTGCTCGGCATCTTCTTCTTCGCGCCCGAGGGCATCCAGCAGGTGGTGTTCGGCGCGCTGTTCGGCGGGCCCGTCTCGAGCGGCGCGGCACCTTCGGGCGGCGCGGGAGACTCGGCGTGCAGCGCGTCGTCGAGCAACGCCGCGGCCTGCGACTTCTCGCGCGTGATCTTGGCGTCCACCGAGGACGTGTGGGGCGCGCAGTTCGGGCAAGGGCGCTTGCCGAGCTACGGCGGCTCCGCGGCGGGCGCGTACCAGCCGCCGACGCTCGTGGTGTTCGCGCAAGCGGTGAGCACGGGCGGCTGCGGCGACGCCGGCTCGGACGCCGGTCCTTTCTACTGCCCCGCCGACCGCAGGCTGTACATCGACCCGAGCTTCTACGACGTGATGGCGCGCCAGCTTCGCGCGCCCGGAGACTTCGCGCAGGCGTACGTGCTCGCGCACGAGGTCGGTCATCACGTGCAGAACGTGATCGGCGCCACGCGCGTCGGTGTGCCCGGCGAGAGCGAGCCGCAGACGTCGGTGCGCGTGGAGCTCCAGGCGGACTGCTTCGCGGGCGTGTGGGGCCACTCCGCCCGCAGCTCGCTGCAGGTCTCGGACGAAGACCTGGCCGAGGCCACGCGCGCCGCGCACGCGATCGGCGACGACACGCTCGGCCACCGCGACGAGGCGACGTTCACGCACGGCTCGAGCGAGCAGCGCATCCGCTGGTTCCGTCGAGGCTACGAGAGCGGCGACCCGCGCCAGTGCGACACCTTCTCCGTGCGCGATCACGCAGCGCTCTGATCTCACGCAGCACGGAGAAAAGTTCGATATCGCGGGGATGAAGGTCGAAGACGAACCGAGAGGCGCGCGCCGCGCGCGTCGTGCGCCAGCGTGGCCGACTCGCGCCGCCTGCAGACCGACGCGGATCGAGCGCGCGTGGTGGAAGGCCTCGGCGAGAGCAAGAAGAGCAAGCTCGGCGATCTGCTGAAGAAGATCGGCAAGCGCTGGTTCGTCGTGCGCGAGATGGGCAAGGAGGTGCCGACGCTCCTCTACCCGCGCCACGCGATGTCGTACTTGCGTGGTCCGATGACCACGACGGAGATCGCTCGCGCCGTCCTCAGGTGAACGTCGGTCTTTACGGGACGCGCCCGTGCTGCGACGCTCCTCGGCCATGATCGCGCCCGATCGTCTCGCGAAGCTCGACGCCGAGCTGGATGCCCTCGGCGTCTCGGCCGACCGCGTGGCGAACGTCCTCACCTCGTCGCGCGGCGCGGGGATGTCGCTCGACGACGTCGACGCCGCGCTGGGCTCTCTGAGCTCGCGCTTCGAGACGCGCGTCCCCGATGGGTCGCTGGCCCGGAGCGGATCGTGGGAGCGCGCGCCCAGCGATCCGGGGGCCGCGCCCGTGATCGAGAGCGCACGCGAGGCCGGCTCGGGCGTGCTCGACGTCGATCCCCTGAGCCTCGCGCACGCGGAGCTGCCCGCGGTGCTGTCGGAGCGACCTCCTTCGACCGACGGCATCCCGATCGCCGTCGAGTCGCTCGACGCGCAGGCCGAGCCCGCCACGGGCCAGTCGCCGATCGACGACGGAGATCGACCCTCGATCGAGATCTCGATCGAGCCCTCGGAGCCGGGGCTCTCCGAGGCGCCGGACGCGGGCGCCGACGACGGGCCGTCCGAGGATCGACCTTCGATCGAGAGCGGGCTGGCGGAGAGCGCGCTCTTCGACGCCGACGAGGGCACCGACACGCACCAGACCGCCGAGCTCGCCGCCGCGGAAGCCTCGCTCCGCGCGGCCGCAGGCATGTCGGCGCTGGAGCTCGAGATCGAGGGCGACGTGGTCGCGACGCCGCCGCGCGAGCAGAGCTCGGCGAAGTTCGCGGTGCCGCGTGACTCGGTGCATCCCTCGCCGAAGTCGGTGATCCCGCCGCCCACCAGCGCCGACCTCGACGCCGATCTCGCGAGCATCCTCGCCGACGAGCTCGAGCCCGCGTCCTCGCCTGCCGCCCCTGTCGGGGACGAGCTCGAGAGCGAGGCGACAGCGCTCTTCTCCGCGGACATGTTCGGTGCGTCGGCCGAACCGAGCCTCGCGGAGCTGATCTCGCGTCCGCCCCCGGCCGATGTCGACGGCGATCCGGCCGATGCCGTCGAGATCGACATCGACGACGACGTGCTCGTCTACGACGCGGGCCCCGCCGCGCCACCGCCGCCGCCGCCGAGCGGGACGCG
>JAFLCL010000012.1 GCA_017303575.1 Deltaproteobacteria bacterium
AGGTCGTCGGACCCCTTGTCCCAGTGCTCGCCGAACTTGGTGCAGCCCATGCCGACGATCGCGACGCGGTCTTTGATGCCGTTGCTTCCCATGGTCGTGTCTCCTTCGTCAGCGCCGCGGGCGGCAGGCTCGGGACCGCGATCGATCGCGCGTCGCTCGCGCCCGTGGGGGAGGCGGGCAGGAGCGCGCTCGTCCCGTGCGGGATCTCGGAGGCGCCCGTCGACGTGAACACAGCGCTCGCCGCGTTCGCGCCGAGGTCGGTGCCCGAGTCTTCGAGGGCCTGCGCGGCGGACACACCGATCGACGTCGCTGTCGGATCGGTCGTGTCTCCCTCCTGCGGCAACGGCTGCGTGATCGAGGGCGGCGCCTCCGCAGGCGCGCGGATCCCCGCCGGCTCGGAGCGACGAAGCGGCGCCTCACGCGCGCCCGTGGGCTCCATCGGTGCCGTGCCCGGTGCGGACCGATCGACCCGACGCTGGAAGCGACCGAGCACGTCCGCGCGCGGAGCCGACACGGGCATCGGGCTCACCACCGAGCCCGCCACGGAGCCAGTCAGCGGCGCGGTGCCCGCTTGCTTGCGGCTCGCCACGGTCCCTGCCGCGCGAGGACCGAGCGCGTCCTCCGTCAGCTCCTCGGCGCACATCAGCCGCACGAAGCGACCGAGCTCCACGGTGTCCGAGGGCTCGGGGCACGTGCGGAGGTACGCCTCGAGATCGGAGCGCAGCGCGAGCGCATCCGGGTAGCGGTCCTCGCGCATCGGCGACAGCGCCTTGAGCGCGATCGCGGCGAGCTGGGGAGGGATGCGCTCGAAGCGCTCGGGGCGCGGCAGCTGTCCGCTCGCCGACAAGCGCCGCGCGAGGCGCTGATCGCTCGGAGGAAAGAGCGCCTCGCCGAGCACCGACTCGAACACGAGGATGCCCACGTTGAAGAGGTCGCTGCGCGCATCGAGCGAGTCCCCACGCGCCTGCTCGGGTGAGAGGTAGGTGTGCTTGCCCTTCACGACGCCGTGCTCGGTGCGATCGCTCGTGGTGCTGGTGCTCGCCGCCTTCGCGATGCCGAAGTCCGCGAGCTTCACCGCGCCGTCGAAGGACACGAGCACGTTCGACGGCGTGACGTCGCGGTGCACGATGCCGGCGGGCCTTCCATCGATGCGAACCGAGTGTGCGTGGGCGAGCGCCTCGCACACGAAGCTCGCGATCTTGGCGCTGTGGTGCGGCGGGATCGCGCCCGGCCGACCCACGCGTCGCGCCTCGCTGAGCGCGCGCAGGATGAGCGCGCGCAGATCGACGCCACGCACGAGCTCCATCGCGAGGTAGAGCGTCACGCCACCGTCGTCGGGCACCGCGCCGAAGTCGTAGACGTGCACGACGTTCGGGTGAGAGAGCAGCGCGGCGAGCTTGGCCTCGTCGCGGAACATGCGGGTGAACTCGGGATCCGCCGCCAGGTGCGGGAGGATCCGCTTCACGACGAGCTCACGCGCGAAGCCGTCGGGCCCCTCTTGGCGCGCGAGGAAGATCTCGGCCATGCCGCCCGTCGCGAGCCGGCGGACGAGCCGGTACGGTCCGAGCGGGATGCCGACTGCCATCGATCGACGGCGATGGTAGCCGAAGCGAGCGCCAGTGCGCGATGGTGGTCCGCGCGCGAGCGCTCGTGCGAGCATGCCCGCGATGCTCCGACTCCGCGGGCCGGTCACCGTGTGGCTCGCCCTCACCGCTGCGTGTGGACGCATCGACTACGCGCCCGGCGACACGGCCGAGTCGATCGACGCGAGCCTCGACGCCGCGGCCGCGCCCGATGCAGCGATGGATGCACCGGGGCTCGACGCGTTCTCTCCGGACGCGGCGGACGACGCGGCGCTCGACGCGCCGATCGCGATCGATGCCGGTCGTGACATCGGCCCCGTGGACGCGGGCGACACGTGTCTTCGCGCGACCGCGCAGTGGCTCCTCGGCACGGGCCCCGACAGCGTCGACCACGTGGTCATCACCCGCGACGACGGCGTCGTGATCGGAGGTCAGGTCTCCAACTCCGGCCTCCTCCCCGGCCTGACGAGCGGCGCCTTCCTCGCGCGCATCGACGACGGCGGCGGCCTCGTGTGGCAAGACGCCAGCATCGTCAACGACGTGGCGCGTCAGGGGGACTCGCTCCTCGTGCTCCGCGGCTCGACGCTCGATCGCGTCGACGGCGCCTCGGGCGCGATGATGTCGACCTTGGGCACTGTGATGCCGGCCTTCGCGAACGGCAGCGGCGCCGTGGTGCCTCGCCCCGGCGGTGGCGCGGTGATCGCGCTCGTGCCGGGCGGCGCGCTCTCGTGGAACGGCACCTCCATCGTCACCTCGACGATGGGCGCCACCGACGTCGCGATCGTCGTCGTCGACGGCGCGGGCACGGTGATCGGCTCATCGGTGGGCGGATCGGGCGACAACGACACCGTGAACGATCTCGTGGCAGCGGGTGATCGGTACTTCCTCGCGGGCTTGTCGAACACTGCGCCCTCCTGCTTCGGGCCCGCGACGTGCACGACGGACGCCGGCGACTTCCTCCTCCAACTCGACGGCGATCCGCCCACGCCCAGCAGGTTCCTCCCGCGCGCCGTCACGGCTGGCGCGTACTCGCTCGTCGCCGACGCGGCGGGCAACCTCTTCGGCGCGGGGCAGAACGCGATCGTGGGCATGAGCGTGTCTGGCACCGTGCGCTTCTCGCACCCCACCGTGACGTTCCCCGCGATCGCTTACGACGCGGGCCGCGATCGGGTGGTCGTCGCGGGCCGGTTGATCTCGGCCACGACGATCGACGGCACCACGATCAGCCCGCTCGGACCTCGCGAGTCGCTCGTGGTGCTGGCTCGACGCGGCGACGGGCGCTCTGATCGATCACTACGTCGCGGGCGACGGCAGCTTCGCAGTGGAGGACGTCGCCGTCCGCGCCGACGGCACCGTGCACGTGGTGGGCTCCAGCGACACGCCGTTCGCGACGTGCCCCGGCGGCGTCACGCCCGCGCCCGCGGGTGACTTCGACGCCTTCGTCCTCACCATCCGCCCGTGACGGTGACGCTGCGCTCCGCGCGTCGCGTCAGACGCTGGCGAGCGCAGCGACGAAGCGGTCGAGGTCCTCGCGCGAGTGACGCTCGGTCACTGCCACGAGGAAGTCCTTGTCGTGCCCCGTTCCCGGCGCCGCAGGCGGGAACCAACGCGCGAGCGCCACGCCACCGAGGATGCCCTTGGCCGCGAGGGCCGCGAGCAGCGGCGCCGCAGCGCCCTCGTTGCGGCGCACGACGAACTCGTTGTACGTCGGTGCCGAGTACGGCAGCGAGAACTTGCCCGTCTCGAGCAGCTTCTTCTTCAGGTACTCGCTCTTGGCCAGGCACGCGCGGCCGACCTCGAGGAAGCCCTTCTTGCCGAGCATCGCGGTGCGGATCGTCATCGCGAGCGCGATGAGGCCGTGGTTGGTGCAGATGTTCGACGTCGCCTTCTCGCGACGGATGTGCTGCTCGCGCGTGGAGAGCGTGAGCACGAAGCCGCGCTCGCCCTTCTGATCGACGGTCTCGCCACAGAGCCTGCCCGGCATCTGGTTGAGCAGCTCCTTGCCGCTGCGGATCGCGAAGAGGCCCACGCCCGGTCCGCCCATCTGCGGCGGCACCGCGAGCGCCTGCCCTTCACCCACCGCGATGTCGACGCCGCACTGACCGGGCGCCTTGATCATCGAGAGCGCGTAGGGCTCGTGCGTCGCGGTCACGAGCAGGACGCCGCGCGCCTTGGTGATCGCGCGCAGCGCCTCGAGATCCTCCACGCAGCCCATGAAGTTGGGGTAGCCCACCACGAGCACGGCGGTGTCGTCGCGCAGCGTGGCCTCGAGCGCCTTGGTGTCGGTGCGACCATCCTCACCGAGCGCGACGCGCGACACGAGCTTCTCGCCGTGATCGACGTTGCGCAGGTAGGTCTCGATCGTCTGGATCGACTCGGGGTGCACGCCCTCCGAGACCGCGACGTGGAGGCGCCCCGTCACGCGGCGCGCCATCAGCACCGCCTCGGCCGTCGCGCTCGCCGCGTCGTACATCGACGCATTCGCGATCTCCATGCCGAGCAGCTCGCACACGATCGTCTGGAACTCGAAGATCGCCTGGAGCGTCCCTTGCGAGACCTCGGCCTGGTACGGCGTGTACGCCGTGTAGAACTCGCTGCGCAGGAGCAGCTGATCCATCGCGGGCGGGATGTGGTGCTCGTAGAGGCCCGCGCCGAGGAACGAGAGCGCACGCGCCGCGTCGTTCTGGTGCGCGAGCGCCTCGAGGTGGCCCATCAGCTGCGCCTCCGGCAGCGCCGGATCGATCGCGAGCGGACGACCGAGGCGGTTGGCCGTCGGCACGTCGTCGAACAGCGCGTCGAGCGACGGCACGCCGATCGTCGCGAGCATGGACCGGATCTCGTCTTCCGTGTGGGGCAGGTACCGCATCGAGGACCTCCGAGGCGCCGCGCTTGTACCCGATCGCGACAGCGCACGCACCCGCGTCGCACGGCTAGGCTAGGCCCCCATGCGACTCGCTCCCCTGCTCCTCCTCCTCTCGTTCGCCTCGCTCGGCTGCGGCGCCTCGTCGGCGTCTTCGGGGACCGCCTCGATCGCGAGCGATTCGCACGCTCCCACGTCGTGGACGCACTGGCGCGACGCCCGCCATGCGTCCCTCGCGGGCGAAGACGGTTGGCTCACACTGATCGCGCTCGGCTGGCTGGATGGCCCGGTCACGACGATCGGATCGGACCCTTCCTCCGGCATCGTGCTCCCCGCCGATCACGCGCCCGCCCGCGTCGGCACGATCACTGTCCGCGATCATCAGGCGTTCTTCACGCCCGACGCCTCCGCAGCGGTCACGAACGAGGGCGCGCCCGTCTCGAGCGAGATCGCCCTCGTGCCCGACGATCCAGGCCCCGCCACCGAGCTGTCCGTCGGACCGATCCGCTTCCACGTGATCGCGCGGAGCGGCCGCCTCGGCGTGCGCGTGAAGGATCGCGAGAGCCCCGCGCGCCTCTCGTTCCACGGCCCCGAGGTCTTCGACTACGACGCAGACTTCCGCCTCCCCGCGCGCTTCGAGCCCGCCGCCGAGGGCGAGTCACTTCCGATCGTGAACGTGCTCGGACAGACATCCGAGGAGCCGCTCGCGGGCCGACTGCGCTTCACGCACGACGGCACCGAGCACGTGCTCCTCGCGACGTGGGCGGGCACCGATCCCTCCGAAGGCCTCTCCTTGATGATCCGCGACGCGACGAGCGACGAAGGCACGAGCTACGGCGCAGGCCGCTACCTCGAGGTTCGCGCGCCCGAAGACGGCGCCTCGTGGACCATCGACTTCAACTACGCGTACACACCGCCCTGCGGCTACACCGACTTCGCGACATGCCCGCTCCCCCCGAGCGACAACGAGCTCCCGTTCGCGATCACCGCAGGCGAGCGCGCCCCCGAAGGACATTGATCCCATCGAGATACCGATCCCTGGATGGAGGTGCCCATGACTTGCTCGTGGCCGATCGCAGTGGTGGCGGTCCTGATGGCGATGACGACCGTCGCGTGCGTGACCACGCATGCGCCAGAGGACGCGCGTGAGCTCGACACGACGCTCGCGCCCGATGCGGTACTCGGCGTCGACGTCGACGCATTCCAAACACCCGATGCGCTCGAGCTGCCTGATGGGTTCATGTGCGCTGATGCCGACGGTGACGGCGAGATCGACGCACGGTGCGGTGGCACCGACTGCGATGACAGAGACCCCGCAGTCTCGTCGACACGCACACTCTGCGCTTCACCAACGACCGTCACACGATGCGACGGCGCCATGCGGGTGGACGCGGTGTGCGACGAGGCAACGCCGTACTGCGATGCGCGCACGAATGGTTGCGTCCCGGACGCCTGTGGAGATCTCGTCGTGCACGCGAACGAGCAGTGCGACGACGGGCGCGACAGGGTGGACTTTGCGTGTGTGGACTGCACGCGGACGTGCCGCTCCTCGGAAGAGTGCGAGGAAGGGTTCGTGTGCCGTCCGTTCATGTCGACGGACTACGAACGACGGCTCTCGGGATGTGCACCTGCCAACCCGGGAGGAGCGCCCTTGGGAGCGCGCTGTGCGGCAGACAGCGAGTGCTACTCGGGGTTGTGTAGCCCGGCGGACGCACGCTGCACCGAGTCGGCCGTGGAGGCAGAGATTGGCGAGTGCAGCGGGCCGCATCGCTGGTCCGAGCACGTGCCGTTGGCGCGCAACGCCGTAGGCGGCGGAGGGTTCGTCGCCTCCGACTCCACGTGTGCATTCGAGTGTCGGCACGACGACGAATGCGCCGCAGGCGCGACCTGCGTGTCGATGACCCTCGCTCGAGGCGGCTCCATCTACATCGTCGGCGGATGCCGAGCCGACTGGACCCGTGGGACCACGCCGCAGGGCGAGACGTGCACGTTCGACCGAGACTGTGCCTCCGGCGTCTGCGTCTATGAGCGTTGCTCACGCCACTGCCGCGACGACGCCGACTGCGACGCCGCCGCGCCGAACTGCGTGGCCGCAGACCGCGCGATGCCGCCCGCTGAAGTGGCGGGCGACTACTGGGCCTGCAACCCTCGCCCTCTGGAGTGGGGCCCGCCCTTCTCGACCGTCTGCCTCCCCTGAGAGCAGGTGGAATCGCGCGCAGTCACTGACTGAGTCTCCGATGCGATGGACACGACGAGGGCACGCGGGCGGGGGGTCGGAGCGAAGCGTCGGCGCGGAGACGACACGCGGAGCGCAGGCCCCCCGCCCGCGCGCCCCGTGCGGTAGGTCGATGAGTGCCGACAGCGGCACCACGGTCCTCTCGCGAACACGCGAGCTTCGATGTCACAACCATCACTTGCGTCTTCGCGCGCCGCGAGCAGCCTGCGCGCGATGACCGAGCCCGCGCCGCGCAAGCCGCACCTCTCGATGCTCCGCACGTTCGTGCCCGCGGACCTCATCACGATGGTGAACGCCGCCAGCGGTACGGGCGCCATCCTCGCGTGCGTGCGTTATGCCCGCGAGCACGAGGCGTTCTTCGCGATCCTCGCGTTCGTGCTCTTGCCCATCGCCCTGATCGCGGACGTCGCCGATGGTGCCGTGGCCCGCGCGACCAAGCGACAGTCCCCGCTCGGTGCCGATCTCGACTCGCTCGCAGACGTCGTGAGCTTCGGCGCCGCGCCCGCGGTGCTCGGGTTCTCGCTCGGCCTCGACGGCGGATGGGACGCCGCGATCCTCGTGTTCTTCGTGGCGTGCGGCATCAGCCGTCTGGCTCGCTACAACGCCACCGCCTCCTCGCTCTCGGACGCCTCGGGCAAGGTGAAGTACTACGAGGGCACGCCCATCCCCACGAGCCTCGTCCTCGTCGCGATGCTCGCGATCGCCTTCTGGCAGAACGCCGTGCACGCCTCGTTGTGGCTCGGCGCGATCGAGCTCGGCCCCTGGACGCTGCACCCGCTCGTGCTCGCGTTCGGCGCGAGCGGCTGCGCGATGGTGAGCGGCACGCTGCGCATCCCCAAGCCCTGAGGTGTGCGGAGCAGATCTGCCCCACGCGTTGCAACGCTGCGACGGAGCCAGTGGTGACGCGGATCCTCCCGTCCCATCGGCGGATCCCCTGTGTTCGCAAGGCGATCGCGCGATCGAGGACGCACACCGCGGGATGGCCAGCGTCGGCCTCGACCGTGCAATCCACGCTGGGCATGTCCACTTCCACTGTCGCCCGACCCAAGTCGTTCGCGTCCTTTGCCGCTGCAAACGACTCAGGCGTGAGGCGTGTACGCAAGGAAGAGCTCGCGCGCGTGTGGCCGCTGCGCCGTACCCTCGTGGTGACGGACGCCATGGACGCGCCGGACAACCTCGCCAAGGAGCTCGTCGGCAAGCTCCGCTGCGCGGTGGAGATGGTGGACAGCCTCGACGCGGGCCTCGCGTCGCTCGAGACCCACACGCCCGATGCTGTGCTGGTCGTCTCCGCGACGTTCGAGTCCTGCCTGGCGGCGCTACGTGCGCTGCGCGCGTCGCCGAACGGTGGCGCGTTCTCGATCGTCGCGCTGCTCGCGCACGACGCCCACCGCAACTGGCAGGCCCTGCGCGAAGCGGGCGCCGACGCGAGCTACCACCACCCGACGGCGACGCCCGAGATCGCGCGCGCCATCCTCGGCGTGACGCTCTCGCAGCGCACCACCCGCGCGTGGTGAGCACCACCCCCTACGCCCCGCACTGACAGCCTCGCGCCTCTCACGCGCCGATGGCCGAGCAGATCTCGACGAGAAACCCGTCGAGGTCGCGCACGTAGGACACAGTCTGGCCCCACGGCTTCTCGCTCGGCTCGAGCACGGAGATCGCGCCATTCTCGAGCGCGCGCACGAACGCAGCGCGCACGTCCTCGACCACGAACGCCACCTCCGCCGCCGCGGCGAGCTCCGACGCGCGGTTGGGCCGGAACGCACCGCGGTTCGGCGTCGAGGTCTCGTCCGCGAAGGCGAGCGCGGTCGCGCCGGTCTCCATCTCCGCGTAGGTGCCCGACTCGTGCACGAAGCGCCTCGCCACGCCGAACGCCCGCTCGTAGAACGAGACGCTCGTCGCGACGTCGGGGACGTAGAGGATCACGTAGCCCAGCCTCGGGGCCTTCGGTTGCGGGTTCGTCATGGGGACGCGCTAGCGGGCGGGCCACGCGAGGTCTTGAAGATTTCCGACAGCACGCAGCGAGCGCGGCGAGACCCCGAGGAGGGCCTTCACCTCGCGGCTCAAGTGCGCCTGGTCTGCGAAGCCGAGCTCCGCTGCAGCCTGCGCCAGCGGCGTGCCCATGCGGATCGCCTCGCGCGCCGCCCACACGCGCTCGATCCGCAGGAAGGATTTGGCGCTCATGCCCAGCCACACACGGCACGCGCGCTGGATCTCGCGCTCGCTCGTACGAGAGGACCGAGCGCCGAGCCGGATCGCGCCCCTCGTCTCACGCGCCGCGAGCACGAGATCTCGGACGACGTGCGGTGGCCTCGCGTGCTCCTCGAGCGCCGAGATCACCAAGGCCTCGAGGTCCTCACCGCGGCAGACGTGCTCGACCGCCCGCGCGACGAGGTCCGCTCGCGTGCGGAGCACAGCGCCGTAGCCAGGTCGCAGTCGGACACCGACCACGCGCTGACCTGCCAGCGTCGATGTGCGCTGCACGCTCGCCGTCGGCGTGTACACCAGGCCCGACACGTCGCCGCGCGCGCCGATCTTCACGATGAGGTCGAAGCAGCCATCGGCCCCGATCCACGAGGTGCCGCTCGCGGCCGCCGTGTGGGACCAGACCGCCGCCACGGCCGCGTGTCGTCCGGGCCTCTCGAGGTAGGCAGTTGAGGTCGTGCTCACGAGCGCGAGTCTCCAGTCGCCGCGCGCCGCACGCCACCCTCCGATCACGACGAGTGGATCAGCGGCTCGGGCGCGTCATCTCCTCGGGCTTCACGAGCGCGTCGAACTCGTCTGCGCTGAGCAGGCCGAGCGCGACCGCCGCGTCGCGCAAGCTCGTGCCCTCGTGGTGCGCGTGCTTCGCGATCTTCGCCGCGCCGTCGTAGCCGAGCTTCGGCGTGAGCGCCGTGACGAGCATGAGCGAGCTCGTCACGTGTCGATCGATCACGTCGCGGTTCGGCTCGATCCCGCGCGCGCAGCGCGCCTCGAACGAGGCGCACGCATCACCGAGCAAGCGCGCCGATTGGAGGAACGCGCTCGCGATCACGGGCTTCATCACGTTGAGCTCGAAGTTGCCCATCGTGCCCGCGACACCGACGACCACGTCGTTCCCCAGCACCTGCACGCACGCCATCACCATCGCCTCGCACTGCGTGGGGTTCACCTTGCCCGGCATGATCGAGGAGCCGGGCTCGTTGTCGGGGATGGTGATCTCCCCCAGCCCCGCGCGCGGTCCCGACGCGAGCCAGCGCACGTCGTTCGCGATCTTCGTGCACGCCGTCGCGAGCTGCTTCATCGCGCCGTGCGCACCGACGAGCGCGTCGTGCCCCGCGAGCGCCGCGAACTTGTTGGGCGCGGTGACGAACGGGAGCTTCGTCGACGTCGCGAGCCGTGCGGCGAGCTTCTTCGCGAAGTCGGGATGCGCGTTGAGCCCGGTGCCCACCGCCGTACCCCCCGCCGCGAGCTCGCACACGCGCGGGAGGCTTCGCTCGATCGCCTCGATGCCCATCGCGAGCTGCGCGGCCCAGCCGGAGATCTCCTGTCCTAGCGTGAGCGGCGTGGCGTCCATCAGGTGGGTGCGTCCGATCTTCACCACGTCGGCGTACGCGCGAGACTTGTCTTCGAGCGTGGCATGGAGCGCGCGCACACCGGGCAGCGTGCGCTGCATGATCACCTGCGTGGCGGCGATCGACATGGCGGTGGGGAACACGTCGTTCGACGACTGGGAGAGGTTGACGTGATCGTTGGGATGCACGGGTGATTTGCCGCCGCGGCCCTTGCCCGCGAGCTCGTTCGCGCGCCCCGCGATGACCTCGTTGACGTTCATGTTGCTCTGCGTGCCCGACCCGGTCTGCCAGACGACGAGCGGGAACTGATCATCGAGCGCCCCCGTTCGCACCTCCTCGGCGGCCTTCACGATGAGCTCGGCGATCGCCCCATCGAGGAGCCCCAGCTCCCGATTGACCTCCGCCGCCGCGCCCTTGATCAGCGCGAGCGCGTGGACGATCTCGATCGGCATGCGCTCGCCGCCGATGGGGAAGTTCACGAGCGACCGCGCGGTCTGCGCCCCGTAGTACGCGTCGGCAGGCACCTCCATGGCGCCCAGGCTGTCCGTCTCGGTGCGTGTCTTGGCCATCCCGCAGCCTGCCTCGGATCACCCGACGCCGCAGGCCCCTGAAAGGCCCTCCCGAAGGGAGGGGTTGGGGAGCGTCAGCGAGACCCAAACCGCTACACGGACTCCTAGTGACAGCAGAAAGAGCTGTGCCTGGGAGCTTCTCAGGATCTGCCCCGCTGGAGAGAAGTCAGAGACCGAGAAACAATCGACTCACGGCCTGAAGGGACGCGGTGGTGGGGGTCCAGGGCGAGTTCCGCAGGCCGAAGGCCGAGGATGTTTGAGCATCGGACCCCCTCCGCCGCGGCCCGCTTCCGAAGCGGGGATTCTCTCTCGCTCTCTCAGCTCCACCGGCGGCGGGGGACGAGCCCCCGCCCTACACCGACATATGGCGAATCGGCCCGGCGGGCGACACCAACACCGGCGAATCGGCCCGGCGGGGGACCCTACACCGACAAACGGCGAATCAGCTCGGCGGGGGACGAGCCCCCGCCCTAGGGCGACTACTTCTTCTTGCCGGCCTTCTTGCCCTTGGCGGCCTTGTCGTCCTTCTTCGGCGCAGGCGCGGGCGCTGCCGCCTTGGGGGCCTCGGGGGCGATCGCGGGCTTGCCTTCGGAGGCCGAGCCCGAGACGAAGTAGCGCGTGCCGCGCTTCTCGCCTTCCTTGCGGATGCTCTTGGCGCCGAGGAGGTTGAGGATCGGGAGCGCGAGATCCTTCGAGGGCGCGCCGAGCGCCTTGGCGATCGCCTCCACGCCCTGACCGGGGTTCGACGCGAGGTGCGCCTTGATCGCGCGGGCCGCCGCAGCGACGTCCTCCGGCGATCGACGGGTCCCCTTCTTCACGCGCGGCAGCGCCGACGAAGACGGCGCGGCCTTGGCAGCAGCCGGACCAGCCGGCGCTGCTGCGGCGGCGGGAGCTGCGGGCTTCTTGGCCTTTGGGGCCTTGGGCGCGGGGGCAGCGGCCTTCACGGGCGTCGCGCCGCCGAGGGCGGCTTGGACCGCCTCGAGGGCCGCCTTGCGGATGAGGCTCTCCAGCTCGGACACGAAAGTGGAAACACGGGCATCAATCTCACGGGTGCTCATCCGCGCGTTGTCGCGTGACAGTCTCGTGTCCGTCAAGGGTGAAGCTCGCGACCGACGTCTTTGGTCCTCGGTCGCCGGCTGGCGCGTCATCGCCGGAAGACCGGTCCGGGTGGGGGCGCCAGCGCTCGCTCGGGATCACCGGGCACATCCATCACGCGGGAATTGCCTGGCGTTCGCGCCCTTTTCGCGACGGCATGGTCGGTGCGTCGAGTGGATGCTCCTTCGGGATGTCCCGACCGAACCGGGATGACCGAACCATGAAATCACCGCGAACGTCCGCGCGCACCGGAGCCGCCCTCGTGATCTGGGCCTCCGTGACGCTCCTCGCCACTCAGACCGCCGACGCGCAGCGCGTCGACCGCCCCCGAGCTCGATTTGGCATCAGCGGTGTCGGAGGCGGTGTCGTCGGGACGATCCATGGAGCGGTCGGAGGCCTCTCGCCGAGCGTGGGCCTGCAGGTGAACGACTCGTTCGCGGTCTACGTGCACGGGCAGTTTCTCTTCGGGCAGTTCCTCCCCGAGCCCGCCGAGGGGCTCGTGGGATTCGTGTTCAGCGCGATCTTGTTCGAGCTGACGGTCGCAGACTTCCTCCAGATCGGCGTGGGCCCCTCCCTCGACTTCGTCTTGGGCTGTGACGATCGCCTCCAGCCGGTGTGCGCTGGCTCCGGTCCCCGGTTCGGCAGTGACGCGAGGGTCTCTTTTCTCGTGGGCGGCAGCGACCCCGAGCACCCGTCGAATCTGGCCCTCTCGCTCGATGTTCACCCGACTTGGTTCGGCGGTGACGCGGCGATCGCGCTCCTCGCCGGCATTGGCTACGAGCGCCGCTGAGCGCGCCACGACACGTACATCGAGACTTTGCACCGGGCCTCGAGGCTCGGAGGAGTGAGACCCATGACGAACCTGAAGAACGAGATGGACAGCAGCGTGGAGACGGCGAAGAGCGGAATCACGCATGCCGCGAAGAAGCTCGGCGACGCCGTGACCGATGGCAAGGAAGCGCTCAAAGGCGCGCTCACCGACGCCAAGGATCTCGCGGTGAACGCCGGCGATCAGCTGAAGAGCGCCACCTCGGCGGCGGTCGACCAAGCCAAGGTCGGGGGGCAGGAAGTGAGCGAGGCCGTCAAGCAGGCGGCGCACGACGTCGGCACTGCGGCCAAGCACGCTGCCTACGACGTGAGCGATGCGGCGAAGAACGCGGCGGACGTCGCGGCCACTCGCAACGCCCAGAGGACGAAGAGCTCAGCCTCCTGAGGCCGAGAGCCCGGAACGACAATCAGGGAGGAGCTTCATGACACCCATGACGAGTCTCAGCCCCGCGGGAGCGTGAACGAGAACACGCTGCCTTTGCCGATCTCGCTCGTGACCCAGATCCGACCGGCGTGAGCGTCGATGACGCTCTTGGCGATGTAGAGGCCCATGCCGGAGCCGAGGTGGGCTGTGGCCTGGGCCTGCCAGGAACGGTCGAAGACCTTATCGATCGCCTCGGGCTCGATGCCTGGTCCCGTGTCCTCCACGGTGAACGTCGCCTCGAGGTCGTCGACGGTGACCGCGAAGGTCACGGTGCCACCTCGCGCCGTGAACTTGAGCGCGTTGTTGAGGAGGTTCGAGACCACCTGTCCGATCCGACCCGGATCACAGGAGAGGGAGACGTCCGCGTCGACGCGATGGTGGAGCGACACGCCGCTCTCGGCGAACGCGTCGCGGAACTCCTCGACGAGCTCCGCGACGAAACTGCCCGTGTGGATCGAGGTGCGCGAGAGCGTCAGGCCCCGAGCGCGGATGTTGGCCGCGTCGACGAGATCGTCGATCAGCGCCTCCATGCGCTTGACCGCACGGCGGATGATGGGGAGCGTGCGGGCGAGCGACTCGGGATTGATCGTCAGTGCCTCCGCGGCGAGGCGAACGTTCCCGAGCGGGCTACGGAGATCGTGCGTCACGACCGCGAGGACCTCGTCGCGGACGCTGATCGCACGCTCCGCGTCGGCGCGAGCGCTGCGCTCCCTCTCTTCCGCGCGCTTGAGTCGGTCGATGTCGACCATGACTCCGCGCAAGAGGACGCGGCCCCCTTCCTCCTCGCGGTGGACACCCGAGTGCATCCAGGCGGTGCTCCCGTCGGCCTTGATGCAGCGGTGGTCCAGACGCAGATCGTTCACCTCGGGGTCGCTGCGGAGCTTGTGGAGGAGCTCCTCCCACTTCGGTCTGTCCTCCGGCACGACGTGATCGTGCAGGAACGAGGGCGAGGCCCGCCACGCGTCGCAGTCGTATCCCAGCACCAGCGCGGAGTGCTGGCTGACGAACGTGTAGTGCTGGGCCGTGTCGTCGAACTCCCACACGACCACGTGGTCCAGCTCGTCGACGATCTTTCGGAAGCGCTGCTCGTCGAAGGTCGGCGTCGGGATCGGCGCTGTGGACACGGTCATCGAAGCTCCGCGCGGGTGGACCAGGGGCCGCGACGAGAGCGCGCGGCAGGATTCGTTCTCTTGCGACTCGGCTCGCGTACTTCGATACTCGCAGGATGTCGACCCCAACGGCGAGCGTGCGGGTCGCCGGCGAGAGCGAGGCCAAGGTGCTCGCGTCGGTCGTGGGAGCGCTCCTCGATCTGCCCGGCGACGGCTACATGCGTGTCGGTGGGGGCGTGCACTCCACGCGCCTTCAGCCCGAGACCTGGTGGGGGAGACCGTCGTGCGTCGCAGGGAGCTGGGAGGTGCCGGTGCCGGCCGAGCTGGCGGCAGTGCTCGGCGCCACCTCCGAGGCGATCTCGGTCCAGAGCCCGTGGTCCGAGCTGACCGGCTATTTCCGCGAGTTCCTGAAAGACCTGTTCGGAGACGAGCCCGAGACCGACGATGGCTCGCACGAGGAAGGCGACTGGCTCGCCGTGGACTTCGAGGGCCAGGAGGGCTCGAGCGTTCGCTCCATTCGCGACCATCGCCCGGAGATCCACGCGGACCTCCTGCCCGTGGGCCCGAAGCTCCGCTATCCAGTGCACCCGACGGGGGAAGGCGTGGGCCGCGTGCTCGTCGATGCCGCGAAGTGGGGCTCGTATCCACGCGACGGACGCGCGCTCTACCCGCCTGCGGCCGGTCTCGCCGACGCCTACCTGCTCAGCCTCATCGCGAACCTGGTCGACACGCGCGTTCATCCGTCGGAGCGGTGGAAACGAAATCGCGCGACGTCCCGACACATGCGACGCCGAGCCGCGCGCGCCGTGCTCGCCGCGTTGACCGCCGAGATCGCGAACGGCCCGCTGACCCTCGACCTCTTCGATCTCGTGTGCGCGATGTCCAGCCTCCCCTACGAGCAAAGACAGGCACGCGGAACGCTCTTCTTCGCGCACGAGCGCGGCGCGATCGCGCACGCGTGGGCCGTCGAGCTCGCTCCGGCGTTCGCCCTCGAGGAGGCCAAGCGGGTCCGCAAGATGCTCGAGATCTCCGAC
Source organism: Deltaproteobacteria bacterium (assembly GCA_017303575.1). Lineage (GTDB taxonomy): Bacteria > Myxococcota_A > Polyangia > Polyangiales > Sandaracinaceae > JAFLCL01. Next base: position 15,293 of record JAFLCL010000012.1, read on the forward strand.
GAGTCCTTGGCCGTGCTGACGGACACGCGCCGCGTGTTCGGCCTGGTGGACGCGCACGGCTTCGGCGGACCGCGCGTCACGTTCGTCGAGCCCGGACGGTGGACTCTGAGCGTCGGTGACGCGCCGCCCCTCTTCGAGGTGGTCGAAGGACTGCCGCGGCTCCTCCAGCAGACGGTGAACGCCAAAGAGGTGGAGGCCAGGCTCGATGCCTGTTTCGGGGGCCTGTCGGCCGAGGCCAAGAGGCGAATCGTCGCGGTCGCTCAGCGAGCGGTCACGCAACGACACGGCACCTCACTGGTGGTGACGGATGACGCGCTCGGCGAAGCGCGGAGACTCCGTGCGACGGCCTCTTGCATCGTCCCGCGCGCCCTCGACCCGGCGCACGTGGTGCCACTCACGCGGATCGACGGTGCGCTCTTGTTCGACCTCGACGGACTCTGTGTGGCGTTCGGCGCCATCGTGGACGGCGTGGCCGTCGCAGGAGGCGGCGACGCCGCCCGCGGCGCCCGCTTTAATTCACTCCAGCGCTACGTGCACCAGAGCCGCCAAGAGAACCGGCGAGCGCTCGCGCTCGTGATCTCCGAAGATGGTCACGTGACCTGGACCTCGTGAGCCGGCCGCGCGGCTCGTGCGAGACGGCTCACGCGGCCAGCGGGAGCTTCACCCAACAGTTGCTGCAGATCTTGGCGTTCTCCATGCAGCGTGAGCCGCACGTGGGGCAGCCACGCGTCGCTGGCTCCTCGCCGAGATCGAGGGCGGCCACGAGCTCCACGAACGACTCCCGAATGTCCTTGGTCGGGCCCGGCCCGTGGGCAGCGTCGTGCGTCTCGAGCTCGGCGCGAACTCGCCCGAGCAACGTGCGCACCCGAGAGCGTTGATCGTCTTGCATCGTCATCTCCTCGTGAGGGTCAGAAGTCAGTGCTGTCGTCGTGCTGGAGCCACTCGAGCATCGCGCTCAGGCTCGTGCGAGCCAGACCGATCGACGTGTCTGCGGCCCCGTAATAGACGTTCAGCGTGTCGGCATCGGGCTGCGTGACACCGCAAGGAAAGACCACCTGGGCAACGTCGCCCGACATCTCGTAGGGCTCTTCCGGACCGAAGATCCAAGAGGCGCCGCGCCGGATGCAGCGCTCGGGCGCCTCGAGATCGAGGAGGGCGGCGCCCACCCGATAGATCGATCCCGACGCGGTCCTGCGGACGCCGTGATAGAGCATCAGCCAGCCGGCGGGCGTCTCGATCAAGGGAGGCGAGAGCCCGATCTTGTTGGCGTCCCACCATCCACCACGCCGCGCCCTGAGCACGATCTCGTGCCCACCCCAGTTGCGAAGATCCGGCGAGTAGGAGATCCAGACATCGGCGCTCGCGTCGGTCATGGGTCGGTGGAGCATCGCCCACGCGCCGCGGACTCGTCGGGGGAGCAGCGCTGCGTCCTTGTCGTCCGGCTGCATCACGAGGCCACAGCGCTCGAACTCGCGAAAGTCGCGGGTGAGCGCCAGCGCGACCCCCGGACCCGATTTCCCGAACGCCGTGTAGGTCACTGCATAACGATCGAGCTCGGGCAGGAACGTGATCCTCGGATCTTCCAGGCCCCAGAGCTCCTCGGCTCGCTCCGGGTCGCGCGCGAGAGTCGGCGCGGGGTCGATCGTCCAGCCGCTGACGCCATCGGCGGAGCGGGCCGCGCACAAGTGCGAGCGACCGCTGAAGTCCTCGGCGCGACAGAGCAGCAACGTCGTCCCGTCGGGCAGGATCGTCGCGCCCGGATTGAAGACCGAGTGAACGGGATAGGGCCAGTCGGCGCGGGTGAGAATCGGATTCTTCTCACACCGGGTCCAGGTGGGACGCGGCGATCTCACGCTCGCACCTTCGACGCATTCGTCGTGTGGCGCTGCGCCTGTCGGAGCTCGAGGAGGGCCATCGAATAGGAGAGGCTGGACTCGGCTCCCTGGTTCTCGTTCGGACGATCGGCGTGGAGGCCGTCACGGCACGCGCCTGTGCGCGAGTCGACGAGGGACTGCTGGAGGTCGTTGTGCCCGACGAACCAAGCGAGCGCCCTCTCCGCTCGGTTCATCCACTTGGGCTCACGCGTCAGACGGAACGCCGCCAGACACGCCGACACCATCCCTGCGGCCTCGAGGGGCTGTTGATCGAACTCGGGGCGCTCCACTGGCGCTTCGCGCCTCCACCCCGGCGCGCCCACGGGCGAGAACGTGTCGTCGGTCCGCTGTTGGACCGCGAGCCAATCGAGAGACTGCAGACCGGCCGCGGTCATGCCTGGACGCTCGAGCCCCTCTCCGGACACGATCAGCGCCTCGCACAGCCTGGCATTGGCGTACGTCAGCTCCTTCTCGAACCAGGGCCATGATCGCGTGCTCGTCGCGTCGTAGAGCGCGGAGAGCTTGTCGGCGAGCACCATGCGCGTGTCGTTCGCCGGGGCGTCGAGGTCGAGGCACTCGAGATACGACGCGAGGCCCAGGAGCGTGTAGGCCCACGCGCGCGGGCTGGTGAAGCCGAGGACGGCGGGCAGCGCTGCGCGGAACAGATCGCGCGCGTGTCGCGCGTGACCGGAGGACTGAGGTCGACCGACCACGTGCCCGAGCGCCCACAGGGCCCGACCGTGGCAGTCCTCCGAGCCCGGCGCAGGGTGGAATTCCCGCGCATAGGACATGAAGTTGCGAAATCGCCCCGTCTCGCGATCGAACGCGTGAGTTACGAACGCGAGGTAGCGTCGGCTCGATCCTCTCCCCCGTTCGGCGAGCGCCGGCTCGGGCTCCGCAGCGATGGTGTTGGCGAGCAACAGCGCACGCGCGTTGTCGTCGAGGCAATAGCCGTCTTCGTACCGCGGAACGTCGTAGGACGCGTGTTGGAGGATTCCCACCGAGTCGGTCAGTGCGTCCAAGTGTCCGAGGAGCATCGGTGGCAGGCTCGACGTTGGCTCACGTCGCCCAGCACCTGCCGGCTCGCGCTCCTGGTGGCTGTCGTGCGCGGCGCGCCCGAGCGCCTCGGCATAGAGGCCCGCGACGACCGGCCAGTGCATCGTCAGCCCGAGCGCTCTGCCCCGCGCTCCCATGCTCGCGCGACGGGCGCCATCCGAGAGGAGGGCGTTGATCTCTCGCGCCATGGCGCCGGGGTCGGAGCGGGGCACCAACACGCCTCGATCGCCCGCGAGCAGCTCGCGTGCGTAGCGGTAGGGGGTGGAGACGACGGCTTTCCCTGCTCCGACGGCGTACGCGAGCGTACCCGACGTGATCTGCTCGAGCTGGAGGTAGGGAGTGACGTACAGGTCCGCTGCGCCCAGATGCACGGCGAGCTCCGTGGGGGACACGAAGCGATCGCGAAAGACCAAGTGCGAGTCGACCTTGCGCTCGCGACCGAGCGCGAGCAGCGAGTCGCGGTAGCGCTCTCCCTCCCGCTTCCGGATGGCGGGGTGCGTGGCGCCGACGACGACGTAGACGACGTCGGGATGCCTCTCCGCGATGGCGGGGAGCGCCCCGATCACCGTCTCGATACCCTTGTCGGGCGACAAGAGGCCATAGGTCATGAGCATCGATCGGCCCGAGACGCCGAGCTGGTGCTTCGCGTTGCTCGGCAGCGGCGCGCTCGGAATCCCGTGCGGGATGAACTGAATCTTCGACGCAGGGACGCCGTAGATGCCGCGCAGGATCGCCACGCCCTGTTGGCTCATGACCACGACGCGCGCGGCCCGTTCCGTCAGCTCGTCCATCACGGCGCGCTGCGCGAGCGAAGGCTCGGTGAGCACCGTGTGCGTGGTGACGACGACCGGCATGTGCAACTGCCGCATCAGCGCGAGCACGTGGCTGCCCGCAGGTCCGCCGTAGATGCCGAACTCGTGCTGGAGAGAGACGACGTCGACGCCGAGGGCGTTGAGCGTGTCGCCCGCCCGGCGATAGTCATCGAGCTCGCCCTCTGTGATCTCCTGCGTGACGCGGCTCGGGTATTCATACCGGCAGCCCGGGTCGTTGACGGCGCAGACGACGACGTTCGTACGCGGGAGCGCGGACTCGAGGGCGTCGGCGAGATCCGAGGAGAAGGTCGCGATGCCACACTGCCGGGGGCTGTGGCTGCCGATCACCGCGATGCGATGAAGGCGTCCGCCGTTGTTTTCTATCATCGCTGGGCATGAGCACGACGTGGGCCGTGCCTCGTTCGTCGAGGAAAACGACCCCAGGGCACGTTGGCGCGCAGCAAAATGTCCCGCTCTCGACTCCCGCTCGGGCCCCCGGCGCGGCAGAACGCCACGGTCGCGAGGACGGGAAACGGGAAACGGGACGCGCGAGGCACAGCGCGGGAGCTTGGGTCGACGACCGGGGAGGACCGTGTGTGGCTGACGCGGCAGGCAGTGGGGGCTCGAGTGCTCGTCCCTAGGCTCCGCCGCCATGCGTTCACCCAACCAACGATCGAAACCAATCCTCGTCGGTCTCGCCCTCCTCGTCGCCCTGTCGGGCGGCTGCCAGGGCTCACTGGCCACCTCGGAGTCTTCGAAGTCGACGAACGACGACGGCGAAGATTCCTCAGCCCTGCGACGCCGCCGTCGCGTCGACGCCGCAACGATCCGTGTCGATGCCCACGCACTGCCCGACGCACGGATCACGCCCGTGGATGCGGGTGTGCTCGCTCCAGACGCGCGCCCCCCAGACGCCCCGGCCCCGACTCTCGCGGATGCGGCCACACCCGTGGGAGGGCCGATCACCTACGATCTCGGCACGCCCCCGCCCGGGCTCACGCTCCACTGGCCGGTACCACCCGTCACGACGCGGTCGGTGCGTGTCACGACCCTCGCGCAGCTCGCGCCCGCGTTGACGGCAGGCACCACGGTGACGCTCGCGGTCTCCGTCGACAGGCTCGAGATCGCGTCGTCCGACATCGCACTGGTCGTGGAGCCCGGCGTGCGCATCGGACACCTGTTCATCCGCAATCGCGTCTCCCGCATCAGCGTCCGAGGTGGGCTGTACGGTGACATCGAGATGCAATTGCCCGGAACCTACTGGCCGGCAGAGGAGTGGCACCGCGAGTGGATGCCGACAGACGTGCTGTTCGACCACGTCGACGTGGACGCGGCCGACACGGCATTCCTCCTCCGTGGCGGCGTTCGTATCGCCATCACGAACAGCCGCGCACACGCGGCTCGCTACAACGTGTGGATGGGAGACACTGCCGACTTCGAGAGCGAGGACATCATCATCGCCGGCAACAGCCTGCGATCGGATGGGCCCGAGGCGACGATCCGGCTGGTGCACGCCCGCCGCTCCGCCGTCGTCGGAAATCGACTCACCAACACGCTCAAGCACAACTATCGAATCCACGGTCGATCGTCGGACAATTGGGCCGCGCGCAACGTGCTCGTGGGCACGGGCATGATGCTCGGCACCCTCCCCGCCGATCTCTGGCCCATCGAGCGACAGACGCTCGAGGACAACACGCTCTATCACGTGACACCGAGCTTGCTCGAGCTCGATCCCCGTCTGTCTCCGCTCGTGGCGCGTGGAAACCACGTGTACACGAACGTGTGGTCCTGCTTCGTGTGCGTGACCCCTCAGCCGAGCTGGGTGCTCGAGGGCAACGTGCAGGAGCCCTACCGCGCCCCACCTCCGGAATGACGAGCGTTCCGTCGGACTGACGGGGACGTCGTCCATCGACACGACGCGACACTGCGACCGGCTCGCGGCCTTCTCCCCTGCGGGCATGGGCCTCGAGCCGACTCGCGCATCGTCGCGGAATGCCCTGCACGTGCGCTCCTCGGTGTCCATTCAGGCCTTCATCGCCATGGCGCCCTCGGGTTCGGGCGGCCGCAGTGCCGGGGTGACTCTCCGCGTTCCGTCGTCCGGCGGTGGAGGCGAGGACGAGACTCCCAGCGTGTCGAGCCAGAGCGCACGCGCCCACCCTCGGGCACTCTCGATGTGCGCGCGCTCCTCGAGCCCGACTTCCTCGACAGCCTCCGCGAGCGCGCGCCGCTCCGCGCCCGCGAGCTCGGGAATGAGCTCCGACAAGAGCTGCCAGTTCGCGTGATCCTTGGTCTCGGCGAGGACGACGCAGTCGCACGCCACGAGCTGCGCTCCGACCGGGTCACCCATCCGGAGGCCCAACTCCATGGCTTCCACCAGCGCACGGCCAGCGTGCTCGGCGGGCTTGCAGCACGGCAGCGGCGCGTCCGGATCGATCCCGAAGGTCGCGCACACGGCACGCAGCACGGTGACATGCCGCCGGGTCTGCGTGAGGTAAGCGCTCCACTCCTTCTGCAGATCCGGCTCGAGCGCGCAGCGCAGCGCGGCGCGGTACACGTTCACTCCGCCCTTCTCGTGGGTGAGCGACTGGAGCAACAGCTCCTCGAATCTCTTGCGATCCATGCCGTATCTCCTCTCACTCCACCGAATCGGGACGCGCAGCTCGATGCGCGTGGCCACGTCGTCCTTCGGCTACGCAACCCACGTGCCGACACGACTCCGTAGCGGAGATCACGCGATCCCACGCGGCCGGCCCCGCGGAGCGTCACCACGCTCGGCGACGAGGCGCTCGCCGATCGAGGCCGTACGCCTCGCATCGAGACGATGCGACTCCACGCGTCGAGGACGTGGCGGTCCGTGGGGCTCGGGGCAGGGGCCGTCCCCGTGCCGTGTTGGTTTCGTCAGCGTTCGTCCGCGCCGAGGTCCGGCGCCGCGCCGCGGTCGTGCGTTTGTCCATCGAGATCGAGCCCGGCGTCGTCGTCCGTCACGCCCCGATCGATGGCGCCCGACGCGCTCTCGGTGAGGTGCGCGTCGCCGCCTGCCCCATCGACGAAGTACGAGAGCGGCACGTTCTCCAGGTTGTGATCCTGTGTCGAGGTCCCGCTCCTCACGGTGATGCGGCGAACGAGGTTGTTTCGGACGACCGTGGACGAGCTCTCGAAGCGCGTGTCGATCGAGGAGAAGCTGCCGGTCGCGCCCGGCGTCTCGAGGATCGTGTTGTGGAGGACACGCGTCCCGCGGGCCTGCGCGAGCTCGATGCCCGTGTCGTAGAAGGCGAGGGTCGCGACGATCACGTTGTTCCGGATCACCCCGTCGTAGTGACCGACGAACAGGCCCGGATACGGATCGTCCTCGTACATGCGAGTCGCGCCCGACTCGACGAGACCGAAGCCGATGCCGCGCGCGCAGTCGACGATCACGTTCTGCTCGACGAGCGTGTCGCGGCTGCCGACCCAGAAGTGGATCGCGTGCTCGGCGAGGCCCTCGCCCGCGCAGTAGATGCCCTCGAAGCGATTGCGCGCGACGTACCAGCCGCGCGAGCTGTGCACGTCGATGCCGCCCGTGTAGCAACCACCCGTCGCGCGCTCGACGTGCGGACGGCCGTCATCGGTCATCTCGAAGTGCGAGCACGTCACGGTGCCGTCGTCGGTGAACGCATCGCGCACACCCGAAGGGTTCACCTTCAAGAACTGCTCGCCGCAGTCCAGCAGGCGCGCTCGGTAGAGCGTGAAGCCGGTCACGTCGTCACCGCCGTCCGGAGGGACCACGTGGATGCCGTGGTCGACCGCCCGCGTGATGGTGATCTCGGCGATCGTCGCGCCCGGAGCCTCGACGGTGATCGACTCGAGCGTCGTGCGCTCGCCGTCGATCACCACGCGTGAGGCGTCACCCGAGGCCGACCGGATCGTGATGCCGGGCGCGCGGATGCGGATGCGGCGCGAGGACTCGTCGCCGCTCATGCGGTACGTGCCGTCGGCGAGCACGAACGTCGTGCCCTCGGGCGCGTCGCGCACCATCGCGGGGAGCGCGGCGGCCATCGAGGGGTCGACGTTCACGATCGGGCCGCTCGGGACCTCGAGCGGTGTGCACGCAGACGTGTCGGGCGTGTACGCGTCGTCCATCACGCGGAACGCATCGAGGCCGGGCGCATCGAGACCGGGCGCGTCGAAGGTGATCGCGTCGTCGTCGGGCGAGGCCGCATCGACGAGGCCAGGGGCGTCGAGACGCCCCGCGTCGTCGGCCGGAGGATCGGACGGACACCCCGTGATCGCCACGATCGAGCCGATCGATGCCCACCAGACGATGCTCGGATCCACGCGCGCCATGCATCGACGATATCCCGCACGGAACGATCACGTCCTCTGCCATCATCGCGCGATGCATCGCCCCCTTCGCGCGCCGCTCCTCTTGGCCTCTGTGATCGCGCTCGGCCCGGGATGCCCCGGTCCCGAGGCCAGCGACGACGCCGCGGTGCCGCGCGCCGACGCGTTCGATCCGGCGACCGACGCGGCGCGCCCCGACGCCGCGCTGCCCGACGCGCCTGGCCTCGATGCGCCCTTCGACGATGCGTTCACGCCCACCATCGATGCCTTCACGGATCCGGGCGGGGACGCGCCCACCCGCACCGTCACCTACACCGGCACCGACGCGATCTTCAGCAACCCCGAGCGCGGCTTCTACCGCGCTGTCGACCTGCTCGAGGAGAGCGACCTCTCGTGGCTCCACGAGGATCACCCGCACGACACGCTGGTCTATTCGTACGTGATGCTCGATCGCTTTCGTGATCGCGACATCTCGGCGTCGACGCTCACCGCGGCACGTGACGCGTTCCAGGTGGCGCGCGAGGACGGCTTCGAGGTGATCGTGCGCTTCGCCTACAACCTCGGGCCCTACCCCGACGCCGATCCCGATGCGCCGCTCTCGCGCATCGAAGCTCACATCGCGCAGCTCGCTCCGGTGCTGCGCGAGAACGAGGACGTGATCGCGCTCGTGCAGGCGGGCTTCATCGGCGCGTGGGGCGAGTGGCACACGTCGACCAATGACCTCGACATGGATCCCGCCGCGCGACGCGCTGTGGTGACTGCGTTGCTCGACGCGGTGCCCAGCTCGCGCTCCACGCAGGTGCGCTATCCACCCTACATCGCCGACCTGATCGGCGGCTCACCGCTCGATGCATCGCGCGCCTGGGACGGCTCGTTCGACGCGCGCATCGGCTTCCACAACGACTGCTTCGTCTCGAGCGACACCGACGTCGGCACCTACCCCAGCGACGAGATCGATCGGTGGAAGACCTTCATCGACACGCACTCGCAGTTCGTGCCCGTGGGTGGCGAGACGTGCGATCCCGATCCGCCCCGCTCCGAGTGCGCGAGCACGATCGCGGAGATGACGCGGCACCACTACTCGTTCATCAACCGCGACTACCACCCCGACATCGTCTCGGGCTGGGAGGACGGCGGCTGCATGGACGACCTCGAGCGACGCTTGGGCTACCGCTTCGTGATGCTCGACGCGGACCTGCCCGAGCGCGTGCGTCCCGGGGGCTCGTTCGCGCTGCGCGTGCGCGTGCGCAACGAGGGCTTCGCTGCGCCGTTCAACCCGCGCCCCGTGCAGCTCGTGGTGCACGACGGATCGACACGCCACGCCGTCACGCTCGAGGACGTCGAGATCCGCTCGTTCCTCGGGGGAGCCGAGCACGTGATCGAGGCGCGCGTGCGCCTTCCGATCTCGATCTCCGCCGGCTCCCACCCGATCGCGATCGCGCTGCCGAGCGCCTCGAGCTCCCTCGCGACGCGCCCCGAGTACGCGATCCGCTTCGCCAACGAGGGCGTGTGGGACGCGAGCCGCGGCGAGAACACGCTCGGGTCGATCAGCATCGACGACACCGCGCCGGGCACGGCGGACCCGGGTGCCACGACCCTCACGATCTTGGAGTGAGATCGATCGAGGAGGCGCAGAGCTACGGCGAGAAACAGCTGCGCAGCACGAAGAGCTCGGCGCCGCTGTCGGTGGTCATCGCGACAGCGAGCGTCGCCACGCCGCTTCCGCCGATCGACTCGACACGACCGCCGACGTCGGTGGCGACCCAGCCAGCGGGGCCGACGTCCTCGAACGTGCGTGTGGTGATCGCGAGCGTCGCGGGATCACTGATGTCGAGCGCACCCAGCGACAGCGTGCCGCCGAAGTTCCGCCCCGCGATCATGTAGGCGCTCGAGAAGAGCCACTCCGCGGAGAGCGCCGTGGGGCTCGTCGTGAAGCTGGGCATGCCCGAGTACGTCGTGCACGAGCTCGCGTTGCACTGCCAGAGCGCGACCTGCAGTCGATCGGAGCCCGCGGCCGCGGCGACGACACCGAACCGACCCGTCCCATCCGCGTGGCTGGCGTACGCGCCCTCCATCGCCGAGCCCGAGTCGATCATCGCGTAGCGCGCGCCCGCGCCGAGCTCGCCCGACCAGAGGCGAAAGAGGCTGAACGAGCTGCGATCGACGAAGGCGACGCCGCCGCTGCCGGAGTGCGCCGCGAGCGGCTCCACCGGCCACGCGGTCGTGACCTCTTCCTGATGCGAGGTCGTGACGCCCAAGAGGTAGTTCCGCGCGAAGCCCGACGCGACGAACGACGCGACCGCCGCCGGGGCGCCGAATGCGTCCGAGGTCACGCCCGCTGCGTAGATCTCGCTCACCCCGCTCACGCCGCCGATGATCCGGCGCTCGCCGACGGGCAGCCTCCACGTCTCGCCGTCCATGGTGCTGGCGCTGTAGATGGAGAGGTTTCCCTCGTTCGCGTCGATCGTGACCACGGTGATGAGGCCGTCTGCGCCGCGCGAGGCCGCGAGCTCGGAGTCGGTCGGCAGCGCCCCCGAGACCGACCAGCTCGGCAGCTCGCCCATCGCGTCGAGCGCGACGGCGCCGACCGGATCGAAGCGCGCGACGGCGTATTGCGGGGTGGGGTTGGTCTTCGTGCGGAACACGACGAGCACGCGGATCGATCGGCCCATCGTGGCGAGCGGGAACACGTGGAGGTTGCGCACGGCGCCGCCCGTCACGATCCCCGCGTGGCGATAGCCAGCCTCGTAATTGTCGCCTGAGAAGAGGCCCACGCCCGTTCCACAGGTCTCGGTCGTGGCGCGCATGCAGTCGGGGAGCGCCCACGGGTGCATCGCCGCATCGGGATCGCCGCAGTCACCTGCACGCACGGTGGAGGTGACGCACGACGCCGGCGTGTCGGTGTCGGCGTAGCCGTCTTCGTCCTCGTCGCAGGTCACGCACATGGCCTCGCGACAGTACGAGCCCGAGGCGCACGGGTCGCTCTCGCTGCACGCGACCTCGAACGCGTCGGGGATCGCGCGCGCGTCGATGGGCACGCCCGTGTCGATCCCCGGCAGGTTCGCGTCCGTGCCCGGCTCGACGAACGCGTCGGTCTCCGTGGGGCCCGCATCGTCGGAGGTGCCGCCCGTGTACCGATCGCCGCCGAAGACGAGCGAGCAGGCAGGCAGGAGCAGCGTGGCGAGGATGCAGAGGGCGAGAGTCTTCGGTCGCACGTGCTCATCGTACACGCGCTCGCGTCGACGCCGAACATCCCGGTCAACCGCGGTACGCGTCGAGCGCATCGGCGATCGCGAGCACCCCCTGGCCCATGCGCGGTGAGTACCAGCTCAGATCACGACCCGACACGAAGATCACGCGCGCCCCCTCGATGGCGGAGAAGACACGGGCGTCCTTCGCATCGAAGGGATGCGGCTCGTCGGGCAGCACGATCAGCGCGGGCGCGCGCGCAGCGACTTCTTCGAGCGTGACGCGGGGATAGCGCGTGTCGCGGCCCGCGATCGCCGACGCCGGCAGCGCCTCGCGCGCTCCCAGATCCGCAGCGAGCGGATAGCGACGCGGCCGATCGGCGAACACGTTCACGCCGCCCGCGAGATCGAGCGCATCCGACAAGAACGTCTCGCCGTGGATGGTCATCAGCGGATCCATCCAGATCGGACAGAACACACGCACGGGCGCGCGCGCCGCGCGACGAGCCCGCGCCTCCTCGAGCTGCGCGTCCATCGTCGTGATCGCATCGCACGCGAGGTCGATGCCGAGCATCGTGGCGATCTCGCGCACGAGGAGCGCCGCGTCCTCCACCGTCTTGGGGAAGCTCACGTGCGTGGTGATCGACGCGGCCTCGAGCGCGCGCACGATCTGCGGGGTGTTCTCTTCCTGGTTCACGAGCACCAGGTCGGGCGCGCGCGCGATGACGTCCGCGATGCGCGCGTCCTTCGTGCCGCCCACGGTGGGCACGCCCTCGATCACACCACGCGGCTCGACGCAGTAGTCCGTGCGTCCCACGAGCCGATCGAGCGCGCCGAGCATCACGACCGTCTCGGACTCGCTCGGCACGAGCGACACGACGCGATGGGCGGGCCGGGCGAGGCGCACCTCACGGCCCATCGCGTCGCGCAGCGTGATCAATGATCGAGCGAGCCCAAGAACGCCTCGTAGGCCGCGGCGTCCATCAAGAAATCGAGGCTCGAGCTGGGCTTGATCACGATCAGCCAGCCCTTGCCGTACGTGTCGTCGTTCACGAGCTCGGGTTTGTCGTTGAGCTCGGCGTTGATCTCGACGACCTCGCCGGCGATCGGCGAGAAGAGCTCGCTCACGGCCTTCACGGACTCGACGGTGCCGAAGTTGCCGTGCACCTCGAGCTTCGCGCCCACCTTCGGGAGATCGAGCAGCGTGATGTCACCGAGCTGCTCGACGGCGTGCGACGTGATGCCCACGCGCACGAGGTCGCCCTCGATGCGCGCCCACTCGTGGTCCTTCGTGTACTTGAGATCGCTCGGATAGCTCGCCATGTGCTGCTCCTCTACTTCTGTCGCGGCGACGTCTGACGCCGACTACGACTTCTGACGCTTGTAGAACGGTGTCTTCACGACGACCGCTTCGATCAACTTCCCGCGGATCTCGATGCCGATCTTCGAGCCCACCTCGGCGAGCGCGGCCGGCACGTATCCGAGGCCGATGTTCGTGTCGAGCGTGGGCGCCGGGCTACCGCTCGTGACCACGCCGACCGGGGCGCTCGAGGGCGTCTCCTCACCCGTCCACGCGTGAATCGGGTAGCCGTGACGGCCGATGCCGCGGCCGACCATCTGGAAGCCCACGATCTTGCGCGTCAGACCCGCGTCCTTGATCGCGATCAGCGCCTTCTTCCCCAAGAAATCGCGCGGCTTGTCGAGCTTGGTGACCCAGCCCAGGCCTGCCTCGAGCGGGTTCGTGGTCTCGTCGATCTCGTTGCCGTAGAGCGACAGACGTCCCTCGAGGCGAAGCGTGTCGCGCGCGCCGAGCCCACACGGCTCGATGCCGATCGGCTTGCCCGCGGCGAGGAGCGCGTTCCAGAGGCGGGTCGCGTCCTCGGGGTGCACGAAGAGCTCGAAGCCGTCCTCCGCTGTGTAGCCAGTCCGCGCTGCGATCACGCGCACGCCGGCGACGGTGCCCTCGGTGAGCGAGAACGAGGTCAGCGAGGTGATCGCGTCGTCGGCCTGCGCGTGCTTCATGACCTCGACGGCCTTGGGGCCCTGGAGCGCGAGCAGCGCGGTCTCGTCCGAGATGTCGGCGAAGGTGAGCGTGCCCTTCTCCACGAAGGCCTTGCTGTGCGCGCCCCCCCTCGATGGGTCGAAGTGGGCCGCGATCTTGTCGCGGTTCGACGCGTTCATCACGATCATGAACTTCTCGCGGCCGCGCCTGTAGACGATGAGGTCGTCGAGGATGGTGCCGTCTTCCTTGCAGGCGACGGTGTAGAGCGCCTTGCCGTCCGCGAGCTGGGTGAGATCGCCGGTCACGAGCGAGTCGATGAATTCCTCGGAGGCCGCGCCTTCGATCTTCATCTCGCCCATGTGCGAGACGTCGAAGAGGCCCGCGGCCGTGCGCACGGCGGCGTGCTCCTTGAGCAGGCCCGCGTACTGCACCGGCAGCTCCCACCCAGCGAACGGGACGATGCGCCCACCGAGGGCCTTGTGCGCGTCGAAGAGCGGAGTGCGGCGAAGCGTGGGGCTCGTCATCGGGCCGCGACCCTAGGTGGGTTCGAGGCGCTGATCAATAGAGACTCGCCGCATCGGGAGCTCGCTCGCGAGGTCGGCGAGCAGAGCGTCGAGCTCCGAGCTGCGGGCCTCGGTCGTGACGAGGACGATCGAGTCGCCGCCCTCGCCGTGGATCGACGCGAGACCGTCGTACCCGAGCAGGATCCCGCCCAGCACCACGACGTCCGCGTCGTTCATCGCGAGGCGCACGGCCACCACCCCGGGGCCGACCGGTGCTTCGGGCAAGGAGCGAGCGCCAGCCAAGGTCGCCGCTTCTTGTCACACTCGGCAGATGCGAGCTTCGATGTCCGTCTCCCCACTCGCTGCTTCGACGCTGTTCGTGCTCGCCGTCGGCGCGCACGCGTCCAGCGCGCTCGCAGTGCCTCTGCCGAGGACGTGCATGGGCGGGCCCGATTGCGATGGGGGCACGGAGTGCATCGTCTCCCTGACGTTCCCGCGCGGCGTGTGTCTGCCCGACGCATGTCGGCGGAGCGACCCCGGCATGCTGCGATCGACCTGCTTCGGAGCCGGCAGCACCCTGGCGGAGGCGTTCGCGAGCGGTGACTGCGACGGCGACCTCGTCACCAACGCCGACGAAGACGATGGCGGCTTCTGCAGCGGTGGCGCGGTGATCGGCCTCCAAGCGGGCGGTGAGCTCCAGTGGACCGAGCCCGCGCGCCTCGACGACCCGATGGGGCTCGCCATCGCTCCGTACGACGCCACCTCCAGCGTCTCTCACGCCATCGGCATCGGGTGCACGCCGACGCGTCGGTGCCCCGTGCTACCGAGCGATCCGACGCTGCGATCACGCTGCGTGCTCGTCATCCCCGACGACGGCGAGCTCGAGGCGCGCGGCGTCTGTACCTACTACACCGATGATCGGGACGACGACTCGTGTCTCGATGCGATCGACACGAGCGGTTGCCTGTCGGGCATCGACGAAGCGCCACACGCACAGTGGGAGCACGGCGACTGTGACCTTGACGGCCTCCAGAACAAGGCCGATCCCGACGTCTGTGATCGCGTCGAGATCATGGGGCGCGTCGCGGGCGGCGACGTTCGTTGCGTGGCCGGCGCCGTCCAGGGAGCGTGCTTCAGCGGCGTAGGCGAGATCGCGAGCAGCGTGTATGGCTGCGGCGTCGACGAAGCGGCAGAGTTCGCCCCGTTCGCGTACTGCTGCCGCAGCCACGAAGACTGCCCCGCGCCGATGTACCTCGGCGATTCGTCGCGAGGTCGCTGTGTGTTCCTCGGATCGGACGCGACGACCGCACAGGTCGGCGCGTGCACCTACGACGATGCTGGGCTCTCCGACGACGACAGCTGCGTCGGCGCGATGCCAGCGCTCGGTGCGACGTGTCTGTCGACCGAAGACGTCTCGTACACGGCGTGGGCGAACGGCACCTGCGACGCGTGCGATCGCACTCCCAACGCCACGGACGACGTCGTGTGCAGTGCGTGCGGCATGGCCGACGCCAGCGCACAGCCGGACGCCGCGACCACGCCCCCGGACGACGGCGGCGCCGACCCGACGCCCGACGCGCGCGTCGAGGACGGCGATGCCGGCAGTCCCAGTCGCTTCGCGGGCTCGGGCTGTCGCTGCGAGATCGCGTCGCGCACGGCGCCTTCGCCGCTGCTCGCGCTGTTCGTGTGCGTCGTCCTCGGCCCCCCACTTCTCGGACGCCGCAAACGGTGAGACCTTGAGAGAATGACTTCACTCGATGCGCCTCGCGCGCCCTTCTCTTCTTTCGCTCTTCTCTCCTCTCTCTGTGCTCTCTCGCTCCTGGCCATCACGTCGATCGCGCATGCCGAGCCCGGTTGCTACGACGGCGGGGGCGCGTGCATCGCCTCCGACGGCCTGGGCCCGTGCGACGAGACGTGCCCCACCGGCTACTGCGTCGGCGATCGCTGCATGCACCCCGCCGACTGCGAGGTTCCTTGTGGGACGAGCATGGGGGAGTGTCCGCCGATCAAGATCGGGAACAACGTCTTCCGCCCCGAGGGCGGCATGACTGCCGGCATCTGCTTCTACGGAACGGGCTGTGGTCCCCTCCAGGTGAGCGCGAGCGGCGTGACCACGAGTCCGTCGACGGGCACTTGCCTCCACGCCGGCGACCTCGGCGCCGCGGCGTTCCTCCACGGCGACTGCGATCGCGACCAAGTGCCCAACGTCGCCGAGGGCACGGGACAGTTCTGTCTGCAGCAGAGCTACGCAGGGCCGGGCCGCGTGACGGCCACGCCCACGTGTCCGATGACGTGCGACGCGGGCTGCGTGGGAGGCTTCGAGCCGCACGGCGGCGTGGTGTGCGCGACCGACGGCGCGGGCGCCTATGCGTGCACGAACCCCACGGAGTGTCCCTCGACGTTCGATCGTCGTGTCGTCGCGTGTCTGCCGACGGGCACGGGGGCGGGTATGGGCCGCGTCGGCGTCTGCTTCTACGACGACGTGTGCGGCGAGCTCATGTCGTGCTTCGACTTCGCCGTGCGTCCCTCCGACGCGACGGCATGGTTCGCCGCCGCCTACGACGCGGGCGATTGCGACGGCGACGGGGTGCTCAACGGGGATGACCCGGCCGACTGCGGCACGAGGCTCGTCGAGTGGACCGACGGCGGGGATCCGTTCCACGACGATCCCGCCCCGAGCTGTCCGGACGCGAGCGCGTGCCGCGCTGGGACGTGCTCGACCACGCTCGAGGTGTGCGCGAGCTCCGACAGCGTCGGTGTCGCGTGCGACCCGAGCGAGGATCCGACGGAGGCGTGCACCGCGCTCCTCGGTCGCGACGCGCAGTGCGTCTTCGCCGGCGAGACGACCGACACCGCGGTCGGCATCTGCGTGCCCATCGGTCCGGCGGACGATCTCTGCCTGCTTCGCGGCAGCGACTGCTTCGCGCGCGGCGTCGATCCCGCGCACGCCTACGACGAAGGCGACTGCGACGGCGACGGCCTCACGAACGCGATCGACGACGCTGTGTGCACGCCGCTCGGCCCTGACGCGGGCACGGGCGCGAACACCGATGCTGGACCCGTGATGAGCATCGATGCAGGCGACCCCGCCACCGACGGTGGCAGCACGTCGCAGCTCGACGCGGCGAGCAGCTCCGAGATCGATGCCTCGGCCCCCGACGCCGGCGAGCCCGGCCGCTTCGCGGGCTCCGGCTGCGGCTGCAGCGCGCACGACACACGCCGGACGAGCAGCGGTCTCGCGGTGCTTGCGCTCCTGGTCGTCGGCCTCGTGACCCGACGCACGCGGCGTCGTTGAACGCGGGCTGACCGTCGCCGCGTCGGGCCGGTATGCTCCGGTCGATGCGCGTACGACTCACCACGCTCGCCTTCGCGGCGCTCGCGATCAGCCCTCTCGCCTGTGATGGCGGCGGTCTCGCCGAAGGCTGGCGCGAGACACCGCCAGGCACGGGCCCCCAGCTCGTGTGGGATCTCTACGCCGAGGATCTTCCGCTCATCCCGATGCCGAACGACGTGGCGACGTGGCCCGATCCGACGTCACCGACGGGCCTGCGCATCAACGCGAGCGTCGCGGTGCCGACGCACCTCGAGAGCCACACGCGCAGCCTCTTCGACGAGCTGGACGGCTGGGGCACGTTCGCGCCGATCTCGGTGAGCTTCGAGGAGGATCTCGATCTCGCGGAGCTCCTGCGTCGTCAGGGTGGCCCCGATCACTTCCACGAGAGCGACTTCCCCGAGCACGCGATCTACCTCGTCGATCTCGAGACGGGCCTGCCGGTCCCGCTCGATCTCAACAGCGGCAACTTTCCCTACGTCACCACGCGCCCCGATCAGTACTTCGATCACGATCCGCGCGGTGGCGAGTCGAACATCCTCTTCGAGACCGTCGAAGAGGACGTGAACCGCAACGGCGTCCTCGACCTCGGCGAGGACACCGACTTCGACGGCGTGCTCGATCACCCGAACACGATCGACGGAACGCTGACCGGCGATCCGCTCGACACGGTCGATCGCATGGCGTGGTTCTACGAGCGTGAGACCAAGACGCTGATCCTGCGGCCGCTCCTGCCGCTCACGCCGCGTCATCACTACGCGGTCGTGCTCACGGATCGCCTGGTCGGCGTGGGCGGCCAGCCGATCCGCTCGCCCTTCGACTTCGTGCACCACGTGCGACAGACGCGGGATCTCGCGCCCCTCGCCGACCACCTCGCCGCGCACCCCGAGCTCTACGGCTCGCTCGCGAGCGAGGGCTGGGAGGGCGTCGCGTTCGCGTGGAGCTTCACCACGCAGTCGGTCACCGACGACATCGACACCGTGCGCGAGGGTCTCTACGGGCGTGGCTCGATGTCCTACCTCGCGAGCGAGATCCCGCTCGATGTCGTGCCGCTCCCGATGCAGGGCGGCCGTGGCTGCGGGGATCCGGGCGCGCGCGTCTTCGTCGCGCCGGGTGACCAGTTCCGCGAGGCCGTGCGCTCGCTCGGCGCGCTCGCGTTCGGCCTCGACGAGAACGCCGTCGAGCAGCTCGATCAGAGCTACGCGTCGCTCTCGCACGTGGTGACAGTGTTGCTCGAGACGCCCTATTTCTTCGGCGATCCGGACGACGAGCAGCTCGAGGACAGCTTCCAGATGGACTGGGTGACGGGCGAGGCGCGGCGCACGCGCGAGACCATCACGATGACGATCTACGTGCCGAACGAGTCGGCCGAGCTGCAGCAGCCGTTCGACCCCGTCGTCTACGTGCACGGCCACGGCAGCAACGCCGCCGAGGTCCTCATCTACGGCGGCATGATCCTCCAGCACGGCCAGGCGCTCGTGACGATCAACGCGCACGGCCACGGCCTCGAGCTGTCGCCCGCGCTGCGGTCCGTGGTGCGAGCCACGCTCGCGGGCGAGTGCCTCGAGGGCACGGGCGACGCGATCGCGATGGGTCGCGCGCGCGACCTCGACGGCGACGAGACGGTCGACTCGGGCGCGGACTTCTGGACCGCGTACGTCTTCCACACGCGCGACGCGGTCCGTCAGACCGTGATCGATCAGCTCAACGTCTTCCGAGTGCTCCGCTCCTTCGACGGAACGCGACGCGCGGGACAGCGCACGCTGATCGGCCCCGACGGCGCAGAGCTCACCTTCGACGGCGACTTCGATCGCAACGGCAGCGCCGACCTCGCGGGCGACTTCGACGGCAACGGGCGACCCGATCTCGGCGGTCCGAGCGCGCGCTACGCGATGGCGGGTGGATCGCTCGGCGGCATCATCGCGGCGGTCACGCACGGCTCGGAGCCGATGATCTCCGCGTCGGTGCCCGTCGTCGGCGGAGGCGGTCTGTCCGACGTCGCGATCCGGACCGAGAACGGCTCCGTGCGCTCCGCGATGATCCTGCGCCTCATGGGCCCGCTCCTGACGACCACCCGCAGCGAAGGTCCGAGCGAGCGCACCTCGTGCGCGGCCGGCGACTACTCGCTCGAGGTGCAGGGCCCGCTCCTCGACGACGACGTCCGCACCGAGATCGCCTGCATCGACTCCGACCTGCTCGGCGCCGACGACGTGATGATCGTCCGGAACCTCTCGAACCGAGAGGTCGCATGCGCGGGCGCGACGAACCACGAGCCTGGTCGGTTCCGCGTGGGCATCGCCTCCGATCAGGGCGATCGCTGGACGGTCGAGGTCTATCGAAACGCGCTCGGTCTCGTGGACTTCCGCGACTGCACCTTCGAGGGCGCCTCGCCCGCCCCCGACGACACGATCGACACGTGGGAGGTCTCCGCCGGACGAAGTGGCGAAGGCGTGTGCGAGCGCTGCGCGAGCTGGGGCGTGACGCAGTTCGCCGCGGGCGACCTGCTCACCGCGCCCACGTCGGGCTTCGGGCGACGGCGTCAGAGCCCCGAGCTGCGCCGCCTCGTGATGCTCGCGCAGATCGGCCTCGAGCGCGGCGACCCCATCAACTACGTGGGTCGCATCTTCCTCGATCCGATCACAGCGCCGGACGTGCCCGTCGAGCCACGCTCGATCCTCGTCACCCACACCGACGGCGATCCCAACGTCTGCATCGCGACGGGCTATTCGATGGCGCGCGCCGCCGGCGTCCTGCCGTTCCTTCCGCCCGACGCCCCCGCTCACCTCGCGGACTACCGTGCGCCCGCGAGCTTCCAGGCCACACACCCAGGCTTCGAGTCACCCAACGATCTCTTGCTCGGCTACCACGCGATCGAGGGCCTCGCGCGCCTCGAGCGGCACCCGGTGGCGGGCGGGGGGGAGCGTTTCCTCGTCGACATCGACGACCTCAGCGACGGTCGTTCGTTCTTCGACCCCAATGGCGAGGACACGCTGCCCGAGGACATGGGTGGATTGGCGCCCGTGCGGCCGGACACGCCGCTTCGCTGGTCGCGTCAGTCGCGTCCGATGACGTCGCCGACCGATCTCGCTGTGTGGCAGTACACGGCAGGACAACCGACCTCGGGCCTGGTCTCTCCGTACGTCGAGCCCCAGGGCATTCATGGGTTCAGCGCGATCTACGACCCGAATTCGCCCTTCGACATGGCGGTCTACATGTTCAACATGATCGGCCGCTACCTGACGACGCACGGCGAGGACATTCCCCACTTGAGCGACCCGACGGGCCATCACTGCCTCGAAGACTCGAGCTGCGAGTACATTCGCCGATAAGGGCCTCAGGCGATCGAGACAGGCGATACGGCCTCAGGCCCTCAGGCTCGAGGGAGGGCACCCTCCTCCGGAGTCGTCCTCGACCAGACGGCGACGGCTACGAGGCAATGGATCCACGCCACGGCGACCGCGGGTGCGAGGCGATCGAGCGTGGCGGGCGCGAGGAGCGCCGCGATCACGCACGGCAACGCCAGCGTCGACATCGCGGCGCCGAGCTTCGACAGCCTGCCTCCGGCCGCGAGGATCACGGCCTCTGGCAAGGCCGCGAGACCGAGCGACAGCCACTTCACGCCCGTGGTGAACGGCAGCGCGCCGGCGGCGAGGGAGCTGGCGTCCCGCGTGTGACTGAGCACGAGGAGGCTCGCGTCCTCGAAGCCATCGAACACGACAGCGACCACGACGAGCCCGATGCCCAGGCTCGACGCGCGTGGCGAGTGGACGCGAGCCGACGCGAAGAAGCCGATCAGGAAGAGGCCATACGCCGGCATGAAGAGGAAGA
Organism: Deltaproteobacteria bacterium; assembly: GCA_017303575.1. Lineage (GTDB taxonomy): Bacteria > Myxococcota_A > Polyangia > Polyangiales > Sandaracinaceae > JAFLCL01. The sequence goes on from JAFLCL010000012.1 coordinate 36,207, forward strand.
GGTCCGCCCACTGGATTTGGTCCATCGCCGGCACGAGAACCCCACGACACCGAGCGAGCGCTTCGGTCGTGGCGTCCGTCCGCGCGGCCTCGTCCGAGCCGAAGATCGCGTCGAGATCGGCTCCTGAGCGCGCGAGCTCGAACGCGATGATCGGTGGGTAGTGCCGGTCGAGATCGCCACACGGCACGGGGCGCATGAACGTGGAGACCACCGTCAGGGCGATCACCACGCCCGCGGCACCGAGCGACACTCGTGCCCAGCGACGCGCGCTCATGGGACGCATCGACGCGAGCGAGCGCTCACGCCTTGAGGAGGGTGTCGAGCTCGCCCGACTCGATCAGCTTCTCGAGGTCGTCCGCGCCACCCACGAGCGTGCCCTTCACGAACACCATCGGGAACGTCGGCCAGCCCGTCCACATCTTGAGCGCGTTGCGGCGGCGCCAGGTGCTGAGGTAGCTGCCGTACTGCAGGTACTCGTGGGGGATGCCCTTCGCCTTGAGGACACGGCACGCCCGACGCGGCGCGGGGTTCTGCGCCATGCCGACCACGACGACGTCGGCCTTCTTCATCGCAGCCTGCACCTCCTCGACGATGTCGCGGTGGTTGTCCGCGATCTTCGCGCGAACGGCGGGGTGGATCTTCGATTCGTCGAGCACGTGACGCGGCATGGGTCGGTCTCCTCCGTGAGAACGGGCGTCCTTTACGTGAGCCGAGCGTGCTGACAAGGTCGCCGCCACATGAGCAAGACTTCTTCGCACGCGCTTCGCGCGGCCGTGATGTCCACCCTCCTCCCGCTCGCCGCCTGCTCTGGCGCCGACGACGCGACGACGTCCGACCCGGAGCCCACGTCCGCGCCCGAAGCGGCACAGACCGGGACCTCGACCATCGCGCACGGCCGCGGCGATCGACGCACCGAGAGCTCGGGACGCACTTGGCAGGCGGAGGCCGACGACCTCTTGGACTTCTACGATCCCGCCTACCGCGCGCTCTACACCGAGAGCGCGCGCGCGGCGTGGCTGAGCTCCACCGACGTCTCGCCCGAGCACACGGGCGGCCGCACCGCCGCCGATCAGTCGTTCGCGTCGTTCACCGGATCGGTCGAGGTGATCCGTCGCGCACGTCTCCTCATGGAGCACGAGGACGAGCTCGATCCCCTCACCGTGCGTCAGCTCCGCGCGATGCTCGTGCAGGCCGCGCAGGCGCCGCAGACGAACCCGGATCTGGCGCGACGTCGCGTCGCTGCGGAGGCCGCGCAGAGCGCGCGCCTCGATGGCTTCCAGTTCTGTCTCGAGCGTCGTCCCGATCAGTCCTGCGCGCGCCCCGTCATCACGAACGACCTCGATCGCATCCTCGGTGAGTCCACCAACCTCGACGAGCGACAGCGCGCCTGGGAAGCCAGCAAGGAGGTCGGCACGACCTTGCGCGACGGCCTGATCGAGCTGCGCGATCTGCGCAACGGCGTGGCGCGCGAGATGGGCTACCACGACTACTTCGAGCTCATGGTCTCGAACTACGGCATGACCGTTGATGAGATGATGGAGCTCCTCGAGCGCCTCGTGGACGAGGTCCGGCCGCTCTACACGCAGCTCCACTGCTGGGCCCGCCACCGCTACGCCGAGCGCTACCACGCACCGCAGGTGCCCTCGAACCTCCCCGCGCACTGGATCGGCAACCGCTGGGGACAGAGCTGGCCCGGCCTCGTCGAGGGCGTCGACATGGACGCGCTGGCGGCCAGTCGAGAGCCGCAGTGGCTCGTCGAGCAGGCCGAGCGCTTCTACGTCTCGATGGGATTCGCCGAGCTGCCCGACACGTTCTGGACTGCCAGTGACCTCTACCCGGTGCCCGCAGGACAGACACGCTCGAAGAACGCACACGCCAGCGCGTGGCACGTCGACCTCGAGTCCGACGTGCGCTCGCTCATGAGCGTCGAGAGCAACTGGGAGTGGTTCACGACGACCCACCACGAGCTCGGCCACATCTATTACTACATGAGCTATTCGCAGCCGGAGGTGCCTTTCCTCCTGCGTGAAGGTGCCAATCGCAGCTACCACGAGGGCATGGGCGACCTCATCGCACTGGCGGCCTCGCAGGAGCCCTACCTCCGCGAGATCGAGGTGCTGCCCGAGGGCCAGGAGGTCGACGAGACGGCTTGGCTGCTCGACTCGGCGCTCACCGGTCCCATCACGTTCCTCCCGTGGTCGGCGGGTGTGATGAGCCACTTCGAGCGGGACCTCTATGCCGGGGAGCTGCCACCCGATCAGCTCAACGCCCGCTGGTGGGAGCACGTCGCGCGGTTCCAGGGCATGGGCCCGCCGTCGGTTCGCCCGACGGACGGGTGCGATGCGTGCACCAAGACGCACATCAACGACGATCCCGCGGGCTACTACGACTACGCGCTCGCGAACGTGCTCGTCTATCAGCTGCACGATCACATCTGCCGCGAGATCCTCCATCAGGATCCGCACGCGTGTAACTACTACGGGCACCGCGAGGTCGGTGACTTCCTCCGCGCCATCATGTCGCCTGGCGCAAGCCGCGATTGGCGCGAGGTGCTGCGTGAGCACACGGGACGAGACCTCACCGCCGAGCCCATGCTCGAGTACTACCGTCCGCTCCTCGCCCACCTCGAGGAGCAGAACCGCGGACGTGGCTGCGAAGCCCCGCCCGCGGCCGCCACCGCAGCCCCGCCTGCCGAAGCCACGCCCACGGAGTGACCATGCGCCGAACCGCCTTCTCCGCCCTGTTGCTCACGCTCTTCGTCGGCCTGGGCGCCTCGCGCGTCGAGGCTCAGAACAACCAGCGCGTCTCCGACCAGTGTGCCGTGCTCCGCGCGATGCAGTGGCTCGACAACGTCACGGGTGCTCCGCAAGGGGTCACGGGCCGTGGCGGAAGCGGCTTGTCCGCGGAGCACCGCGGCATGCTCGATACGCGAGAGCGCGTCGCGTGCTCCACGGGCACCGAGGCCGCGCCCACCGAGTACTGGCCCAACGGCGGCATGCTCCGCTCGAACGACACTTGGTACTATCCCAACGGGGGCATGTACCAGTCTGGCTCGGGCGCCTGGTACTACCCGAACGGCGGCATGTTCGCGTCCGGACAGAGCTGGTACTACCCGAACGGCGGCATGCTCGCGTCGAACGGCACCTGGTATGCGCCCGATGGCTCGATGTCGTCGGAGACTGGCCTCCTCACACTGGCGCTCTCGCGCATCGCGCGAGAGCGAGGCGATCAGCTCCTCGGTCTGCGCAACGCGGAGACCAACGACTTCTGGCGCATGATCTACCTGGTCTCCCTCGTCTGGGAAGCGACCCACTGACGTGTACGGAGTGAGTATGTCTCGCGGCCTCGCGCTCTTCGCGCTCGCCACCGCGCTGCTCGCCCTCGGGTGCGAGAACGGGCACACGGTCGTCGTGCAGCTCCAGACGGACCTCGTGCCGGGCCTCGAGTTCGACGAGGTGTTCGTGCAGGCCACGGGTCTTCGCTCGAGACGGGCGAGCCTGCGCGACGACTACGGGCGCCCCGTCGAGCTCGCGGAGCTGCGTGGGATCGCGACCGGGACGAACCTCGCCGTGGAGGTCTCGCTGCGTCGCGACGGCGTCGAGATCGTGTCGCGCCGCGTCCAGCGCAACGTACGCGCCGATGCGCTGCTCGGCGTGATCATCACCCGCAACTGCCTCGAGATCGCGTGCCCCGCGCCAGGCGCGCCCACGGCGACCGAGTGCCGCGACGGCGTCTGCGTGACGCCCGACTGCGAAGACGAGGGCTCGTGCATCGCTCCGGAGTGCGTGCGCGACTCCGAGTGCACCTCGAGCATCGCGTGCGTCGTCCCTCGTTGTGCGCTCGGCGTGTGCCTCGAGACGCCCGATGCCACGCGCTGCAGGAGCGATGAGGTCTGCTCGCCACTCGTCGGCTGTGTGCCTGCGACCGTGCCCGACGCCGGTCCGCTCGACGCCGCTGGGCCGGTCGATGCGTTCACGCCGGTCGATGCGGCGACCGCGCTGCCGGACGCCGTCGTGCCCACGCCGCCCTTCACGGTGTACCGGCTCCCGCGCGGCGCCAGCGAGTGGGCGACGCGCAACGTCTCCGGGGACTGGCCCACCGACGAGATCGAGGCAGCGTTCGCGCCCCAGGGCAGCGGCGTGATGCTGGTGATGACGCACACCGAGCTCTTCGTGCTCGATCTCGCGACCTACACGTTCATCGATCGGGTGGCGCGCGACTCGGTCTTCCCCGAGCTCTCGGGGATACGCGTCGCGGCTGCGACGGCCGTACGCACCGACGTCTTCGTGACCGCGCACGACACGTGGATCTATGCGTGGGATGCGTCCACACGGAGCGCGACGTTCACGCGCTTCGTCCGCTACGAAGAGCTGGGCGCGGACTGGCGCGGTCCGCTCACCCCGCCGTGGCATTCGGTGTACGGGATGTTCTACGCGCCAGACAACGCCGATGGCTGGGCCACGAACCTCGACGAGCGCCTCATGTGCCCTTCCTCGAGCGTCGTCGACCACCTCGGATACTTGTCGACCGATGGATTCGGGCCCCGCGGCATGATCACGACGGTCTACGACGGTGCCTGTCTCCAATTCGTCGATCAGTCGCTGTACGGCACGCCCGGCTACAGCGCGTTCACGTTCCCTGGTGCCCCGCCCGAGCCCTTCGAGATCGACGCCATCGAGTACGCCAGCGGCCTGTGGGTCTTCACGTCACCGGAGTGATCTCGCGCGACGTGGACGTCAGTGCATCTCCGGATCCCCAGGCCACAACCGACCGCCACGACGCGCTCGGATCGCGCCGAAGACGCGCTCCGCCGACCCCACGAGGAGCACCGCGAAGAGGGCGAGCGCGCACGTCTCCGGCCGCTCGGCGGTGAGCCATGCCGCGACGAGCCCCACGGGGATCAGCGCGTGACGCGCCAGCGTCAGCGGACCGAGCACGGCGACGGACATCAGTGTGCGCAGCTCGCTCTCCCCCATCGCCCACGCAGCGAGCGCCGCCGAGACCGTTGCCGCGAACACGCCGTAGATCCAGGCCATCGGCGTGCCCGCACGGAGCATGTCCTCGCGCAGCGCGACATCGCTCGCGTCGCGTCCGAGGAGCGCGGCAGCGGCCAGGACCGAGAGCGCGATCATGGCCATTCCGGACAACGTCCCTCCGACGATCGCGCGGCGGTAATAGGCACCCTTCTCGATGCGTGGATTCCGCCCGGCGGCGTCGCGAAAGGCACTGAATCCGACGTCCGCGACGCCGAGGACTGCCAGCAGCACGGGAGTCACGCCCCATCCCCGAGGCGCGCGGCGTTCGGCCCCAGCCGTCGGACGAAGGGCTCCCGTAGATCGGCGCGCATGCCCACCACGCCGAGCATCGTGCGGAGGATCGGGACCGCCTCCACGTCACCGTCGAAGAGCGTGATCTCGAGACCGCCCGCGCCTCTCCGAGCGGCATCGAGCAGTCGCGTGCCCGGGTGCGCACGGACAGCCGACTGCGTGCCGTCGTGCTGCGACACGGGCTCCCGCATGCGCGCGACGTGGAACAGCAGCGAGCCGAGCGGCGCCAGGTACGACGGCTTGATGTCGAGGTGGAGGAACGCGGCCGCGTGCCGCTGCTGCGCGAAGAATTCGACGAGGCCCTCGCCGCGGAAGTGGTGGAGGACGCCGGTGGAGATGAAGACGGTCGCCGGCTCCTCCAGCGTGAACGCGTTGGCGACGCGGAAGTCGCACGAGAGGCCTTCGTCCTTCGCGTACCGCGAGGCAGCCTCGATCAGCGCGCGGTTGTAGTCGCAGCCGACGAGGTGCACGCCGGCGCCGAGATCGCCGCACGCCGTGAGCCAGCGGACGAGGTAGCCGAGACCACAGCCGACATCGACGATCCGCACGGTGCCCTCGTGCCCACGCTCGCGCAGCGCGCCGAGGAGCGGCACGAGCAGCTGCCGCATGCGATCGCCTTGGAGGAACTCCTCCCACAGGCGCTGCATCTCCGCGTGCACACGCACGAAGAGCGCATCGATCTGCGCCTCGTCGAGGTGACCGTCGCGCTCCGGGAGCGAGCGAGCCACGCGGGCGCCCCAGCGCATCCCGTCGCGCTCGAGCGCTCGCAGCACCGCCTGCTTCGAGACGGGACGACGCTGCATCGTGTCCGGGTCGACATCGATCAAGAGGTCGGTGATCTCGGGACCGTCGGGGTTCATCAGACGCCGTTCAGCGCGTCGACGACGGAGAGAACGTCGCCGAGGTCGTAGAAATCGACGGTGACGAAATTGGGCAGATCACCCGACGCGTCGTCCCGACAGCCACGCACACGCTCGGTGAAGAACGGATCGTGGTTGATCATGTCGGCGAGCTCGGGGCTCGCGACCGGGCTCGTGAGGAAGTGATTGAAGACCCAGAGCGATCGGTCGCGATCGCCCCGATCCTCTCGGCACGAGAGATCGCCAGGCGTCTCGGCGGCATAAGGGTTCTCCCACGCCCAGTCGTAGGTGTAGAGGTGCCACGGCTGCGGCGCGTCGCGATCGTCGGTGAACACGATCACTCGCTCGTTCGCGGTCACGAGCTCCCGGAGCGTGGGCCATGCATAGCCGGCGGCGGGTGGTCCCTCCGGTGTGTGGAGGTAACGATCGAGCCCGCTCGCGACGAAGCCCTCCTCCACGCGATCGGCAGGCGCATGCGCCTCGAACACGATGACCACGACGTCGTGAGGATGGCAGTCGAGGAACAGGCGGAGATCGCGGAGGCCCTCGGCGAGCGGCCTTCGCCCGAGCTCGCACGCGCCGTGACAGAGCTGCACCACGTCGTTCCGATCGACGTAGACGTCGAGCATGAAGCCGCGCACACCGTCCTCGAGCTGACGCCAGAGGCGGTGGTGCTGGTTCGGCGCGAAGAAGTCGTCCTCCTCGCTCGACATCGCGTTGTGCGTCATCGCGATCGCGACCTCGTCGAGCCTGCGATCGCAGAGCGCCGCGTGTCCGTTGCACGTCATCACCGCGCCCGCGTCTCCGTCGCTCGGGAAGTCGCAGCGTGCACCGGAGTCGCGTCCTGCGTCGGGGCGCGGCGGCACGTCGCGAAAGGGGGCGTCGACGGATTCGTATGCGTCGAGCGTCTCGAGCACGAACGCATCGGTGGGCGACGGATCAGTCCCACAGGCCGCGAGGCCGAGCAGCACGAGCCCGACACGCCTCAAGGCAGCACCGGAGCTTCGCAGACGAACACGCCGACGTCGGTGCCGACCGACACGTCGAGCACCCCGCAGGCCTCGTCGCGCCACACGGGGGACCGTGCCGCCATCGTCGCGCAATTCTCGAGGCGACCCATGGCGCCGCCGCGAGGCTCGCCCCCCGCCCAGCTCTCGTAGGCGCCGAGCGGCCTGCCATCTGCCCAGACGTACGTGCCCTCCACGGCTCGATCGTTCAGTCCGATCCAGGCGCGGCTCTCGAGCACGTGGCTCGAGATCGCAGCGTTCTCGAGATTGTCCTCGATCGTCACGAGGTCGTAGGGCGGGTTGTTGCGACAGGCCATCAGCGCGCCCTCCCACGGCACCGCGAAGCCGGTCGCCTTGCACAACTGATAGATGTGGCCCGCGTGCACGAAGGGAACGCACGCGACGCTCAGCGAGCCGACGCTGCCACCGCACCCCATGTCGTCGATTCGTCCGTCGCAGTCGTCGTCGCGCGCGTTGCAGGCTTCGGCGCCGGTCGGCACGCACACGGGCGGCGACCATGCGTCCGGAGACGGCGGTGCCCACGCATCGATGGGCGTCGGCACCCACGCATCGCTGCCCTCCACCACGAACGCGTCCTCCTCGAGGCGGGCGGCGTCGACAGCGGGAGGAAGCGGGGCGTCGAGGCCGGGCGCGTCGATCGTGGAGCTCGCATCAGGCGAGACCGGCGCCCCGCCATCGGACGCGAGATCGCCACGATTCACGAAACAGCCTGCCAGGGCCGTCGAGAGAACGGCGAGGCCGAGCGTGCGCAGGAACGTGACGGCCATCGGGCGAGCGTACCGGAGGGGTGACGCTTCCGCGACGGCCCCGGATCAGCGGACGGTCAGCGTGCTCGCGTCGTTCGTGTAGCCCGCGGCGCCGCAGCCGCTCGCGACCTCGCGGATCGTCTCGTAGACGAACGTGTAGGTGGGCCCCGCGATCGGCGCGAACGTGAACGTGCGCGTGATGTTCGTGTCGCCGCCTGCGATCGAGAACATCCCGACCTCGGTGCCGTTGACCCTGACGCGCACGTCCTGCGTGCCGCACGTGAGGCCATTGAGCTCGATCACGAGCGACAAGGAGAGCTCTCGGAGGCTCGTCCGCGCCAGCGTCCGCGTGGTCCGCACGTTGTCGCCCGCGCGCCAGAAGTAGAGATCCGCGGCAGCGACGCGCGGATCGCCCGTCGCAGGGAACGGAAACGTCTCGCTCGGCGGCACGAACGCGTCGGGGACCACGAACGCATCACGTGGGACGAACGCATCGGGGACCACGAACGCATCACGCGGCGCGAACGCATCGCGCGGCGCGAACGCATCGAGCGGCGCGAACGCATCGAGCGAGGAAACGAATGCGTCGTCTCCGAGGGCGATGGGCGCGTCGAGGCTCGTCGCGTCGAACGTGCCCGCGTCGGTCGCGCCGAAGAACGCGTCGGGTGCAGTGAACGCCGCGTCGTCGGCGTAGGCGTCGGTGCGTCCTGCACCGGTGTCTCGGCGTCCCACGCGGGGTTCGTCGCAGCCGATCGACACGAGCGCGCCGAGCACGAGGAGAACGAGCCGTCGAGCCGAGCGAGGTCGCATCGCGACATGCTGCCACAACGCGTCCACGACGCGGTACACCACGCCGCCATGCGTGAGCTCCGACTCGTCAAGGACGTGCGCACCTCGGTCGACGCGGGTCATCCCTGGATCTACCGCGACGCGATCGAGCGCCACGACGCGGCGCCCGGCGAGGTCGTCCGCGTGGTCGATCGTGATCGCAGCACGCTCGCGATCGGCTTCGTCGACGAGGGCGTGATCGGCGTTCGTGTGCTCGGCCGCAAGAAGACCGAGGTGGAGGGCGACGTGATCGCGGGGCGTCTCGCGTCCGCGCTCGCGGCGCGTGCGCCGTTCGTCGGCGAGGACACGACGGCGTTCCGCTGGGTGCACGGCGAGGGCGACCGCTTGCCTGGCATCGTGATCGATCTCTACGACACGCACGCCGTGATCCGCTTCGACTCCGTCGGCGCCGAGCGATTCGTCCTCTCGCAGACGGGCTCGGTGGAGTCGCTGGCGGCCATGCTTCGAACGGCTCGGCCGAGCCTGCGTGGTGTCCTCTTCCGAAGAGGTCGCGGCGAGACCAAGGACGTTCGCGTCGTGTGGGGAGAGAAGCCGCCCGAGCGCGTGTCGATCCGCGAGCACGGGATGACGCTCTTGGCCGATCTGTTCCACGGACAGAAGACCGGGCTCTTCCTCGATCACCGCGAGTCACGTCACCGCGTGCGTGCGCTCTCCGCTGGGCGGGAGGTGCTGAACCTGTACGGCTACACGGGAGGCTTCTCGGTCGCCGCGGGGCTCGGCGGTGCCACGCGTGTGGAGACCGTGGACGTCGCGGACGCCGCCCTCGGCCTCGCGCGAGAGAGCTGGGAAGCGAACGGCCTTCCGGCGAGCGCACACACGACGCACACCGAGGACGTGCCGCGATTCCTCGAGAAGGCCCGAGAGGCCAATCGCCAGTACGACCTCATCGTGGGCGATCCGCCGAGCTTCGCGCCCAACGAGACCGCGGTGCCCAACGCGATGCGCAGCTATCGCGCGCTCCACCGCGCTTGTCTGCGTCTCTTGCGCCCAGGCGGGCTCTATCTGGCCGCGAGCTGCTCGAGCCACATCGGCACCGAGCGCTTCGACCGCACGATCCGCGAGGCCCTCGAGAAGGTGCCGCGCCACGTCCGCATCCTCGAGCGCTGGGGCGGCGCTGCCGATCACCCCCGATTGCCGGCCTTCCCCGAAGGCGACTACCTCAAGTGCGTGCTGCTCGGCGTCTGACCGCCAGACCGAGCAGAACCAGCAGCGCGAACGTGCCAGTCGAGGATCGGGACGTCGTCGTGCGACAGCCGCAATTGGCGCTGCCCATCGGCCTCATCCAGGTCCCTGCGTCGACGCCAGGCGGGACGTAGGCGTCGGCGTTGCTCGCGCCGGCGTCGGCGGTGGTGGTCATTCCCGCGTCCGTGGTGGTCATTCCCGCGTCGGGCGCGGGTGCCGAGAACGGCACGATCTCGAGCGCGTCGAAGACGATGCCGATCATGTCGCCGACAGGCTTGCCGCTGTCGTCGCCGACGTGGACTTCGTAGTCGGTGTCCGCAGCGAACGTGAATCGACCGAGCGAGTGCTCGGGGCCCGAGGCTTGATCGATCATCACGTCCGCGGTCCCTCCCGCGTGCGTGATCCGATAAGGGGCCATCCGGCTCTCGGCGTACGGCGCCGCGGTGTGCACGACGAGCTCGTACTCGCCCGCGTCCGCGAAGCGAACGTGCCAGACGCCGTAGTTCGAGGGGCCCGTGTCGTCGATCGCGTTGGTCCAGCGGAGGCTGCCGCCGTAGCCGGCGTCGGTGGCCGTGCGCCAGTAGCGGAGATCACCGCCGAGGAACACGCACGCATCACCGTCGTCGATCACGCGGCCTTCGCTCGGCACCGGGTCGCACGTCGGTGCGGGCGCACCCGTCCAGAACTCCTCGCCCATCTCGTCCCACACGAGGCCGAGGCCGTTCGAGTAGTTCATGAAGCGGCTCTCGTACACGGAGCAGCCAGTGGGCGTGCAGCCGTTGTAGTAGTGGGTGACCGTCTGGATCCACTCCATGTGGCGCGCGCCGCGCACGACCACGGAATTCATCCAGGCCAACGCCTGCTCGCGCGTGTCGACGCCGTCGATGTAGACGCTGCGGATCACCATCGCGATCGTGAAGTCGATCGCGGCCTCGACGTTGCCCGCGATGAGGAGGATGCGGTCGCCCTCGCGCATGAGCGTCTGGTCGTAGGTGCCCGCGTCGAACTGGAACATGCCGAGGCCGCCCTGACGATCGGCGCAGGGGCCGTCGCCGGAGCCCGCGATCACCGGCCCACCCGCGCAGTCCACGCTGTCGGGCCCCTGGCACGCCCACGTCGCCTCGCTCCAGCAGTGCGCGAGGCCCGTCTCGTTCTGGGCGATGCCCGCGAGCAGCACACCGTTCGTGAGCCCGCGCGCCGCGGCCGCGTCTCGGATCTGCGTGAGGCGCACGCGACGCTCGGCGGCCGTGAGATCGGCCTCGGCCACGGCGAGCGGTCGGGGCTCTTGCGCGCAGCCGGAGACCGCCAACGAGGCGAGCACGACGAGGAGGACACGACGGAACGACATGACGCGATGGTACGTCGAGCGAGGGCCAGACGACATCGCCCTTCCCAGATCAGCGATCGGCGCGTGGATGCGCGTGGGGGAGGTGCTCGAGCGTCCAGGCGTGCTCGTGGTGATCGCGCAGGCCCTCGGGCACCACGTACGTCGGATCGAGGCGCGCCCGCAGCCGCGCGATGCTCGCGTGATCACGCTGCGACACCACCGCGAGGCCGGCGTCGAGCAAGAGCGCCGTCGCCACGCCCACGCCCTTCTGGAAGCGACGCACGGGCACGAGGCGACAGCCGTCGCTGATCACCTGACTGCCGCACGCGGCGCTCATGTCGGTGAGCATCGCGAGCTCGACGCGCTCGGCCTCTGCGAACGCGAGCATCGCGCGCGCGCCCGCGATCATCGGCTCGGTGAGATCGACACCGTGCTCGTCGAGCACACGCGCACGCCCAGCGAGCACGTCGAAGCCATCGCCTCCGTGGAGGTCGGGCATCGTGCGCGGCGTGCCCATCCCGTGTTGCTCGGGGCAGAACGGGAGCAGACGCAGCGTCGGCAGAGAGAACAAGCCTCCATCGCCGCGACCCATGCCGTAGTCGGTGCCGTCCACGCCACACTGCCACCCTGCCAGACAACCGCTCACGAGCACGCGCCAAGGCTCTTGCGCGCTGGGCGCTCGGAGCGAGTCGATCCGCGAGCGGTGGTGGGGCAAGAGCGGCATCAGGGAACCGGAGCTTCGCAGATGAACGAGAAGTCGTTGGACGCGTCGTCGCAGCTGGCCGCGTCCCACGTGCCCGCGGTCTGGAGGATCACGCAGCCTGCGGCCAGCCGCGTCGCGGGCTCCATCGCGGCCCACGCCGTGTACGACGGGGCGCTGCCATCGACCCAGCGGTAGCGCTCGTCGACGGCCGCAGGGACCCGTAGCGGGTCATCCGTCATGCCGATCCATGCGTTGCGATCGATCGAGGGACGCAGGCCGTCCTGCTCCGCCGCCTCTCCGAACACCACGAGATCATAGGCCGGTGAGAAGCCGCGACAGACCGAGCGCGCGAGGTTCCACGACGCGATGGGACGGCAATAGAGGTAGGCGCTGCGTCCGCGGGTGATCGCCTCGCACAGAACCCGTTCACCCCCCGTCGTCGGCACCATGCACGCGCCGTCGTCGACGATGCCGTTGCAGTCGTCGTCGCGCGCGTTGCACGTCTCGGGCACGCAGATGGGGGTGATGAACGCGTCGGGCGGCACGAACGCATCGGGCGGCACGAACGCATCGGGCGGCGCGAACGCATCAGGCGGCACGAACGCATCGGGCGGGCTGAACGCGTCAGGGGCCCACGCGTCGGTGCCCACGATCACGAAGGCGTCGGGATCCGCGGGCGGTGGAGCATCGAGCGCCGCATCGGCACCGAGCGGGACCCACGCGTCGAGGCTCGGCACCGCTGTGTCCGTCACCAACGGGCCGCCAGCGTCGCCGTCGAGATCAGCACGGTTGACGAAACAGCCGCTCGCGAGCAGCGCACACGACACGAGCACGACGACGAAACGAAGAATCACGCGCCCAGCATGCCCCAGAGGTGGGCCGCGCGAAACGCCCGCGAGCTCTCGCGCGTACCGACGCTCACGCGCAGGGGGCGACGCGAGGCCACGGCATCGCTTCCTCGAGCGCGAGCGCGAGGCCGAGAAGCGTGGCCTCGTCGTGCATGTGCCCGATCAGCTGCACGCCGATCGGGAGGCCTGTCGCCGTACGTGACGCAGGCAAGGAAAGCGCTGGCTCGCCCGTGGCGTTGAGGATCCCGGTGAACGGGAAGTGATCGAGGATGCGCGAGAGCGCGTCCTCGAAGGGCACATCGGTCGCGAGGTGACCGAGCGTGGGTGGCGGATGGCCGAGCACGGGACAGAGCAGCACGTCGTGCGCGCGACGCGACGCCGTGTGTGACGCCGCGAACCGACGCAGCCGACGCAGGCTCGACGCGAGGGCGCGCGGCTCGCGCTCGCACCAGCGCGAGAGGCCCTTCGTCCAGGGCTCGAGCCGGCTGCGATCGAAGCGCGGATGAACCAAGGCCCGACCGCCACGATCCTGCACCCAGGCGAGGAGCGCCCAATAGCGCACGAAGTCGTGGATGATCTCCGAAGGAAAGGGACAGTCGATCGCCTCGACCGAGTGGCCCATTCCCGCGAGCACGCGCGCTGTCTCTTCGACGGCCTTCGTATGCGACGGATCGACCGCGCGGCCGATCGGTGATCGCGTGAAATGGCCGATGCGGAGCGTGCCAGTCGGTCGTCGCACCTCATCGAGGGGACGTCGGGGACGGAGGTGGGAATCGAGCGCGCTCCAGAACGCGATGGTGTCTCTCACGGTGCGCGTCACGACGCCGTGGACTCCGACGTTGATGGGCAGCAGGCGTGAGGCCTCGATGTCGAAGCGACCGCGAGTGGGCTTGAGCCCCACGAGCCCGCAAGACGCTGCGGGAATACGAATCGAGCCGCCGCCGTCGCTCGCGTGCGCGATCGGGACGACGCCGGAGGCCACCAACGACGCCGCGCCGCCCGAGCTGCCTCCGCTCGATCGCGTGGGGTCCCAGGGATTGCGTGTGGGCGCTCGACCGAGCGGCTCCGTGGTGCCCGTCATGCCCAGCTCGGGCGTCGCGCTCTTGCCGAGGCTCACGAGGCCGAGCGCGACGAGGTGCCTCACGGTCGGATCGGTGCGCGTGGAGACGGCGCCCTCGACGGCCGCTGTGCCCCACCCGATCGGCACGCCGGTCACGTGCGTCAGATCCTTGATGAACGTGGGCACGCCCGCGAGCGGTCCGCTCGCACGATCGATCTCCGTTCGCGCGCGCTCGAAGGTCTCCGTCACGATGGCGCCCAGCGGACGCGCGGCCTTCGCACGCTCGATCGCGGCCTCGAGCACCTCGCGTCGCGACACGTCGCCGCGTCGGATCCGTTCGGCCGTCTCGACCGCATCCCATTCCTTCATGGCACCAACGTACCGCGACACGCATCCCGTGTGCTCGTGCATGATGATCGGATGCGCCCTTCTCTTCCGGTGCTCGCGCTCTGCATCGCGACGACGCCGTCCTGCACACCACGCGAAGAGATGCCCGACGCGTTCGTGGTGGAGGACGAGGACACGGGAGCGAGCGTGGACGATGCGCGCGCCGAGCCCGACGCGGGCCCGCCGCTCACGCCGTGGCCCGATGGGCTCGCGTCGATCGGCGCCATGACCCGCCGCGACTTCCACCTCGCGCGCGCCATCGTCCATGCGCACTCGCCGCTCTCGCACGACGCCTGCGACGGAGAGGGATGGGTGGATGGCGAGCTCGCGGACACCGAGTGCCTCGAGCACCTGCGCGACGCTGTGTGCCGCCTCCACCTCGACACGCTGTGGCTCACCGATCACGCCCCGCACGTCGAGGAGCCGAGCTTCGAGGCCGCACACTGGCCGCTGGGCGAGAGCGACGACGTCGTGCGCGACGAGGAGGGACATGCGATCGCCGCGCACTGGGGCTGCGATGACGGCCACCGTGTGCTCGTCATGGTCGGCTCGGAGAACGAGATGATGCCGGTCGGTTTGCGTCGTCCGCCGACCGAAGATCCGGCAGTGCTCGCGGACCCTGCGCGGCTGGGCGCGCTCTACGACGCCGACGGTCCCGAAGCGGCCGCGGCCTTCCGGGCTGCGGGCGCGATCGTCCTCTACGCACACACCGAGGGGCACTCGCTCGAGCAGATCCGCAGCTCGGCGCCCGACGGCATCGAGATCTACAACACGCACGCGAACGTCGATCCCAACATCCGTGAGGAGCTCTTGGGCCTGGGGCGCCTCGACTACGCGGCGATGTTGCTGCGCTTCACCAACGCGGCGAGCCGGATGGAGCCCGACCTCGCGCTGCTCTCGTTCCTCAGCGAGAACCGCGTCGCGCTCAATCGATGGGACACGCTGCTCGCGGAGGGCATGCACCTCGTCGGCACCGGCGGCTGCGACGCGCACGAGAACACCTTCACCACCCTGATGCCGGACGGCGAGCGGGGCGACTCGTACCGACGGATGATGTACTGGCACACTCACCACCTGCTCGTGCGAGGCGAGGGACGAGACGCGATGATGGAGGCGCTCGGACACGGGCGGCTCTTCTTGACGTTCGAGGTCTTCGGCACGCCCGTGGGCTTCGACTTCGTCGGCACGAACGGCAGTGTCGTGTGCGAGATGGGCGACGACTGCGCCGTGGGCGCGACGCTGCGCGTGACGCGGCCCAGCCTGCCCGAGGGATTCCCGAGCGAGCCCACGCCCAGCATCCGACTGAGGATCCTGCGCGCGGCCGCGGGCGGCGCGATCGAGGTGGCCAGTGGGACGGGCGAGACGCTCGAGCACGTGACCACCGAGGCGGGCGTCTACCGGGCAGAGGTGCTCATCGTGCCAGAGCACGCACGCCCGTACCTGGCGCGCTCCGCCGACGAGCTCGTGCGCGAGGTGCCTTGGGTGTACGCCAATCCCATCTACGTCATCGACTGACTTCGCGCTTTGGCCCGCTCGATTGGCCTGCTCGATTGGCGCGCTCGATTGGCATGCTCGCCGGGCACGATCGATGGGTCGCTCGTGGGCTGGCGTCTCACCCTCCTCTGCGGGTCAAGCCCAGCTTCTTCATGCGGCTCTGGAGCGTCGTGGGAGGCAGACCGAGGATCTCGGCCGCGCCGCCTTCGCCGTAGACACGGCCACCGGTGCGCGCGAGCACGTGCGCCACGTGGCGTCGCTCGTTCTCCGCGAGCGTCACCGGCACCGTGTCCGTGGGCGAATCGGGGGTCAGCACCGGGCCCTCTGCGCGCGCATCGAGCCCCAGCTCGCGCGGGCCCAGCCGCGTCGTCGTCGCGACGAGCATCGCGCGCTCGAGCACGTTCGCGAGCTCGCGCACGTTGCCCGGCCAGCTGCGGCGCGCGAGCGCCTCGAGGCCCGCGTCGGTGACCACGAATCCCTTCTTGCCCGTGCGCGGACCGAGCTCCGCGAGGAGCGCCACACACAATGAGGGAAGATCCTCCAGCCGCTCACGCAAGGGTGGCAGTGTCAGCGGGAACACCTCGAGTCGATAATAGAGGTCCTCCCGAAAGCGCCCCTCGGCGACTGCCCTCTTCAGATCGACGTGGGTGGCCGCCAGGACGCGCACGTCGAGCTTCTGCGGTCGATCGGAGCCGACGGCCTGGACCTCGCCCATCTGGAGGACACGGAGCAGCTTTGCCTGCAAGTCGAGGGGCAGCTCCCCGATCTCGTCGAGCAACAACGTGCCTCCGTGCGCGCTCTTGAAGCGCCCCAGTCGATCCCGGCTCGCTCCTGAAAAGGCCCCTCGGACGTGACCGAACAGCTCGCTCTCGAGCAGGTCTCTGGGGATCGCGGCGCAATTGACCGCCACGAACGCCTTGTCGCGTCGCGCGCTCGCACGGTGGATGGCCTGGGCCAAGCGCTCCTTGCCGGTGCCCGTCTCGCCCAGGATCAGGATCGGGGTGCTCGCGCTGGCGACCTGCTCGACGCGTCGCGCGAGCTGCCTCATGAGCGGCGAGCGACTGACGCCCAGGCTCGAGTCCTCGCGACCGTTCATCTGCTCTTCGAGCGCACGCGCATGCTCGAGCGCGTCGCGTCCCAGCGTCGCGAGCTCGCGCGCTTGCTGGTGGCTCTTGATCGCGAGCGCGAGGATGCGCGCGTACACCTCGACGAGGTCGACGACGCTCGTGGGGTACGAGACGCACTCGCGACGATCGAGCGTGAGCACGCCGAGCACGTCGTCTCCCGCCGCGAGGGGCGCCACCATGCAGGCGTGGCCGTGCGGGAGGTCGAGCACGCCGTCGAACGGGTCGCCATCGCCGTGCGCGTGATCGTCCTCGGTGTAGGCGCGGGCCCGGCGGGTCTCGAGCGCCTCGCGCAGGCTCGGGAAGTCGTCGAGCGACAGGGCGTGCTGCTTCACGACGTCGCTGGCGAGCGGTCCCTTACTCGCCCTCGGGCGCAGGGTGCGACCGTCGGCGTCCAGCGAGAACACGACGGCGAGCTCGTACGGCGCGAGGCGCGAGAGACCCTCGAGACCTCGGCGGAGCAGCTCCTCGAGCGGCGCGTCCGTCGCCGCCCGGGCGAGCTCGGCCAGGTCGCGGGTGGCGGGCGCAGGAGTCGCGACGACCGCGAGGGAGGGTGTGGGCGGGGGAGCGCCGAGGCCTGCGAGGGTCTGGGTCGTCTCGTCCGACCGGTCCGTAGCGGACGGCATGGTCGGAGCCTGACCTCCCGGCACCGAAATGTCGATGCACCGAAATGACGGTGGATCTACCGCCATGATCCACGACATATCGGTGGGACTCTGAACATCCTGCCTCTGTCGGTGGACCGACAGGGGCCTCGTGGGACTGTCGAGACGCGTGAATCTGCTGTATTCGTGCGGGATTCGAGGTCTGCGGACGTGTGACGCTGGGGCGTGGCACGGCGAGCGCTCTAGGGGTCCACGAAGCCCCGCACCACCCGAGGAGAACCCGATGACGACGAGCAAGTGCCCCTTTCATCACGCCGCGACCGGCGCCCAGACGAAGAACACCGACTGGTGGCCGAACCGTCTCGACGTGAGCCTGCTCCGTCAACACTCGACCAAGTCGAACCCGCTCGGCGGGGGGTTCGACTACGACGCGGCCCTGGCCAAGCTCGACTACGAGGGGATCAAGAAGGACCTCCACGCCCTGATGACCGACTCGCAGCCATGGTGGCCGGCGGACTTCGGGCACTACGGGCCGTTCTTCATCCGCATGGCGTGGCACAGCGCGGGCACCTACCGCGTGGGCGATGGGCGCGGCGGCGGCGGGCGTGGTCAGCAGCGCTTCGCGCCCCTCAACAGCTGGCCCGACAACGTGAACCTCGACAAGGCGCGACGCCTGCTCTGGCCGATCAAGCAGAAGTACGGGCAGTCCATCTCGTGGGCCGACCTCTTCATCCTCACGGGCCACGTGGCCCTCCAGTCCATGGGCTTTCCCACGTTCGGCGTCGCGCTCGGTCGCGCGGACGTGTGGGAGGCCGACCAAGACGTGTCGTGGGGTCAGGAGAAGAAGTGGCTGGCGAGCGACGCGCGCTACTCGGGCGAGCGTGATCTCGCCAAGCCCCTCGGCGCAGTGCAGATGGGCCTCATCTACGTGAACCCCGAGGGCCCCAACGGCGTGCCCGATCCGATCGCGGCGGCCAAGGACATCCGCGAGACGTTCGCGCGCATGGCGATGGACGACGAAGAGACGGTCGCGCTCATCGCCGGCGGCCACTCGTTCGGCAAGACGCACGGCGCAGGCCCCGCGAGCCACGTGGGTGTCGATCCCGAGGGCGGCGCGATCGAGCAGCAGGGCTTCGGGTGGAAGAGCACGTTCGAGAGTGGTGTGGGCAAGGACGCGATCACGAGCGGACTCGAGGTCACGTGGACACGCACGCCCGCGAGGTGGAGCCACGACTTCTTCACGCTGCTGTTCGGTCACGAGTGGGAGCTCACGAAGAGCCCGGCCGGCGCGCACCAGTGGGTCGCGAAGAGCGCAGATGCGGTGATCCCCGATGCGTTCGACGCGTCGAAGAAGCACCGCCCCACGATGCTCACCACCGATCTCTCGCTGCGCTTCGACCCCGCGTACGAGGCGATCTCGCGCCGCTTCCTCGCCGACCCCGCGGCGTTCGCGGACGCGTTCGCGCGCGCTTGGTTCAAGCTCACGCACCGCGACATGGGACCGCGAGCTCGCTACCGCGGGCCCGAGGTGCCGAAGGAGGAGCTGATCTGGCAGGACCCGGTGCCCGCCGTCGATCATGCGCTCGTCGACGACGCGGACGTGGCCTTGCTCTCGCAGCAGATCCTCGCCTCCGGCGTCAGCGTCTCGGAGCTCGTGTCGGCGGCGTGGGCGTCCGCTTCGACGTTCCGTGGCGGTGACATGCGCGGCGGCGCGAACGGCGCGCGCGTGCGCCTCGCGCCGCAGAAGGACTGGGAGGTCAACGAGCCCGCGAAGCTCGCGAAGGTGCTCGCGGCGCTCGAGGTCGTGAAGACGCGGTTCGACGCGTCGGCAACGGGCGGCAAGAAGGTCTCGATCGCGGACCTCCTCGTGATCGGCGGCAACGCAGCGGTCGCGAAGGCCGCGGAGGCCGCGGGCGTGAAGGTGGCGGTTCCCTTCACACCGGGGCGGACGGACGCGACGGACGCGCAGACCGACGTCGAGTCGTTCACGCACCTCGAGCCGCAGGCCGACGGCTTCCGCAACTACACGAAGGCTGGGCTCGAAGGTCCCGTCGAGGCCTACCTCGTCGATCGCGCACAGCTGCTCACGCTGAGCGCGCCCGAGCTGACGGTGCTCGTCGGAGGTCTCCGTGTGCTCGGCGCGGGCGCGAGCAAGCACGGCGTCTTCACCGATCGTGTGGGCACGCTCTCGAACGACTTCTTCGTGACGCTGCTCGACATGGGCACCGCGTGGACGCCGACCGGCGACCCGAACGTGTTCGAGGGACGTGATCGCCACACTGGTGCGCTGAAGCACACGGCGACGCGGGCCGACCTGGTCTTCGGCTCGCACTCCGAGCTGCGCGCGTACGCCGAGGTCTACGCGAGCAACGACGCGAAGGAGAAGCTCGCACGGGACTTCGTCGCCGCGTGGACGAAGGTCATGAACCTCGATCGCTTCTAGGCTGGTCACACGCGCCTTTCGGCGCGGCTCGGGGGCTCGGGCGCCCCCGGACCCCCGTCGCTCGGTCGTCGGAGACTCCTTCCTCGACTCCCGCTCCAGGGGTTGCTTCGCAACCCCGCCGCGTGGCGCCCCAAGAGCCGATGAGCGGGATCGAGGCGTGCTAGACGGAAGATGCGCGGCGCGATGCCGCGGGAGGACAACGACATGAAGATCGACATCGGCATCGACACGGCGAAGCGGGAAGAGATCGCGAAGAGCCTCTCGCGCGTGCTCGCGGACACCTACTCGCTCTACCTCAAGACCCACTACTTCCACTGGAACGTCACGGGCCCGATGTTCCAGACGCTGCACCTCATGTTCGAGACGCAGTACAACGAGCTGTGGCTCGCGACGGACGTGATCGCAGAGCGCATCCGCGCGCTCGGCGTGATGTCGCCCGGCACGGGCAAGCAGTTCGCGGCGCTCACCGCGATCGCCGAGGACGAGACGGTCCCGGCGGCGCAGGACATGATCCGCAAGCTCGTCACGGGTCACGAGACTGTCGCGCGCACGTCGCGCGAGGCGTTCAAGCACGCCGAGGACGCCAACGATCAGCCCACCTGCGACCTGCTCACGCAGCGCATGCAGATCCACGAGAAGACCGCCTGGATGCTCCGCAGCTTGCTCGAGTAGTCGGCGCGGAACGAACGGCGTGACGCCCGGGAGCCCACGGTTCTCGGGCGTTTCGCGTCTCGGAGGCACCTCGCCTACGCTCGCTTCATGCGCGCCGTCTTCGTGATGCTCCTCGTGTCTCTCGGTCTCGCCGCGACCGCGTCCGCCGATGCGATCGGGCCGTGTCCTGATGGACAGATCGTGGTCGTGAACCCGACGCCCGCGGGCGCGATGCACCACGGGGGCTTTCACTGCGAGCCTGATCCGAACGCCTCTCGCTGCAGCGCCCTCCCCGGGGTGCGCACGGAGAGCACGAGCAGTCTCGTGATCGTCGGGCTCGCGGGGCTCGCGGTCGCGTCGCGTCGTCGACGGTGATCGCATGCGTGTGATCGTCACCGGCGCGGCCGGCTACCTCGGCGGGCACGTCGTCGATCGGCTCGCGAACCAGGGACACACCCTCACCGCGCTCGTGCGCGATGCGACGCATGCCTCGGCGTGGCTGCGCGAGCGTGCGCGCGTCGTGTCGTGTGATCTCGCGGTGCCCATCGAGGCAGCGCTGCTCGAGGGACACGATGCGTGTGTGCACCTCGCGGTGCTATGGCCCGACGCGAGCACGCAGCCGGAGATCGACGACATCACGGCGAGCGTGCGCCTCTTCGATGCGCTCGGACGCGCGGGCGTCGGTCACGTGATCTACGTGTCGTCCGCCGCTGTGCATCGGCCCTTTTGCGCGGGCATGCGCGAGGACGATCGACTCGTCGGTGCCGATGCTTATGGCGCCGCCATGATCGCAGGCGAGGCGTTGCTCCGCGCGAGCGCCGCCACGCACGGCTTTCGCGCGAGCGTCGTGCGCGCGGGTCCCTGCGTCGGCCCCTCGGCCGATCCCGATCGTGCACCGAAGACGCCGAACCCGATCGCAGCGATCCACCGTGCGCTCGTCGAAGGGCGTCGCGCGCGCGTCGTCGCCCACGAGGGTCGACAGCTCACCTCGTGCCTCGATCTCTCGCAGACGATCCATCTCGTGCTCGGCGATCCGAATGCAGCCGACACGCTCCTCTGCATGGCGCGGCGAACGACGACGTGGGCCGAGGTCGCGCACGCACTCGCGCGGAAGCTCGGTCGAACGGAGCTCGTGGACGTCACGCCGGGTGAACGGGACGATGTCTCGTTCGACACGACGAGGATCGAGGGCTTCCTCGGCCGTGTTCTCGACGCGGACGACGCGCTCGACGCCCACCTCGACGCTCTGATCGCAACCACGCTCCACGGTCGCTGATTCGGATCGCAGCGAGACGTGAGGGCCGCGCGGGTGGGGGGTCGCAGCGCAGCGTCGGCGCGGAGACGACACGCGGAGCGGAGGCCCCCACCCGCGCGGCCCGGCTCCCGAAGCTCACTCACGCGCCGCGCGGACGAACGCGTCGAGCAGCGGCGTGGGATCGATCGTTCCGTCGCCGACGACGCGCCACTCGGGATGCCACTGCACCCCGACGACGAACCGGTGCGACGGCGAACGGATCGCTTCGATCAGACCATCGTCCGACGACCGCGCCTCGACGACGAGCCCTGCAGCGAGTCGATCGATCGCTTGGTGATGCACGCTGTTCACGACGCCGTGCGTGGTGCCGAGCAGAGACGCCAGCCACGCGCCCTCGATCGTGAGGCCGTGCGTGTTGCGATCGTAGGAGGCCTGATCGCGATGACGTGACGCGCTGGGCAGGTCCGTGGGGATGTCCTGATGGAGCGTGCCGCCGAGCGCGACGTTCACGAGCTGCAAGCCGCGGCACACGCCGAGCACGGGCTTGTCTTTCGCGAGGAACGCGTCGAGCAGCGCACGCTCGTACTCGTCGCGCGCCCGATCGCCCTCCCACTCGGGCCGTCGCGCAGTCTGCCCGTAGGTCCCGGGCCACACGTCGGATCCGCCCGCGAGCACGAGCGCGTCGAGCCGCTCTGCGTAAGTGTTTGGCGTGAGCGCGTGCGTGTGCGTGCTCGATCGCAGGTCGGGGATCAGCACGGGCATCACGCCGCCCGACATGAGCCAGTGCGCGAGGCCTGCCTCGAGGTACGCGAGCGGCTTGCCTTGGAAGAGCGCGCGCGACGGGTCCGCAGGAAAGAAGCTCGCCGAGAGACCGACGGTGATCACGACGCGAGCGTAGCCCCCGATGAGGAGGTGCCGCTCAGAAGGTGCCGCTCAGCGACCCGATCGCGCCGCCAGGCTGAGGCGCGAGGGAGAACGAGACCGGGAGCACGTACGGGTCCGCCTCGTCGGCGTAGTCCCATTCCTGTCGGGCGAGCGCATGGATCGCGAAGCCGAGGAAGATCGCCTGGAGACCGCCGAGCATGAGCATGCCGCCCGCGAGCCCCTCGAATCCGGGCTGCTGTACGCCGTAGGCGAACCCTGCGACGCACCCGCCGAGGCTCGCGACGGACCAGATCGTCTGTGCGACCGCCCAGCCTTCGTCGTCGTAGGTGAGGCCCGTCGCGCTCGCGACGATGAACGTCACGTCGAGGGCCAGCGTGGGCACCATCACCCCCGCAGCAACGAAGCCCACCTCGTAGCCATCGCTCGCGTGCGCCTCACGCGGTGCGGCGAAGAACGAGGCGAAGACGATGGCGACCACGACGAGGGCACGGACTGGCACGAACGAAGTCATGTGCGCCCATTCAGCAATGGACGGGCCACGAACGTCGCGGACTTCGTGAGCACGGGCACACCTCCCCGCCGCGCTGCTATCGTCCGCCGCGATGATGAACGGCAAGAAGGTCGCGGTGGTGCTGCCGGGCCTGAACGTGAAGGGCACGCTCGAGCGCACGCTGCGTGCGATCCCCAGCTCGTACGTCGACGTCTCGATCTTCGTCGACGACGGATCGAGCGACGGCTGCGGTGAGCTCGCCGCGAGCCTCGGCTGCGTCGTGATGCGTCACGCGAAGAACCTCGGCTACGGCGCGGGACAGAAGACGGGCTACCGCGAGGCGCTCGCGCAGGGCGCGGACGTCGTCGTGATGGTGCACCCCGACTTCCAGTACAAGCCCGAGCTCGTGCCCGCGATGACCGCGATGGTCGCGCACGGCGACTACGACGTGGTGCTCGGCTCACGCTTGCTCGTGCGCGGCGCGCTCAAGGGCGGGATGCCCCGCTGGAAGTACGTCGTGAACCGCGGCCTCACGATCTTCGAGAACACGCTGATGGGCTCGGGCCTCTCGGAGTTCCACACCGGCTATCGCGCGTTCTCGCGCAAGTTCCTCGAAGAGATGCCGCTCGCCGAGTGTCGGAACGACTACGTGTTCGACAACGAGGTGCTCGCGCAGGCGATCCACTTCCAGTACGCCATCGGCGAGATGTCGTGCCCCGCGCACTACTTCGAGGAGATGCAGACGATCACGTTCGGGCCGGGCGTGAAGTACGGCATCGGCTGTGTGAAGACGGCGTCGGCGATGCGCATGCACGCGCTCGGCGCGCGCACCGCACCGTTCCTCGACCGGCAGGCGCGCAAGCTCGAGGACTGGCACGAGGGCAAGCGCGTGAGCCCTGCGACGTCGAGCGTCGGAGCGTCGTGAGCGCGACAGCGACAGAGACACGCGTCGCGGTGATCGGCCTCGGCTACGTGGGCTCGGTCGAGGCCGCGGTGCTCGCGGCGAGCGGTCGCACGGTGATCGGCGTCGATCTGCGTGAGGCGGTGGTCGAGGCGATGGCGGCCGGTCGCGCGCCGCTCGCGGAGCCGCACCTCGAAGAGAGGCTCACGAAGGCGCGATCGCTCGGGACGCTGACGGCGACGCTCGATCTCGCGCACGCGATCACGAGCACGGAGGCCGCGCTCGTGTGTGTCGGCACGCCGCGTGGTGACGATGGCGAGCTCGACACGCGCGCGCTGCTCGCGGCGATGACCTCGATCGCGCAGGCGGTCCCGCGCGGCGGCACGTACACGATCATCGTTCGCAGCACCGTTCCTCCCGGCCTCTATGGAAAGGCGCGTGCAGCGATCGATGATGTCGTCGCCGAGGGCGCGCGCATCGGTCTCGCGCTGAACCCCGAGTTCCTGCGTGAAGGCAGCGCGGTGCGCGATCGCGAGGATCCGCAGCTCGTCGTGTATGCCGCCGACGCGCCCCACGCGGAGGCCGCCATTCGCGCGATCTACGCCGAGCACGCGTCGCGCCTCGTGTCGTGCGATCCAGCGTCGGCCGAGGTGCTCAAGCTCGTGAACAACGCGTGGCACGCGCTCAAGGTGAGCTTCGCGAACGAGGTCGCGCGCATCAGCCGACCGCTGGGCGTCGATCCCTTCGAGCTCATGCAGCTCGTGTGTCGCGACACGAAGCTCAACACGTCGGCGGCCTACCTCAGGCCCGGTATGCCGTTCGGTGGCGCGTGCCTCGTGAAGGACATGGCGAGCCTCGCGACGTACGCGGAGCACCACGACGTGTCGGTGCCCGTGATGCAGCACGTGCTCGCATCGAACGATGCGCACCTCGCGCACCTGCTGTCCGCCGTCATGACGCACCGCACCGAGTCGGGTGAAGGGCCCGCACGCGTCGCGATCGTGGGCATCGGCTTCAAGCCCGGCGCGCCCGACGTGCGCGACTCGGCGCCCGTGGCGATGGCGATCGCGCTGCTCGATCGCGGCGTGGCCGTGTCGGTCGCGGACGCCAACGTGCTCGACGCGCGCGTGCCGCCGCTCGGGATCGACGCGCTGCGGGTGGCGCTCGGCGATCCGCGCGCGATCGCGTGCGAGAGCGTGGAGGAGGCCGTGCGCGGGGCCGACGTGATCGTCGTCGGGCATCCCGCCGAGGCGGACCGACGCGCGCTCGTCTCGCTCGCGCCTTCGCTCAAGGGTCGTGTGCTCGACGTGAGCGGCGAGCTCTCGCGCGCGCTGAGCGAGGCCGAGCGGCGATCGCTCGCGCCGGTGGATGTGCTGAGAGCGCACGCTTGATCCCGCTTCGCCCCACGGCCTGAAGGCCGGGGCATGGGCCAGCCCAGTCAGTTCGATCGCGAGACGAGGAGTGAGCGCTCAACGGGCGAGATGACGCGCTGACCCGTGTGGGCAGCGGTGTACCTTCGCGCGATGGGAACCACCGAGCTCTGGTCGGACTACGTCGAGTGGCTGAAGGTCAACGTCCCGCTCGCGCACGAGAACCTCGCGCCGCCCGCGACCGACGCGCAGATCGAGGCCGTCGAGCGGGCCACGGGCGTCTCGCTGCCGGACGCGCTGAAGCACGTGTGGCGGCTGAACGATGGGCAACGCGAGACGATGATCGCGACCACGAAGAGTCCGGCGGTGCCGTGCATTCCCACGCTGTCGTTCCTCTCGACCACGAAGGTGATCGAGGTGTGGGCGCAGTGGGACGAGCTCCGCAAGGGCGAGACGCCCAGCAGCCTCGCGAGCCTCGATCAAGCAGCCCGCTCGGTGTTCCCGGGCAAGGTTCGTCCGCTCTACACGCACCCGGCGTGGATCCCGCTGTGGTCCGATCCCACACGCTCCGACTACATCGGCCTCGATCTGGATCCCGACGAGCGAGGCACGCGTGGACAGATCATCAACTTCGGACGCGATGAAGAGCGGCACGCTGTGTTCGCCGACGATCTCGACGGGCTCTTGGCCATCCTGCTCGACGAGGTGAAGAGCGGCGCGTGGCGCGCTTCGCAGATGCCCTATGGCAAGGACGCGACCATCGACTGGTTCGGTGATCCCGACGATCACTTCTTCAACGCCCTCCAGCGACGTCGGCCCAAGACCGACACCGAGCGTGCGAACGAGCTGTTCGCACAGGCGAAGAAGGCCCGCGCCGCGAAGGACTTCGAGCGCACCCTCACGCTGCTCGGCGAGGCGCACGCGCTCGCAGAGCTCGGTGCCGCGGCCCTCGCGCTCGAGGTCGATGCGCTCGAGGCGCTCGAGCGCTGGCACGACGCGGATGCCGTGCTCGCGCGGCTGGTGGAGCGTGCGCCGAAGCTGACGCAGCACGCCGTGCGACGCGGTCGCAACCTCCTCGATCACCTCGGGGACGCAGTGGCCGCGGAGGCCGTGGTCGTCGCCGCGCTCGAACGGTCGGCGGGTGATCACGAGCTGACGAAGCTGCTCGCGCGCATTCGTGACGGGAAGTAGGCGGCCGCGGCTGTAGTAGAACGCCGGGCATGGCCGAGCCGCGGATCCTGATCGTGCCGACGCACCCCGGAGTGCAGTACCACTTCTGTCGATCGGGACTGCCCATCGGCTTCCTCGGGCACTGGGATCAGTTCCAGTACTGGCGGCCCAAGCCCGACAACGTGTGGAACGTGCTGCCGACGTTCGAGGACGCGCACCTCGACTACGGACCGGACGACTTCGCGAAGCTGCTCGACGATCCGGAGATCGGCTGGCCGGATCGGTTCGACCTCGCGTGGCTCATGTTCAACTGGCAGTGGAAGCTCTTCCGTGAGCGACCCGGCAAGAAGCTCTACCGCGTGTGCAAGCACGCCGAGCTCGAGAAGCACGAGTGGGAGGATCTCTTCTCGCGCGAGGGATGGCGTGTCGTCAGCTTCTATCCGAACACCGTCGACTGGCTGCGCGAGCACATGAAGGTGGAGGTGCCGTACGTGCCGCTCGGGCTCGATCCGAGCGCGTACGGCCCGTGGGAGGGCCTCTCGTCACCGAAGGACGAGCAGGTCGTGCTCTCGATCATCCACTCGTACCGAGAGCGCGGCTGGCACTTCAAGAGCTACACGGAGGCGATGCGCGACCTCCCGCATCGGCACGTCGATCACCTCGACGAGTCGCAGGAGAAGGTCAGCTACGACGACCTCCAGACGCTGCTGCGTCGCTCGCGCGTGTACCTCCACGACGGAGAGCAGGAGTACACGATCACGCTGATCGAGGCGCTGATGACGGGCATGCCGATCGTGAGCTTCCGGATCCCCGGCATCGAGCGCTACGTGGTGCACGGCGTGAACGGCTTCGTGGGCGACGATGCGAAGAGCATCCGCGAGCACTGCCGCCTCCTGCTCGACGACGACGCGCTCGCCGAGCGCATGGGCCGAGAGAGCCGCGCGATGGCGCTGCGCGACTACCACGAGGCCCGCTGGGCCTCGGACTGGAAGCGCCTCCTCACGGACTTCGCGGGCACGTGATGGCGCGCACGAAGAAGAGCGCCGCGGCCCGCTCCGATGGAGCCGTGTTCGATGCGGACTACTACCGCCGCTACTACGAGGACGAGCGCACGCGCGTGGCAGGGCCCGAGGACACCGCGCGCCTGTCGCGCTTCGTGACGGCCTACCTCGATCACCTCGACATCACGCCCAAGACCGCGCTCGATCTGGGCTGTGGTCTGGGGTGGTGGAAGCCCGCGCTCGCGTCGCGCTATCCCGAGCTCGTCTACCGGGGCGTCGAGCACAGCGCGCACCTCGCGAAGGAGCGGGGCTGGGAGCGCGGATCGGTCGTCGACTACGGAGGCGCGCGCGCCGATCTCGTGATCTGTCAGGGCGTCCTTCACTACCTCGATCGGAAGGACGCGCTCTCCGCGATCGCGACGCTCGCACGCGTGACGAAGAAGGCGCTCTACCTCGAGGCCCTCACGAAGGAGGACTGGGACCTGCACGTCGACAAGGCCCGCACCGACGGCTCGATGAAGCTGCGTCCCGCGAGCTTCTACCGACGCGCGCTCGCAACCCACTTCCTCGCATGTGGCGGCGGCGTGTACGTGCCGCACGCGAGCCCCGTGGTGCTGTTCGAGCTCGAGAAGGGGCGATGACGGCCTACCGCAAGCCGAGCCCACCGCCGCCGCAGCGCGAGCGTGACCCGGAGAAGGGCACGCGCGTGCGGATGGCGGAGACACCGGAAGAGATCGAGGCGAGAGAGCGCGCCGAGAAGACGAGCTTCCTCCGGGCGGAGAGCCGCGCCTTGGCGGGCGAGCTCGAGCGAGAGCGTGTGCTCTTCGATCGACAGCTGCGCGTCGTCGGCGTGCTGATCACGATCGTCGGCGCGTTCCTCGTCTCGCTCACGCCGCTCACGCTGCGAGCGGCAGGCGCGGCGGGGATCGCCGTGGCCGTGGGCCCCCTCGTGGCCGCGCTCGGCGGGCAGGGCGCCACGCGCGCGGAGAACGTGCCGGTGTGGTTGAAGAGCCTCTACGCGGGCGCCGCCATCCTCGGGATCGTGCTCGGTTCGCTGGCGCTGACGTGATCCGCGCACCGGATCGACAGTCGGTCGACGGTCCTCGCGCGCCGCGGTTTCCAGGGTAGGCTGCGCGCCCCATGGACGTCCTCGTCGTCACTCCCGAGCTCGTGCACTACCACGGCTCCTCCACGCTCGCGGAGTCCGCGGGCGCTCTCAGCAAGGCCCTGCGCGGCCTCGGTCACAAGGTCGACATCGTCTCGCCGCTGTGGGCGTCGATCGATCCGGCGGCCCGTCATCTCGCCCGCCGCCTCGTGCGGCTCGAGGTCGCGAGCGGGACCGGGAACAAGACCTTCGCCCTCTTCGAGGGCAAGACCACGGCGGGCGTGGACGTCTCGTTCTTGTCGGAGCCCTCGCTCTTCCCCGCCGATGCGACGGCCGACGACGAGGGGCCCGCAGGTGCGGCTCGCTGGGGCGCCTTCGTGCGCGCCGTGCTCGCGCTCCTTCGTCGACGTGTCGATCAGGGCGGCAGCTTGCCCGACGTGATCCACCTCCTCGGCTGGCAGACGGGCGTGCTTCCCTGCGTGCTCGCCAACGATGCGGTGCTCGGCGCGATCCCGACGGTCTTCACCGTGCACGACCTCACGCGCAAGGGCAGCTTCGATCGCGCGCACCTCGCGGAGCTCGGCCTCTCGCCCAAGCACTACGGCATCGAGGGTGTGGAGTTCTTCGGCAAGATCTCGACGCTCAAGGCGGGCCTCCAGTTCGCGAACCGCGTGGTCGCGCCCTCGCCTTCGCTCGCGTCGCGCTTCCTCGTCGAGGCCGGCGGCGCGGGGCTCGAGGGTGTGCTGCGCGCGCGCGGACGATCGTTCACGGGCGTGATGGACGGCGTCGATGCGTCGATCTGGAACCCCGCGACCGACCCACACCTCGACGTGCGCTACGACTCGGTCGAGCTCGGCACGACGGGCGTCGCCAAGCTGCGCAACAAGGCCGCGGTGCAGGTCTCAC
Source organism: Deltaproteobacteria bacterium (assembly GCA_017303575.1). GTDB lineage: Bacteria > Myxococcota_A > Polyangia > Polyangiales > Sandaracinaceae > JAFLCL01. The sequence continues at coordinate 65,924 of JAFLCL010000012.1, forward strand.
TCGAGCTGCCGGTGCGTGACGACGTCGCGCTCGCGGTGGCGGTGCTGCGCGATCGCGCCGACGAGCGCGCGTTCCTCGCGATCCTCCCGCGCGTGATCAAGAACGACGTGCAGCTCGTGGTGCTCTCGGCCGGCGCGCTGCACGAGGACGTCGCTGATCTCGCGCGGCGCTTCCCCGATCGCCTCGCGGCGATGGGCGAGACCCCAGTGCCCTTCCTCCACCGCATGCTGGGCGCGGCCGATCTCTGCGTCCTCCCCGCGCTCGAGGACGCGTTCGGTGTGCTCGCGCTGCAGGCGCAGCGGTATGGCGCGCTGCCGGTGGGTCGTGCGGAAGGGCTCGTCGCCGACGCCGTGGTCGACTGCGACGCGCAGCTCGCGTCGGGCACTGGCTTCACGTTCGAGGAGGCCTCGGCCGAGGCGCTCTTCGGCGCGCTCATGCGCGGCGCGACGGCGTTCCGCGATCGCGCGCGCTTCCGCACCACGCAGCAGCGCGCGATGGTGCGCGACCACAGCTGGGATCGCACCGCGCGTCTGGTCGAGCGCGTCTACCGCGGCCTCCGCACGAGCGCGACGGCCGAGCTCCCTGCGACCTGAGCGTCTGCGACGCCGCGGGCCAGCTCAGGTGCCCGGCAGCTTGGCGTCCGCGCCGCGCACGTAGATCGGAACGAGCGCGGAGGGATCGTCGGGCCCGCGACGGGCGTGAGTCTCGACGGCCTCTTGCGCGAGCAGCGCAGCGCTGGGCGCCGCGAGCACCATGGGCTCGATCGTCAGCGACGCGATCGGCGTGAGCGCGGCGACGAACGTCGCGCGGTGCAGGGCGAGGCCCGAGCCGATCAGGCTGGTGGGAAGGCGCGACTCGAGCGCGATCGCGGCGAGCGCGCGTGCGACCTCGCTCGGGCTGCCGTGCGCGTCCTCGAGCACGGGCTCGAGACCACGCTCCGTCGCCCGGTACGCAGCCACGAAGACCTCGTCTTTCTTGGCGTCGATCGCGACGAGGCGCAGCGCGCCCGAGGAGGCGCGCGCCAGCACACGGCTCGTGCGAACACCGACCATCGGGGTGCCGTGCGCGAGCGCGAGGCCCTTCACCGTCGCGACGCCGATGCGCACGCCGGTGAACGAGCCGGGGCCGAGGCCGATCGCCAGGAGCTCGAGCTGCGCGATCGACGTGTCGGCGAGCGCGAGCACGCGCTCCACGTGAGGCAAGAGCGTCTCACCGTGCTGCGCCTGGACCCGTGCCTGGAGCGACGCGCGCAGCTCGCCGTCCTCGACGAGCGCGACGGCACCGATCTCGGAGCTCGTGTCGATGGCCAGGACGCGCACGCGCGAGCCTTACCGCAGCAGCCGCAGCGCGCACGGATGCGATGTCACCACGCCGAGTCGGTGGGCGATTTTCGCGCGGCGCGGGCGTAGGAAGTACGCTGAGCGCCTCGTGTCCGAGACGAGTCCCGAACCCGACGATCGAGCCGAAGCACGCCCCGCGACGACGGCGCCGCAGGGCGAAGCATCGATGCGTCGCCTCGCGGAGCTGCCGTTCGATCCGCGTGACGAGCGGGCGATCGACGGCACCGCGCGATGGATGGGCGCCCTCGGGCGGTTCCAGGTCCTGGCGGGCGCGCTCGTGCTGTTCGTCTCGATCGGCGTCGTCGTCGCATGGACCTTCGCTGCCGTCACCGCGCCCGAGATCGAGTCGGACACCACGCCGCCGCTGGTGCGCCTCGGCGAGGTGAGCGCGCTGCAGTTCGGCTCGGTCCTCGGTGGCATCGTGTTCCTCGGCATCCTCGTCCTGCGCGGAGGCGTGCTGCTCACGGACGCCGCGGAGGATCTCGAGCACCACATCCACGCCACCGACGAGGACGCGCCCTACCTCGAGGACGCGCTGCACGCGCTCGCGAACGCCTTCTTCATCGACGCGACCCTGCTCGCGATCCTCGGTGGTGGTCTGGTGTGGCTGGGGAGCCTCGCGTGACCGAGACGCTGGGCGAACGAAGACGACGCGGCGAAGACGACGCGACCGCGCCCTTCGTGCTCGATCGATCGAGCGTGCGCCCGCCCACGACGGAGCCGCCACCCACGCACGAGACCGGGGCCAGCCCGAACCCCGACGAGCATGCACACGACGAGCACGACGGAGTCGTCGATCTCGTGTCGCGTCGCAGCATCCCCTCGAGCGAGCCGCTGCCTGCCCCTGCCGCGACCTCGCGAGCGAACGACACGCGTCGTCTCGACAAGCCGGGACGCCGCGCTGCGCGATGGCTCGCGTGGGCGCTCGTCGTCGACGCGCTGGTGCTCCTCACGCTCGCGTTCACGAGCCTCGGGCGACTGCTCGACGAGGGCGCCGGCGCGCCCGATCTCCTGATCGGCAGCGTCTCGCTCGTGCTCGCGCTCCCGTGCGTGCTCGGTGCGCGTCACCTCGCGGGCGTCGGCCGTCGCACCAGCACACCGACGCACGACGCACATGGCTTCGCGCAGGGGATCGGCCACCTCCGCGCGCTCTTCGTGATCAAGGCGACCGTGCTGTTCATGACGCTCGGCCTCGGCTGCTTCGCGTTCTGGCTGATCGCGTCCCTGCTCGCGCTGCTCTGAGCCGGCGCGCGCGATCAGATCGTGCGCAAGCGGAGCGGCTCTTTGCGCTTCACGCGCTTGGCGCCGGGCGGCGGCTCGGGAAGGACGCCCGTCTCGTCAGCGAGATCGGCGACGAGATCGTGCTCGGCCGCGCTCGTGACGAGCGCTTTGCGCAGCTCGCCTCGCTCCGCGCTGCCGTTCGCGAGGTAGACCTTGCCGTCGATCTCGGGCGCCTGTCCCCACCAGCGCCCCTCGAGCAGGAACTCGCTCTCGTCCGACACACCCTCGACCAGCACGTCGACCTCACGGCCGATCAGCGCCTTGGTCTTCTTGCGGGTGATCGCGCGCTGCACCGAGTGGAGCTTGCGCGTGCGCGCCTTCTTCACCTTCTCGGGAACGTCGTCGTCCATCTCGAACGCGCGCGTCTGCTCCTCGTGCGAGTACGTGAACACGCCGACGCGATCGAGCTCGGCCCACTCGACGAACTTCACGAGCTCGTCGAAGTCGGCGTCGGTCTCGCCGGGATGTCCGACGATGAAAGCCGAGCGCATCACGAGGTTCGGGATCTTGGTGCGGAGCGTCTCGACGACTTTCTTCTGTCGGTCGAGGCCGTGCCCGCGGCGCATGATCTTCAGCATGCGATCGCTCGCGTGCTGGAGCGGCATGTCGATGTACGGCAGCACGCGCGGGTGCGAGGCGAAGAGCTCGACGAGCTCGGGCTTGAGCGCCTCGGGATAGAGATAGAAGACGCGCACCCACTTCACGCCCGGCACGTCCGCGACGCGGCGCACGAGCTCGGCGAGATCGCTGCGATGACCGCTCTCGTCGGCGCCGAGATCACGGCCATACGAGATCGTGTCCTGCGAGATCAGGTTGAGCTCGACGGCGCCGTTCTGAACGAGGCGCTCGCACTCGGTGACGACGTCGTCGATCGAGCGACTGCGCTGCTTTCCGCGGAACGTGGGGATCGCGCAGAACGCGCACGTGCGGTTGCAGCCCTCGGCGATCTTCACGTAGACGCTGTGCTTCGAGAGCGACGGAAGGCGAGGATCCGTCGCGCGCAGCGTCCAGTCCGCGGGGTTGCCCACGAGCATGCGCGGCGCGTGCTTGGGATCATCGAGGATCGCGCCGAGCTTGAGCATGTCGCTCGAGCCGAGGAAGTGATCGACCTCGGGCATCTCGACGGAGAGCTCGCTCGCGTAGCGCTGTGACAGACACCCCGCGACGACGAGGCGCTCGAGCGAGCCCGACTCCTTCAGCTGCGACATCTGGAGGATCGTGTCGATCGACTCCTCCTTCGCGGGTCCGATGAAGCCACAGGTGTTCACGACCACGACGTCCGCGTCGCTCGCGTCCTCGACCGCGCGGTACCCCGAGAGCCCCGAGACGCCGAGCATGACCTCGGTGTCGACGCGGTTCTTCGGGCAGCCGAGCGAGATGAAGTGGATCTTGCGAGGGACGGTCACGAGGGCTCCGGGAAGCCGCCATTCGTGGGAGCGGAGGCGACCGACGTCAAGCCAGAGGCCGAGGTGGTGCGGTCGTGGGATGTGGCGGTGGTTGCGCACCGACGAACGGGACGAGGCCCTCACGCAGCGTGCTCGCGCCGAAGCGAACCTCGGCGCCGTCCTCGTCGAGCCGAATGCGACCGACGGCGTCCACCGCCACGTAGGACACGACGACTCCAGTCCGACTCGCGGTCGGACCCAACGCGAGTCTCAGGGGATCGTGAAGCTGCGCTGCGGGACGATCGTCATCGCGCCCGGCGTGGCCGACTCGAAGCCCACGACGGCGACGCCGTGCACGGTGCCGCGGACCATCCACTGTAGCGGGAGCGGGATGCGGAGGTCGACGCCGCTCGCCATGGAGATGAGGCGAACGCGGACCAGGCCCGGTGTGCGGTGCTCCGCGGCGACGACGCCCGGCGCGCTGCGAATCGACGCGAGCAGTGCGTCGTCGGCGCGTGCGCCTGCGGGGAGCTGGAGATGGAGGACTGGATCGCGAGCCTCGCGATCGGCGTGCACCGTGAGCTCGAGCGACGCGGTGTGACGCGCATCGCCGGGCTCGCCGAGGATCGAGAGCGTGAGCGGCGCGTCGTGACGCTCCGCGAACGCTGCGTACGAGAGCGACTCGACGCGCACGATCGACGGGCCGTCCGCGCGCACCGAGACCGACGGTCGTGGGCCCGCGCCCTCGAGCGGCACGATCGCGATCCCGTTCTCGAACGTCGCGTTCACCGTGCGGCCATCGACCACGACGGTGATCGCGTCGCTCGGCGTGGTGGGTTCGCCGGCAGGAAGGAGCACGCCGTACGCGCCCGACGCGAGCCACCAGAACAGCGCCTCGCCGCCAGCGCGAAGCGCCACGTGATCGTCGAACGCTGCGCCGCGGAGGAGCTCCTCCGCGAGCGCCGTCTCGCCCAGCTGACGCGCGGCCACCGACAAGGCGAGCGTCGCGATCAGGCGCTCGATCGGCTGATCTCGGGTGGTCGAAGGGACGACGTGCTGACCGCGCGCGCCGCCACGATCGACGGTCGTGAGGTGCGTGCGAACACGGTCGAACATCGCGCGGCCGTACGCGTCGCGAGGGTCGGCGAGGAGCAGCGCGGCCGAGGCGCGCGCGAGCAGCGAGGGCTCTTCCGGGAACCGACGAAGCGCGCGTCGAAGCTGGCTGCGCTCGCGCGCTGCGAGCTGCGCGATCGGATCGAGCGAGCGCTCGTACACGTCCGCGAGCTCGAACACTCCACCTGGCGAGAGCGCCGCGAGCACCGCCGCGCCTTCGCTGGGATCGCCCGAGCCCGCGCTGCCGAGCTGGCTGCGCACACGCGAGGCCGCGGCCTGCGCCTGCTCGTCGTCGGGATCGGCCGACGACCACGCCACGAGCGCGCACGCGAGCGAGAGGCGGGGCATCACGCCGAGGTGATCCTGATGGAGCGCGGTGCGAAGCGTCTCGTCGAGCGGACGGCCCGCCATCGTCAGCGACCACGCGACGAGGCCCGGATCATTGTCGCGCGCGTCGCCCAGATCGGGATCGAGGCCGAGCGCGCCCGGACGCATGACCACCACGCGACCCACCGCGTCGCGACCCTCGCTCGGAGCTTCCAGCGTGAGATCGAAGCGCGTGCCCGAGGCGGAGAGCAGCGTGCCGCGGGTGCGGATCGGGTGAAGGCCTCGATCGACCGCGTGCTCGCTGCGCGCAGTACGGATGGGCTGCGCGCCCTCGAGGAAACGAAGGATCGCCTGACCACGGCCTGGCGCGTTGCCATCGAGGCGGATGCGCACGGACTGCGACGTCTCGGCGGGGAGCGAGAGCGTCGGAGGACCCGACACCGTGACCGCGCCCTCACCCGAGGCATCGATCGCGAGCGAGAGGTCGCGCGTGGCCGTGCTGGTGACACGGAGCTCCACCTCGACGGGCTCGCCGACGCGCACCCGCGGCGGCAGCTCTCCTTCGACGATCAGGGGCGAGCCGAGCAGCGCGTGACGCAGCGCGGTCGCGAGCACACCCGTCGGCGTCAGCGCGAACACCATCACGCCCCACGTGCGAGGCTCTTCGTCGAGCGGGAGCACGACATCGGCGCCATCGAGCGCGACCACACGCGAGGCCCCATCGGTCGTGCGCGTCGCACGTCGCAGCGCGAGGGGATCGGCGGGGATCGGGAGGACGGGTGGGATCGCTTCCCACTGCTGGAGCGCCACACCGCTCGACGCGCTCTCGGGGCTCGACGGGATCCCGACCCAGCCCTCGCCCGAGCGCTGCCCGAGATCGATGACCGTGGCTCGCCCGAGCTCGACACCGGTGAGGCGCGCGACCAGACCATCTTCGCCGACCGACTGCGCGTACGCAGAGCTCGAGGGGAGCACGCGGGCCGTGGGGTCGACGACGTCGTCGCCCGTGCTCGCGCGACCATCGGGACCGAGCGAGAACACCTCCCACCCCGGCAGCGGCTGCCAGGCCGCATAGCGTGCACGGCCACGAACGGGCGCGAGCACGAACGGACGACCCCAGCCATCGACGAGCTCGCGCGTCGTGAGCTGACCGATCGACTGATCGTAGAGCTCGGTCGTGTGCGCGAGCCACGTCGAGGGATCGCCGAGGCGTGCCCACGGGATGTCGTAGCCGTTCTGGAGGACGAAGCGGCGCAGCGCGACGAGCAAGCGGAAGAGGCGCTCGCGCGTGAGCCGACGCGCGACGTTGTCGTACGTGAACGCGGGATCGAACGCGCGCAGCGCTTCCACCGTGATCGGCTCACCGCCGAGGCCCGTGGCGCCCTCGCCGCCCAGGTCACCGCCGTCGGCGACCGACGAGACGATCTGCGCGTTGAAGTCCCAGCGACCGTTCGTCTCGATCGCGACGTCGTCGATGCGCTCGGGCACGGCACCCGCCACGCGCTGCTCGATCGCACGGAAGAGGAGCGCGAGCCGGCCCGTGAGGAAGCGCGCCTGCGCGCGCCACGGGTCACGCAGCAAGGCGAGCGACGCGGAGTCGGTGGGGGCGGGCACGGCGATCGCCTCCACGCGTGGACCGTTTGCACGGAGCACGAACGGAGCAGCCGCATCGCGGGACGTCGTCACCGCGAGCGCCGCTTCGATCAGCGCGTTCGTCGCCTCGACGGGGCTCGATCGCGTCGAGACCTCGAGCTCGCCGATCTGCTCGCCGCCGCGCATCGCCTCGAGCTCCTCGAGCGGCGCCGCCACCACGAGCGCGCGGGCGTTCGGGACGGCGCCGAGGTGCACCACCGCCCCGCGCGGGTGCGCCTCGAGGCTCGCCGTGATCGCGAACGGATCGCCATGC
>JAFLCL010000120.1 GCA_017303575.1 Deltaproteobacteria bacterium
GCCGAAGGCGGCGCCGAGCAGCTCGCCCTCGCGCGCACGACCGACCTCGCCGAGACGCTCGCGCAGCTGCGCAAGGTGGGCGTGCACGTCTACGGCGCGGAGAACGATGGTGCGCACGATCTCACGCGGTTCACCATCGCGCGGCCCTGCGTGCTCGTCGTCGGCCACGAGCGCGAGGGCATCTCGCCCCGTGTGAAGGAGCAGTGCGAGGCGATGGTCGCGATCCGCGGCACTGGCGCGATCCAGTCGCTCAACGTCTCGATCGCGACGAGCCTCTTGCTGCACGAGCTCGTGCGCGAGCGACCGCGCGGCTGATCAGCGGCCCGCCCCGAGCGACACGTCGCGCAGCGTGACGCGACCGACGCTGCCGAGGTTGCCCTCGGCGTCGACGAACGCGAGGTCCAGATCGGTGCCTGGGGTGGGCGGTGTGTAGCCGGGCAGCGGACCGCGACAGCGACCCGGAAAGAGCAGGAAACGCGTTCGATCCGTGCCGACGGGCATGAAGAACGAGGAGCTCCCCGAAGCGTCTTGCCAACGCGCGACGAGACCGACTGCGTCCGGAGGCGCGGCTGCGCCGAGCACGATCGTGGGCGCGAAGAAGCCCGTGCCGACCATCTGTCGATCGATCGAGGCACCCGTGGGCGCAGTCGTGATCGGCGTCGCGGCCGTGAAGCCGTGCGCGTTCTCGAAGGTGCCGCGGGCGCCAGCCGTGGTGATCTCGTAGGCGCCCGTCACCGCAGGGATCGTCATCGCGTAGAGGTTGGGCGCGAGCTCGCGGAGCCTCGCCTGCGAGGTGCACCGGCGCGTGCATCCGGTGGTCTGACGCAGCGCGAGCGTGGCGGGCGTGGGACCCGTGATCACGTCGCGCTCGGAGAACGCCGACCGACGCTGGAGCAGCACGATCCCGTGCTCTGCGCGCGCGTTGAGCACGACGAGCTGATCACCCGGCGAGGGACGACACCGCGCCGTCGAGGTCTCGGGGAGGGCGAGCACCACGAAGAGAGCGAGGACGGCGACGAGCGTACGCATGCGGATGGAACCGGTCCTCGGGCGCTGAGCTTGGACGGTCAGAGCCGCATGAGCGCGGCGCCCCAGTTGAGGCCGGCGCCGAGCGCGAGGAAGCAGATCAGGTGGCCTTCCTCGAGGCGGCCGTCACGGCGCATCTCGTCGACGAGGATCGGGATCGTGCCCGCCGACGTGTTGCCGTAGTTGGCGATGTTCGACGGCACCTTCGCCTCGGGCACGCCGAGCGACTGGCGCACCGACGCGTTGATTCGATCGTTGGCCTGGTGGGCGACGAACCAGTCGATCTGATCGAGCGTCACGCCCGCTTTCTCGCACACCTCGCGCACGGCCTTCGGCAAGAGCGTCACGGCGCTCTTGAAGAGGTCCTTGCCCTTCATCGTGGGCACGTGCGAGTCCGCGACGGCGTCCCAGTAGTGACGCTTCGTGAACATGCCGCCGGGGACCCAGATCTGGTCGGCGACGCGTCCATCGGAGTGGTTCGCGGCTGCGAGGAACCCGTGACCCGCGTGCGGGCTCTTGCGCACCACGAGCGCGCCCGCGCCATCGCCGAAGAGCACGGCAGTGCCGCGGTGCTTCGTCGCGAACTCGTACTCCTCCGGCGTGACTTCGCGATCGCTCGTGCCGAGCAGCACGTCCCACGCGTACGGCATGAAGCCGGCGTGGGCCTCCGCACCGACGATCATCACGGTGCGCGCAGCGCCCGAGCCGATGAGGCCGTCCGCGAGCTGCAGGCTGAAGGGCATCGCCGCGCACTGCTGCCGGATGTCGAGCGCGGGCACGCCGGGAATGCCGAGCTTGGCGCCGAAGAGCGCGCCCGAGCCGGGGAACACGTGCTCGGGCGTCATCGTCGCGAAGATGATGTAGTCGATCTCCGCACGATCGACGCTCGCGGACTCGAGCGCCTGCAACGCGGCTGGCACCGCGAGGTCGGACACGCCCTGGCCTTCTTCGACGTAGTGCCGCTGCGCGATGCCGGAGCGCGGACGGATCCACTCGTCGTTCGTGTCCATCACCTTCGAGAGCTGGTCGTTCGTGACTGGGGTGCCCGGGAAGAAGCGCCCCGAGCCGATGATCGTCGTGCCCGGCATGGGGGCGACGCATAGCACGCAGCACGCACGCCACACACGAGGCGTCCTGGCTTCGCCGTTCTTCACGCGGACTTCAGGGTTCGCAGAAGAAATGACCGGCGTTCGTCGTACGTTCCAAGCCGCACGCGGTAGTCTCGGTCTGCGCGGCAGAGGTCGCGTACGAAGTGCGACGCGCCTCCCACCCAAGAGAGCCACGACCATGAGCGACACGTTGAGCTTCGGGGACTTCGTCGAGAAGCAGCGCAGTGGCGGCTACGGGCGCGCGGACGACGCGCGCTACGCCTACTCCGCCGACCTCGCGATGCTGCGCGGTTTCTCGCGCGTGCGGCCCGTCGAGATCGCGGCGGCCACCGTGGTGCGCATGAACAAGGAGTTCCTGCGCGGGACGCTGCTCGGATCGACCGTGAAGGTCACCGAGAGGCAGTTCCCTTCCCTCTACAAGCTCGTCGCGAAGTGTGCAGCGACGCTCCAGGTGCCGGTGCCGCAGGTGTACGTCGCCAACAGTCCGGTGATGAACGCTTTCACGTTCGGCACCGAGGACGACTCGTTCATCGTGCTGCACTCGGCGCTCGTCGACGCGTTCTCGGAGAAGGAGCTCCTCTTCGTGATCGGCCACGAGACGGGCCACATCCAGAACAAGCACGTCGTCTACAGCACCGCGCTCGTGCTCTTGCAGCGGATGGCCGAGATGTTCGTCGGGCCGCTCATCCTTCCCGCGGTCGTCGCGCTGAACGCGTGGTACCGCCGCGCGGAGATCACGTGTGATCGTGCGGGCCTGCTCTGCTCGCAGGATCTCGACTCGGCCTCGCGCTCGTTCATCAAGCTCGCCGTCGGCAGCAAGCGCCTCTCGGACGAGGTCGACATGACCGAGTTCCTCGCGCAGCACGACGAAGGGCAGGGCTCGATGGGTCGCTACATGGAGGCCTTCTCGAGCCACCCGTACTTGCCGAAGCGCATCAAGGCGCTCCAGGCCTTCGCGGAGAGCGAGCTCTACCGAACCGCCATCGGGCAGAGCGGCGGAAGCACGATCGAGCAGGTCGACGAGAAGACCAGCGCGATCATCAGCATGGATGGAAAGGAATCTGCGACATGACGGATGCTCCCGAGTCTCATCGCCTGGGCGCGGCGGACTATCAAGCCAAGCGCGGCAAGGTGCTCGACATGCTGCGAGAGGTCGCGATCCTCTCGGAGGACACCGGCGCCGCGACGTTGGCGAAGAAGCTTCGTGACGATCGCATCCCGCGCCTCGAGGAAGAGAAGTTCCACCTCGTGGTCCTCGGTGAGTTCAACCACGGCAAGACGACGTTCGTGAACGCGCTGCTCGGCGCGCCCGTGTTGCCGATGGGTGTCACGCCGACGACCGCCGTGATCCACCAGGTCGTGCACGGGGTGCGCGGCGCGAAGGCGATCATGGAGAGCGGTGAGTCGAAGATCGTGCCGTTCGACGAGGTCGGTAGCTACGTGGTGGGCGGCAGCGCGACGACGGATGCCGTGCGCTACCTCGAGGTCCATTACCCGAGTGCGCTGTTGAACATGGGCAACGGCGAGGCCGCGGGTGGCGGCGTGGTGCTCGTCGACACGCCTGGCGTGAACGATCTCAACTCGACGCGCGCCGAGATCACGTACAGCTACGTGCCCAAGGCCGACGCGATCCTCTTTCTCCTCGACGCGGGCCAGATCCTCAAGGAGAGCGAGCGCACCTTCCTCGCGAACAAGCTGCTCAGCCAGTCGCGCGACAAGGTGCTCTTCGTCATCAACAAGATCGATCTCCTCGACGAGGACGAGAAGCAGCAGGCGCTCTCGTACGCCAAGACGCAGCTCGCGAAGCTCGTCGTCGAGCCGCGCGTGTACGCGGTGAGCGCGGAGAAGGCGCTCGCCGGCGAGCGCGAGGCCTCGGGCCTCGGCGCCCTCGAGCGCGACCTCGTGACATTCCTCGAGGAGGATCGGGGCCGCGTGCTGCTCGACAACGCGCTCGACGAGGGCCTGCGCACCGCCGTCACGCTCCGCCGGGGCATGGACGTGCAGAAGCAGGCGCTCTTGCTCGATCACGGCGAGCTCGAGAAGCGCCTCGCGACGCTCGAGCAGGATCTCTCGAGCACGCGCGACTCGCACGCGCGGCGTGAGCAGAAGATCCGCGAGTCGCTCGCGGGCATCAAGGCGCTCGTGCGCAAGGAGTGCGAGGAGTTCGGCAAGCGCTTCTCGGCATCGCTGCCCGCCGAGATCGAGTCGAGCAAGGCGGACGACCTCAAGCGCTATCTCCCGAACTTCATGGAGGAGCGCTTCCGGAACTTCGCCGATCGTCAGGGCCTCGAGCTCGCCAAGCGCCTCGAGCGCGTGGCCGAAGAGGCGATCGCGTTCGTGAGCGAAGAGGCGCGTGCGAAGGGCGAGAAGATCGCGGAGGCCTTCCCCGGCGCACCGAAGGTGGACCTCCAGGTCTCGACGCTCGCGTACGACGTGGGCGTGATCGCGCTCGGCGCGTTCGGCCTCACCGTCATGGCGGTGTCGAACATCTTCGTCGGTGGCGCGATGGCGCTCGCGGCACCGGTGCTCGCGTACGTGTTCCGCGAGCGCGCGGATCGGGACCTCAAGAAGCGCGCGATGGAAGAGGCGCCGCAGGCCGTGGAGAAGGCGGCTGGTGATCTCGCGACGGCGTTCGAGCAGCAGATCGACGAGTTCGGCGACAAGCTCGTCGACTTCGTGAAGAACGCGAGCGAGGAGCTCACGCAGTCGATGGCCGAGGTCGTCCGCCACGCCAAGGTCGCGCAGCAGCGCGGCGAGGGCGAGGTCGGCCGCGTGCGGGAGGAGACCGGCATGGCGCTCTCGCGGCTGGGCATCGTCGAGCAGGAGATGGGCGCGCTCCGCACGTCGCTCTGGGCCAACGGCTCGGGCGCTGCGCCCAACTGATCGACACGCGCACCAACGTTCGAACGCCGCGCGGAGCAATCCACGCGGCGTTCGTGCTCCGTCTCGTTCAGCGTGTCTCGAGGTAGGCGACGAGCGCGTCGCGCTCGCGCTCCGTGACCTCGACCGCGTGACGATCGAGCGCGTCCTCGAGGTCCAGCGCGCGGCCATCGGTGAGGTACGGCGCGCGGGCTGCGATGCCCGCGAGCGGGGGCGTGAGCGCGGTGCCAGTCGCGATCTCGTGGAGCTGACGATCGGTCCCGAGCTCGCCCGCGTGACAGCTCGCGCACGCCTCGCGCGCGAACAGAGCTTCGCCTTCGGCGACGAGCTCGGGCGTGGCGCTGATGCCGCGCGGCGTGGCGGGCATCGCCGCGAGCCAGCGCTCGAGGGCGTCGGTGCGCGCGTCGTCGAGCGGCGGTGCGTCCATCTGCGGCTCGAGCCCGCGGAGCAAGGCCTCGAAGCTCGGGACGTTGCCCGCACGGTGGTAGGGCGGGAGGCCCACCACGCCCTCGAGCGTCTGCGTGCGGATCGAGCCCGTGGCCATGAAGGTCCAGACGTGACCGTCGTCGCCACCGCCCGGGTGACACGTCGCGCACGCGATCGTGCCCCCGAGATCCATGTGGAAGAGCTGGTGGCCCGTGTCTGCGACCGGCTCGCCGCCGAGCGCGATCACGTGGCTGCGATCGCCTTCGCCGATCACGAGGGTGGAGGGCTCGCGCGTCTGCACGATCATGGTCTCGCTCGCGAACGCGACCGAGACGACCTGCCCGGGGAAGCGACGACGCTCCTCGCCCGGCAGGCACTCCGTGCGGCTGCGCGGGCTGCGCATCACGTCCCCGACGACCGCGGAGATCACCTGCGGACCCGCGCTGTAGCGGCCTCCCGGATCGCCCGCGAGCGCGACGGCGACACGACCGCTCGAGGACACCGCGAGATCGACGGGCGTCACGCCGCGACGCAGCGGCATGCCTGCAGCCAAGGCCGCACCGTCGGCGCTCAGCACCGACACGCTCACGTGCGCGACGGCGTTGTCGCAGGGGTCCTGCCACGTGACGAAGCCGTCCGACGTGGGACGCGACGAGTAGCTGTACGTCGAGGCCGGCGCGCGCACGACGGACTCCGGACCCACGCGTGCGCGCTGATGAAGCACCAGCGCGCCCGACGGCAGACCGACGAGGCGCACCGCTGTGTTCGCCTCGTAGGTCTGCTCGAGCTCGGGGCTCGCGGGCGAGCTGAGCTGCGAGGGCGGCAGGGTGCGCGGCTCGCCGACCGTTCCGTCCGCGAGCACGCGCACCGTCTCGGCGCTGCGGAAGCGCGAGAGGAGGAGCGCGCCGTCCACGACCGACACGTCGCGTAGATCGCCGCCGACGTACACCCTGCGATCGAGCGCGCGCGACGGGCCGAGGGTGACGAGCGTTCCGTCGGCGCACGCGACGTGCAGGCGATCGCCCTCGGCCTCGTAGGCAAGACCGCGCGGTGCGTCGCAGACCTCGCGTCGTGCAATCTCCGTCATCGTGTCGGGATCGATCTCGATCACGAAACCGCCGCGACGTGCGAGCGCGTGCACACGACCCGAGCCGTCCTCGATCATGCGCCCGAGCTCGAGGTGCGAGCCGCTCGGCGGGCGCGCGAGGGGGAGCTCGCGCGTCGTCCCCGTCTCGAGCTCGACGAGGACGACACGGTCCCGATCGGGATCGCCGACCATCACGCGAGCTCGATCGGCGAGGACGAGCAGCGTGCCTCCGTGGATCGCAGGCGGCGCGTCGGCGAGCGTCACGACGTCCTCCGCGAGCCAGCCGTCGTCGCGGTTGAAGCCACACCCAGGAGCGAGGCCTGTCAGCGCGGACAGACAGGAGAGGACGGTGACGACGTGCTCACGACTTCGCATGCGGCATGCGACGCGCGGCCCGGAGGATCGATTCATGTGCATCGCAAGTCTCCGCGAGGTCGGGTTCAAGGTCGGACGTGGAGGCCGAGACCGACGTGCGGTCCGGCGTAGGTGGTGGCTTCGCAGACCAGGCCGAAGCGGCACACGGGCTGGTACGAGACGGCCGATCCGCCTGCGAGCAAGGCGAGGCCGACACCGCGGCGCACAGTGCCTTCGGGCCACCACACGACGCCGATCTCGCCGAGGGACACGCCCGACATGCCGTAGAACGCGCGCGCCAGGATCTCCACCGAGCCGATCGGCAAGGACGCGAACGCATCGAGGTTGAAGTCGATCTCGTCGTCGTTGGGGAAGGCCACGAGCACGCTCGCGCCGGCGTGGAAGTCATCCACCGCACCGAACGTCAGGCGCATCGCGAGCGCGGCAGCCTCGCGCTGCTGCACACCCTCGGCCCTGCGCGAGAGCGTCGTCGCGCCACCGCCGATCCCGAACGACACGAAGCCGATGTCGTAGCCGACGGTGAGCTGCACCGCGCCCGCGAGCAGCCCACCACCGATGCCGCCCGCGAGGCCCATCGGAGCGCCGTCGAGTCGGAACACGAGGCCCCCGAGCTCGTCGAAGCGCGCGGCCACCCATGCGTCGGCTACGAGACCTTGGCCATCGGGCCCGATCATCGCGCGTGCGTGGAAGCCGAAGTCCCAGTCCACCGGCGGGATGGGCACCTCTTGATCATCGACGCGCCACACGACGCGTCCGCCGCACGAGCCGCCGGAGTAGCAGCCGAGCGCGAGGTGGTGCGTGCCCGTGCGCGTCGCACGGAACGAGATGCGCGAGCCCAGACCGCCGCACGCGTCGTCGCTGTACGCGACGTCGACCCCATCCGGATCACGGAGGCGGAGCGTGGTGTCGAAGTCGTGTCGCGCGCCGCTCATGCCGCAGGTGCCCGCCGCAATCCACTCACCCGCGCGCAGCTCGATGGGGATGAGCGTGTCGGGCACGTGCTCGGCAGAGCCCGATCGTGACTCGCTCTCGGCCAGGACGCGCGCGCCGCTCGATGCGATCGCGAACGCGACGAAGGCGAGGACTCGAACGGCGACCCGCAGACGCACGTCGAGGAGATGACACGCAGCCTCGCGCGGCGCGAGCACGCGCGCGTGGGTGTTCAGTAAGGAACTGTGAAGGACGTGCCGGCGTAGCAGCCCTGGAAGGTCGTCTCCGCGAGGCCGGTGAGACCACGGATCGCGGCGATCGTGCGTCGGATGTCGCTGCCACCGGTGTTGTGCTCGGGCTCCCACCCGAAGCCGAAGTCGCACGCATCGATCACCTCGGGCGTGACGCCCGCGGGCAGGCCCGTGACGATCGACGCGATGCCGCCGGGGAAGTCGCTGACGAGCACGCGCTCGATCGTCGCGCCCGGCTCGATCGTGAGGCGCCAGTCGACGGCCTCGTACGACGAGAGCACGAGCACGATCGGTCGAGGACGCGCGCGGACGGTGACGTCGACCGTGCCGTGCACGGTGCCGTGCGTTCCACCAGTGCCCTCGTAGACGCCGATCACGTGGAGCTCGGCGGGATCGCTCGCGGAGAGGAGATCGCAGTAGCCCAGATAGTTCGAAGGGCGACCCATCACACACGTGCCGCTCATCACCGAGGGCCGGTGGCGGTTGTCCATCACGCTGGCGTACGCGTCGATCGCGCCGCACGCGCCCGAAGGCGGCACGTCCGTCTCGTGCGTGAAGAGACCGACGGGCAGCGGCGCCGGCGGCGCGCCTGAAAGACACGTCAGGCCCTCGATCATGCTCGAGAGCGCGGGCGTCACCGAGCGCACGACCGCGCCGGTGGTCGCGTCGTAGAGCGTGATCACCTCGAGGCCGGCGCCGCCTGCCGTTCGATCGATGCCCGCGACGAGGACCTCCCCCGTGGGCAGCACGTCGATCCCGTGGATCCAGTCGTCGTAGCCCGAGAGCAGCACGTCGCGTGCGAGCGGCGACGCGACGCTGAGATCGGCGACGCCCACGCGGTCGGTGGAGTGCCACGCGAGCACCACGTCGTCCTCGTGCGCGCCGATGCGCGAGGAGCCGTGACCGAGCGCGTCGGTCGTGCCCGCGCGTCCGCTCATCGCGTCGCCCTCCGACGCGTAGTGCACCACGTCGCCGCCGTAGCCCGGCAAGACGAGCAGCTCGCCGTCGTCGTCCGTGGTCACGGCGACGCACGGGGTGCCGATGTCGATCACCGATCCGTCGCGCAGCGAGATCTTCATCGCGCGCGAGCCGTTGCACGCATACATCGCGTCGCCCGCCCAGCCGACCGAGGCGTTCGCGAAGAGGGCGCCGCCGCGCAGGGTGGGACCGTCGCAGACCGCGCCAGTGTCGAGGTCGATGTAGACGACACGACCCGAGGTGAGCGCGCCGCAGTACGCGGAGGCATCGAAGACGTCGGCGCACTCGGGCGGGATCGTGAAGGGGTTCGAGGGACCGATGCGCGAGGTGCAGAGCACGTCGAGCCCCGAGTCGCTCGGCGCGGCGGCGTCGGCGAGGACAGTGCGCGCGTCGGCTCCGAACGCATCCGCCGAAGGAGCATCGAGCGAGCGCGCGTCGAGACCCGAGGCATCGAGACCGGGGGCATCGGAGCCAGGAGCATCAGACGCCGCGAACGGCGCATCGAGCGGTGCCGACGCGTCGAGGGTCACGTCGGGCGTGCCCGCCCGTCGGTCGCAGCTGCAGCCGGAGACCGCGACGCAGAAGACGAGCGCACACCCGAGCACACGAGACGACGTCATGCCCACGAGCATGCGCGGAGTCGACGCGCCGCAAAAGAGAACGGTCACGGGCGTTGCGGTACGCTCGCGCCGTGCGCTCGGCGCCCCCCGTCGACGATCTCGCCAAGACCCTCGAGTCCCAGGGACACGACCCGACGGTCGAGCGCAACCCGCGCACGACCATCGAGCCGCGCCGTCGCGACCTCGACACGCTGGTGAACGACGCGATCGGCGCGCTCTCGCGGCGCTCGGTGTCGGAGCGCTACTCGGAGCTCGACGTGCTCGGCGAGGGCGGCATGGGGATCGTGAAGCTCGGCCAGCAGCGCTCGCTCGAGCGGCCCGTGGCGCTGAAGTCATTGAAGGAGGGACAAGAGACGCCGAGCGCGCGGCTCAAGCTGCTCCGCGAGGCCTGGATCACGGGAAAGCTCGAGCACCCGAACATCGTGCCGGTGCACGACCTCGGGATCGACGAGCGCGGCGAGCCACGCATCGTGCTCAAGCGCATCGAGGGCGCATCGTGGGACTCGATCTTCGCCGACGCGGCCGAGGTGAAGCGGCGCTTCGACGCGAACGATCTGCTCGAGTGGAACCTGCGCGTTCTGCTCGAGGTCGCGCACGCGCTCCACTTCGCGCACGTGCGGGGCATCGTGCACCGCGATCTCAAGCCCGAGAACGTGATGATCGGGAGCTTCGGTGAGGTCTACGTCGTGGACTGGGGCCTCGCTGTCGCGCTCGAGGACGACGGCACGTCACGCCTGCCGCTGGCCAAACACGCGATCGAGCTCGCCGGCACGCCCTCCTACATGGCGCCCGAGCAGTGGGGCGGCTCGAGCGAGGTCGGGGTTCGCACCGATGTCTATCTGCTCGGCGCGACGCTGCACGAGATCCTCACCGGCGAGCCGCCGCGCGACGGCAAGTCGCTCGCGGAGCTCGCCGCCAAGTCGCTCACGCCGCCGGTGATCCCCGAGCACCATCCGCGCGAGCTCGCGAGCCTCGTCTCCCGCGCGATGCAGCCCAAGACCGAGGATCGGTTCGAGTCTGCCGAGGCGTTTCGTCGCGCGCTCTCGACCTACCTCTCGCACCGCGGATCGATCGAGCTCGCGCGTGATGGCGAGGAGCGCACGAGCTCCCTCGAGTCGATGCTCACGGCGAGCACGATGGATCGCGTCGCCATCTACCAGACGTTCGGCGCGGCGCGCTTCGCGTTCCTCGAGGCGCTCCGCACCTGGCCCGAGAACGAGGGCGCGCGCGACGGCCTCACCCGCGCGGTGCGCGCGATGATCGAGTTCGAGCTGAAGGACGGTGACGCCCTCGCCGCGCAGACGCTGCTCGCCGACGTGACCGTGGACGCAACGCTCGTCGCGCGCGTCGCGGAGGCCGTGCGTGTCCACCGCGAAGAACAGGAAGCGCTGCGGGCCACGTCGCGCGACTACGACCCGAGCGTCGGCCGGCGCACGCGCTGGTTCGTGTCGGTCATCTTCGGCGTGGTGTGGACCGTGGTGCCGCTCGTCCTCTGGTACGTGGGCAGCTTCGGCATCCTCACGGGCTCACACCTCGGGCACATCCTCACGAACATCCTCCTGTGCGTGTTCGGCGGCGGGCTCTTCTACTGGGCGCGCGACTCGATGACGCGCACGGCGATCAACCGCGGCATCGTGGGCGTGATGACGGCGGCGTTCATCGCGCAGATCCTCGTGTCGATCGGCGCGTGGATCGCCGACCTCCCGTCGAGCCTCGTGCTCGTTCTCTATTTCGCGGTGTGGACCGGCGTGGCGGGCGCAGCGGTGGCGACCATCGAGGCGCGCCTCTGGCCGTCCGTGGTCGCGTTCGGCGCATGCTTCCTCGCTGGCATGTCGGCTCCCGAGTATCGGCACTTGCTCGCGTCGTTCGGCAACGCGGTGCTCGCGATCAACACGACGTTCCTGTGGAGCAGGCCGGAGGAGGATCTCGTCGAGGTGCGGCGACGTATCCAGGCGCGTCGCGAAGGGCGTGATCCGGACGCGCCCTGATCGATCACGTCAACCGAGCGTGGAGTCGCTGGGCCGCGATGCGCTCCAGCCCCAGGCCTCGCGCCGCTCCTCGAGCCAGTCGGCCGAGCCGAGGATCGCCGCGAGCCAGCGTGTCGACTCCCCGAGCGCGAGCGCGTCGCGAACGAGCATCGTGAGCGGCACCGCGAGCAGCGCGCCGACGGGACCCCAGAGCCAACCCCAGAACAGCATCGACGCGAAGACCACGAGCGTCGAGAGCCCGAGCGCTTCGCCCATCATGCGCGGCTCGATCACGTTGCCGATCACGACGTTCGCCGTGAGGCAGCCGACCGCGGCCGCCACCGCCGTGCCCGGGCCGAGCGTGAGGAGCGCGATGATCACTGGCGGGATCGTCGCGAGCGCGGGACCGATCGTGGGGATGTAGTTGAGGAGGAACGCTGCGAGCCCCCAGAGCACGGGGAAGTCCACGCCGAGGATCGCGAGGTAGATGCCGAAGACGAGACCCGTGACCACCGAGAGCATGGTCTTCACGACGAGGTAGCGCTGCACCTTGGCGACAGCGCCTGCGAGCGCGGGGACCTTGGTGAGCGGTGCGCCGAGGAGCATCACGAGCTTGCTCCGCGCGGGCTTCATCTCGAAGAGCATGAACACCACGAGCAGGACCACGAGGAGCGCGTTCGAGGCGATCTCCGTGAGCTCGCGGAAGACGTCGCCGAACGCGTGGAGCACCCAGCTCGGGTCGCCCAGGACCTCGATGTCGCTCACCTCGATCGGGACGCCGCGCGCGCGCAGGTTCCACACGACGGTGTCGGCCAGGTCGGAGACCGCGACCTGGTAGCGCGGCATCATCTCCTGGAGGCCGCCGAGGGAGGTGGCTACGAGCGCGACGAGGCCCGCCAGCACGAGCACGTCGAGCAGCACCGTCAGCACGATCGCCAGCGCACGAGGCACCTTGGCTCGCTCGAGCTTCGCCACGAGCGGGCTCGAGATCACCGCGAGGAACAGCGCGACCAAGAGCGGCAGGAAGAACCCGCCCGCCACGCGCAGGCCCGAGATCACGATCACGATCGCGGCGAGCGTGATCATCACCTGCGTCCCCGACGTGCTGGTCGATTCGGGCGCCGCCGCGGCGACGACCGAAGGCTCGGCGCCGATCGACGCGAGCGTGTCGGGCTCGGACTTCGGGTCGGAGGTCTCTTCGCTCATCGCGGCTCACACCGCTCGAGCTCGCGGCGGATGCTCCGCACGAGCTCTCGATCACGTGGCGAGCCCGCACGATCGGCCACGACGCTCGCGTCCCACGCCGCGCCGGCGGCGCCCCAACAATCTCCCGACATCATGCGCAGGCGCGCGACGAGCGCGCGCGGCTCCGCGTCGTCGGGCTCGAGCTCGGCGGCAGCTTCGTAGGCGGTCGTCGCGCCCTCGACGTCCCCCGCGAGGAAGCGCGCGTAGCCCAGCTGCTCGAACGCGTTCGCATCCCCGCCGGTGGTCGCGAGCACCACGTGGATGACGGCGAGCCGCTCGCCGTGCACGAGCTCGGCCCACATCAGCGCGACGCGCGTGCCCATCAGCGACACCAGCGCGAGCACGAAGCAGGTGACGAGCGGAACGAGCAGCCGAGGCGGCGGCTCGGGCCGAGCGAACGAAGGCGCCGCGCCTGCGGCGAGCATCCGGTCGTAGAGCGAGCCGTCCTTCGCGAAGAATCCGCGCATGACGGCGGGCACACCGTTGAGCGCGTGGATGCGCTCGAGCACACGCGCATACGCGATCCCGCGCGCGGCACGCACCCCCGCCGCCTCTTCCTGCCCAGGCTCGAGCATCGATCGATGCTCGAGCTGGTGGCGGACGCGCGCGAGCACCAGGACGAGCAAGGAGACGATCGCGCCGATCGCCGCGAGGCCCGAGAGGCCCCACGTCGCGTACGACGCGCGTACGAGCACCACGGGCACGAGGGCCATCGAGGACACGAGACGCGCGACACGCAGCGCCGGCGGCTCGCGGAAGTGTGCGAGCTCGTGCTCGACGATCGTGACGAGCTCCTCGCGCGACAGCTCGTCGATCACGGCGCGTGTGACGACGAGCCGCTCCGCGGGGACGAGCGCGAAGGCGTTCGCCATCGGGAGGTCGGCGACGGAGACCGGCGGCGTTCGCACGCCCGTGCGCTCGGCCGATCGTGTGACCAGCTCGGCGAGATCGTGCGAAGGCGCGCGGAACAGACCGACACGCGTCGCGAGGGCGGCAGGGAGGCCGCTCGCCCACGCGAGTGAGGCGAGCGACGCCACGAGGACCGCGATCGCCGTGCGCAGATCGAAGCGCTCGCTCGCCACCACGCAGAGCAGCGCGAGCACCACGAGCGCGCCCGGTCCCAGCGCCATCAGACCGAGCAGACCGCGCCACGTCACGCGCGGACGATCGGGGGCCACCACGCGCCCCACACGCGCGACGGTGAGGCCCGTCGCGAGCAACGTCCCGATCGCGGGCGCCACGGCGATCCCGATCGGCGTCAGCCGACCGAGCCAGAGCACCCACGCCATCGCCACGAGCACCGTGGAGGTCATCGCCCAAGAGACGAGCCGCGTCCGGGCGGGAAAGCCGAGGCGCGCGCGCTCGGACCAGTGAGCGCCCGCCGGCAGGCGCGTGAGCGGCCGAAGCAGCCACGACTCGAGCAGCCACGTCAGCGGCACGAGCGTGCCGATCGCGAGACACGGGTAGAAGATCGCAGGGCCCCAGCGCACCCACGAAGGGAGGCTCGACACGAGCTCTGCGAGGGCCGTCATGGTGCGAGCGTGACGCCCGACGACCGCGCCGGCGAGCTCACCGCGGCTTCATCAGCTGGTTGAGGGCCCAAGTGTCCTTCGCACGGAGGGTGCTGAACTGGACACCGACCTGGCCGTCGCGATCCCAGCGAACGACGGCTGCGAGCTCTGCGGGCTCCTTGAGCGCGGGCAGCTCGATACGAACCAGCACGTTCGCGCCGAACGTGATGCGTCGCTCCGTCTTGATGAGCATGCCGCCGAGGCTGACGTTGATGGTCGAAGCGGGGATCTCGACGCCATCGTGGAGGATGACGACGGGCAGCTCGACATCGAAGCGTTCGTGGAGTCTTCGGCTGGCGGACATGCGACGGGCAGCGCGATCGCGCGTGCCGCGCGCGAAATGGCTTGAGGCCGACAGTGCGAGCGTGCAGCATCGAAGTCAAGCGTGGCCACGGAGCCTTCATCGCCGTCGAGCGAGCCCCCCGAGACGGGCTCCGCCGCCCCCGCCGCGAAGCCGGCCGACGCGCCCTCGCGCGCTCCGTTCTATGCGGTGCTCGTGGCGCTCGCGCTGCCGGGAAGTCTCTCCGCCCTTTGGCTCGCACCGCGCCCCGCCTACCCCGCGGAGATCCCACCTCTGGTCGTTCCGAGCGTCGATGCGGCCGCCACCCGTGCATGGATGGACGAGCTCGCGGCGGCCCGACCACCGCGTGACGGTGACGAGGATCGCGAGCGCACCGCGCTCTACCTCGAGCACGGCCTCCAAGAGGTGCGGCCGACCTCGACGCCAGGCCAAGCCCGAGCGCGCGACGAGCGCCTCGAGGCGCTGGGTGTCGCACTCGTCGAAGCCGGGACGATCGACGCAGTGCGCGCCGCGGACGTGGAGGCCACCGTCGAGGCGCTCTCGATCCCAGGGGACGAGGCCCTGGGCGAGAAAGGCGCGTTCCCCGGGGCGCTCGAGCTCTACGGTGCCGTCGTCGAGGGTCGTCGCGTCGCCCCGGCGATGGTTGTCGACGCGCTCGCGTGGGCACGCTGGAACGGCATCCACCGGCGCCCGCTCACCGAGGGGATGAACGACACGTTGCTCCTCGCGTACCACGGCTGGCTCGCGTACTACGGCCCGCGCGAGGGCACGGAGCTGCGCGATGCAGCGCTCGTCGAGTACATGCGTGTGGGCGGCGGTCGTGGCCTCGAGACCGAGGGCTTCCTGCGCTTGTCGCGCGACGACACGACGGGCGCTCGGCTCGCGTTCGACGCTGCGTACGAGGCCACTGGCAACGTGCGCCTCCGCAACCACGCGCTCGCGCTCGACCTCGTCGAGCTCGAGCGGGAGGACGTTCACCCGAGCGCGGACGGGACCTGAGGCATGCGCGTCGCCGCTCCTCTCGCACGGATCGCTGCTCCCCGGTTGACGGCGCACTCGCCCACGTCATCCTTCGGCCCTTCGTCGGCTGCGACCTCGACGCACTGAATCACGACCACGGTGGACGAATGCGATTCGACCTGAAGAAGGCGCTCTTCATCCTGCCGAACCTCTTCACGCTGTCGTCGATCTTCTGCGGCTTCTTCGCAGTGCTCACGTGCCTGGGCGATCCGACGGCAGAGTCGTTCTACAAGGCCGCGCTCCTCATCGTGTTCGCGATGTTCTTCGACACGATCGACGGCCGGGTCGCGCGCCTCACCAAGACGCAGAGCGCCTTCGGCGTACAGATCGACTCCATCGCGGACGTGGTCTCGTTCGGTGTCGCGCCCGCCATCCTCCTCTATCGCTGGTCGCTCCATCAGCTCGGCGACGCGGGGATCGGCATCAGCTTCGTGTTCCTCGCGTGCGGCGCCATCCGTCTCGCGCGCTTCAACGTGCTCGCGATGGCGCCCAGCGGCGCGCCGAAGAAGCCGAGCAAGTTCATCCTCGGCCTGCCGATCCCGGGCGCGGCGGGCATCGTCGTCTCGATCGTCGTCGCGAATTTCGCGGTGACCGGGAGCTTCGAGGCGCAGCCCTACCTCGTGTCCGCGGTGGTGATCGCGCTCTCGTTCTTCATGGTGAGCACGATCAAGTTCCGCTCGTTCAAGGACGTTCGCTGGGGCGCGCGCAGCATCTTCCTCGCGCTCGCGGCGGTCGGCTCCGCGACGGCGATCGCGATCGTGCTCCACCCCGCGTTCGCGCTCGTGTGGATGCTCGCGGGCTACATCACGATCGGTGTGCTCGAGGCCGTGCTCGACATCTCGCGACGCATCGCGGGCAAGCCCTCGCGCCTCGTCGACAGCGCTGCCGAGGACAAGCCGGCCGAGGCGCAGTCCAAGGACGCCTGATGCGCTCCGAGGTGCGCGCCGCCACGCGCGCCGACGTCGAGCCCATCCACGCGCTGATCGTCGCGCTCGCCACCTACGAGCGGGCGGCGCACGAGGTGATCGCGATGCCCGCCGATCTCGAGCACGCACTGTTCGGCCCGACACCGCGTGTCTTCGCGCTCGTCGCGGAGCTCGACGGCTCGGTCGTCGGCTTCGCGCTCTGGTTCCACACCTACTCGACGTGGGTGGGGCGTCACGGCATCTGGCTCGAGGATCTGTTCGTCCTCCCCGAGCACCGCGGCCATGGTCTCGGAAAGGCCCTGCTCGTCGAGCTCGCGCGCCTGTGCGTCGACAACGGCTGGGGTCGCCTGGAGTGGAACGTGCTCGACTGGAACGAGCCTGCGCTCGGCTTCTACCGATCGCTGGGGGCGCTGCCGCTCGAGGAGTGGACGGTGCACCGCCTCTCGGGGCAGACGCTGCGTGCTCTCGCGGATCAGCGGACTGCGGCGCGGAACGCGCGGTAGGCCGCGGTCCGGCTCGTGTCGGTCACGGGCCCGACGTGACGGAACACCAAGCGTCCCTGCCGATCGATGATGCCGACGTTCGCTGCGTCGGTCGCGAAGCCGAACGGCGCGCGACGCATCACGCCCTCCCAGTCGAGCATGATGTCCGAGCCCCAGCGCTCGACGGCGGGCTGGATCATCGAGCGCACCAGCGCCTCGGGCACCATGCCGACGTCGCCGAGGTTCGCGACGCCGTAGAGCACCGCGCGATCCTCGAGGTGGTTGTCCGCGACGTAGCGCCGCAGCTCGCCCTTGAACGCGTCGTTGTCGTAGACGTGCGCGCGATCCTCGTAGAACAGGACCACTGCGCGCCGCCCGCGCTCGGTCGCGAGGTGCACGCGTCCCTGCATCGAAGCCAGATCGGCGTCGACGAGCTGCGGCGCGACGGCGCTCGACGGAGGCGGAGCGTCTTGCGCGAAGAGGGGCGTCACCGCGATGACGACGGCCCCGAGGACGAGCATCGGCACCCACGCGCGCGTCGCGGCACAGGTGCCGCGTGACTCCCGAGACACGATCGCGCCTCGGTCTCTCGGTGGGACACGCATTGGTCCCACGATAGCAGGCCGATCGGGGCTCGGCCCTCCCACCACGTGCTCACGCCGCGCGTGGTCCGTCGAGCACACAGCGCAGGCCGCCGAGATCCATCTCCGCGATGCACTCGTTGCACGCGTTGCAGCGGCTGCGCTCGAGCTCGCCGTCGCGCATGCGGACGACGAGGTCGGGATCGGCGAGGAGCGCGCGGCCCAGCACCGCGAAGTCGAAGCCGTCCGTGCGCACGCGCTCGATCTCGACCTTCGACACGAGGCCACCGAGCAGCGCGATCGGCATCGACACCGCCGCGCGCAGGCGCAGCGCGAGGGGGCGAAAGAACGCCTCTTCGAAGTCGTAGCGGTCGAGGATCGCGCCCCCGAGCACGCGCATCGACACGCGTGCGAGGGGGTCGTCCTGGGCCGCCGCCATCCGCGCGAGCGGCAGGCCGCCTCGCAAGAGGAAGAACGGCGTTCGGCTCGTGAAGCCGCCGCTCGGGACGATCAGATCGACGTCGCCGCTCCGCTCGATGGCGCGCGCGATCTCGATCGACTCCTCGATCTCGAGGCCACCGGTGAAGCCATCCGACAGGTTGTTCTTCGCGATCACCACACGCTCGCGGCCCACGGCGCGGCGCACGCGCGCCAGCACCGCGAGCGGTAGGGCACGCCGTCGCTCGGGCTCGCCTCCCCACGCGTCGTCACGTCGGTTCGTGGCGGGTGAGAGGAACTGACTGAGCAGGTACCCGTGGCCGAGGTGCACCTCGACGGCGTCGAAGCCGAGCTCGCAGACGATCTCGGCGGCACGACCGAACGCCGCGAGGACGTCCTCGATGTCGCGCTCCGTCATCGCGCGCGCGAATGGCAGGCCCGACGAGACGCCGTACGCGTTGAGCGCGAACGACGGTCCGCGTGGTCCACGGCCATCGGATCCGCGCACCTTGCTGAAGAAGCCCGCGTGCCCGAGCTGGATCGACACCGCGCCGCCCGCGTCGTGCACGCGGCGCACGAGCCCGCGCAGGACCTCGCGCGAGCTCTCGCCGAGGCCGAGCTGGTTCGTGAAGGTGCGCCCGTGATCGTCCACCGCGCAGTACGCGACCGTCGTCAGCCCCACCCCGTTCTTCGCGAGCCGCTCGTGGAGTGTCACGAGCTCCTCGGTCGCCACGCCGCGCGGGCTCATGCCCTCGAACGTCGCGGCCTTGATCACGCGGCTCTGGAGGCGCAGCGGACCGAGCGTCGCGGGCGCGAAGACGTCGCTCACGCGCGCGCTCGGATCGGCGGCTCCTCGAGGAAGGGCATCACCGCGTCGAGGAAGCGATCGGTCGCGTCCACGTGCGCGAAGTGCGAGGCATCCTCGAGCCACGTGAAGCGCGCGTCGGGCACCAGAGCGTGCAGTCGCTCGCCGACGATCGGCGGCACCATCGGATCGCGGCGGGCGTACACGAGCTGGAGCGGGATCGGGAACGCGGTGCGCGCACGGAGATCGTCGGCGAAGCGCTCCATCTCGCGCGCATCGAGCGTCTCGACGAGCATGCGGAGGAACGCGGAGAGGCCCGCCGGATCGCGCAACGGCGCGGCGTACTCACGGTGCTCTTCGCGCGACTTGAGGCGCTCGTCCCAGTAGTGGACGTTGCGGTGCACCCAGCGCTCGGGATCACGGCGCACGAACGCAGACACCACGCGCTCCCACCCGGGCAGCGCGCGTGTCGCGACGCGAAGGGCCTGCATGCGCGCGGTCGCGACGCCCGGCGAGTGGAGGTTCACGAGGCGCGACATCGCGCCTTCATCGCGCAGCGCCACGCGCATGAGGAGGTAGCCGCCGAGCGAGTTGCCGATCGCCGGGGCGCCCCGCAGCCCGAGCGCGTCGACGAGCGCGACGAGGTGCTCGGCGATCGCATCCGGCGTGTACGGGCCACTCGGCTTGTCGCTGCGGCCCGCGCCCACGAGGTCGGGCATGTAGAGCGTGAAGCGCGCGCCGAGCCGCGGAAGCACGTAGCGCCACGAGTAGCTCGTGGTCATGAAGCCGTGCAGCAAGAGGAGCGGAGGCCCCGATCCGTGCACGCGCACGTGCACCTTCACGTCCCCGAGCGCACGCGATCGAACCCGGACGCCGCGGCTCTCGGTGTCGAAGAAGCGATGCGCGACGCGCGGTGCATCGGGCACGCGAGCGAAGGGCAGCTGGCGAAAGGGCTCCATGATCACCAGCGTAATCGGTCTCGCCGCGCGGTTCGCGATCGCGCACGGCTCCTCGATGGCCCGCTATGCTCTGGGCCGCGATGGCCGACGCCGAGACCCTCGATCGCTTCGATCGCCTTCGCGGCGTGTCGGTGGCACGTGCGATCCTGAAGGACGCGTTCGGCCTCGAGCTCTTGCTCGTGACGGAGTCGGGCCCGCTCGCGCACCTTCGCGGCGGCGTGATGGTGGGCTCGAGCGAGGTGTGTCGCACCGCGCTCTTCTCGCGCGAGGGCTTCGAGCGCTGTGACGCGCACTACCGCGCGATCGGCGCCGGCGAGAGCGAGCGGGTGAGCACGTGCCACCTCGGCCTCGGCTGTCTCTCGGTGCCCGCGCGCACCGTGGATGGCGTGATCCACGTCGTCGCGAGCGGCTTCTCGGCCACGAGCCTCGAGGGCGCACCGCCCATCGACCCTCGCGCGCTCGCGCACGCGCTCGTCGCCCTCGATCCCTCCCTGCGCGATGCGACCGAGCCCGTTCGCAAATTGCCTATTTTGAAAGGCGATCGTGTGGCGACGGTGCGCACCATCCTCCGCGTCGCGGCGCAGGAGATCGCCAACGACGCGGAGGACGAGCTGCGTCGCCTCACGCCGCGCGAGGCAGGTGTGGTCGGTCGCGGCGAAGGCGCGCGATCGATCGTGCCCGCGCGCGACGACGTGGCCGCGCCCACGCTCCCGGGTCTGTTCGGGATCGTCGGCGCTTCGCCCCGCATGCGCACGGTGTTCGAGCTCGTGCGCAAGGTCGCCGCGAGCGACGCGAACGTCCTCGTCGTCGGAGAGAGCGGCACGGGCAAGGAGCTCGTGGCGCGCGCGATCCACGATCACGGCCCTCGACGCGGCAAGCCCTTCGTGGCCCAGAGCTGCGCGGCGATGTCGGACGAGATCCTCGAGTCCACGCTGTTCGGCCACGTGCGCGGCGCGTTCTCGGGCGCGATCCGCGCGTCCGAGGGTCTGTTCGGTGCGGCCCGCGGTGGCACCCTCTTCCTCGACGAGGTCGCGGAGATGCCGCTCGCGATGCAGGCGAAGCTGCTGCGGGTGCTGTCCGACGGCACCTACCTGCCCGTGGGCGCGGTGCATCCCAAGCGCACCGACGTGCGCGTGCTCGCCGCCACGCATCGTGACCTGGGCCCGATGGTCGCGAGCGGCGCCTTCCGACAAGATCTCTTCTATCGCCTGCACGTGCTCGCGATCGATCTCCCACCGCTCCGCGAGCGAATGGGCGACCTGAAGCTCCTGCTCGATCAGTTCGTGGCCGAGACACCCAACGTGCCGGCGCGCATCAGCGCGACCGCGATGCGCTGCCTCGAGAAGCACGACTGGCCCGGCAACGTCCGCGAGCTGCGCGCCGAGATCTCGCGCTGGGCGATCACCGCGCACGGGAGCCCCGAGGTCGGGCCCGAGCACCTCTCGCAGCCGATCCGCGAGGCAGGCGGCTACGGCGGCGGCGCCGAGGATCCGGCGATCCACGCGGCGGCTGCGGGGAGCGGCACGCTGGAAGCGGCGATCGAGTCGCTCGAGCGGGCGTTGCTCACGCGTGGCCTCGAGCGCACGCAGGGCAACCGCACGCAGCTCGCGCGCGAGCTCGCGATCAGCCGCACGACGTTGCTGGAGCGCTTGAAGCGCTTCGGCCTCGAGTGACGTGCACCCGAGGCCGAAGGAGAGGTCATCGCTTCGCGATCACTCTTGGTCGGCGTCCCAGAGAGCGCGCGCGGCCTTGGCTGCCTCGAGGCTCGCCCGGATGTCCTCGGGCGGCTCGGGGATGGGCTGACCAGCATCGACCGCGGCCAGCACTGCATTGCCGTAGTCGCTCACCACGAACACCGGGCCGAAACGGCCGAAGAAACGCGCGACGCGGAGCACCTGGTGCGGGCGCGCACGCTGGACGGCATCGCGCACGTCGGGCCACGCGAGCTCGAGCACTCGCTTGAGGTCTCGGTAGGCCGCTCCAGGCACGAACGCCGGGTCACTGGCCTGCGGGAGCGCCGCGTTACGCGCCGTCAGCTCGGCGACCGCGCGGAGGACCTTGATGCTCAGGTCATCGAGCGGGGACACCTCGATGGGAGGCCGCGGCTTGGGCGGCGTCGGGGGCTTGATCTCGCGGATGGGGCGGGGAAGGCGCTTGCTGCGATCGAACGGTCGGCTGCTCCCGCCCGTCTTGGCGCGCGAGCTGCCGAAGGTGCGCACGTTCGGCGCGACCACGGGCGCCTCGCGGAGGATGGGACGCGAAGGCGTGGGGTTGGGCTCACGGGGCGCCACGATCGCGTTGGGCGTGTAGAAGTTTCGGCGCGGCGCACGATCACGCTCGGCGGGGGGCCGCTCCGGTGCGTTGACGTATCGCTCGAGCACGGCGCGATCGAGACCGCGCGCGGGGGTCGGGATGGTCTTGGTCCCACTGGGATCCGGACCCTCCTTGGCGCCGTCCGCAGCGGGACGACGACGGACGACGGGGATCTTCGGACGGTCTGTCATCACGCTCGTCTGGTTTGGGGGGGCGAGGTCTTCCCAACCTCGGCGAATGGTACCGGCCCACACCGGTCGTGCTGTTTGGGCCGCTCGGACGACTCAGCGAACCAACGAATCTGTAGACTCGATCGGCCGTCAGGGCGCATGTCTTGAGCAGACTCGCGACGACCTGGCGACCCTCGTGTTGGAGCACGAAACCCCCTGGGTTGGCAACACGGTCCGCGTTGCAAAGTGTTTTCTGGTGCGATTCGCCTCGCCACCCTTCCGACGAGGTTCAGCGCGCGCGCGGGGGTCGTTCGGCGGCGGGGACGTGCACCTCGACGCGGACGTCGGCCTTGATCTTGAGGGTCCCCAACATGGCCGAATACGGGGCGATCCCGAAGTCTGGCTGGTGCAGCGTGGCCATCGCGACGAACGCGTCGCCGCGCTCCGTCACCGTCACCGCCACGCTGCGCGATCGACCGTGGAGGTCGAGCTTTCCCTCGATCGTGGGAACCGAGGGTTGCGGATCCGGCCAGGCGAGGGCGGCCTCGAAGCGGATGCTCGGGTACCGCGACGCCTGGAGCACGTCGTCCACGATGCTCTGCTCGATCTTGCGCTTGTCGCGATCGGAGAGTGCGTTCGGCGCCGGCCGACCCTCGACCACCGCGTGGAGCACGCGGAGGCTCCGCGCGTCGATCTCCGCCCGGACGCTGCTCGCATCGTCGGGCCACTCCAGGCTCACGCGCGTCACCTCGATCTCGAGGTCGTGCGCGACCGCGGAGAGCAGCCCCTCCTTGAACGTGAACACACGCACGCGGACATCGGGGCCTTCGATCCTCGGCATGCGCGCATGCTGACAGAGCGGGCCCCGGCGCCCAAGACGAGATCGAGGCCGCACGATATCGTGCGCGCCATGCTGGCCTCGCACCGTGCCCGTTCGTTGCTCCCGACGCTCGCGCTCACCCTCGCCGCGTGCGGCGGCCCACAGGGGAGCGACGACGCGGCCATCGAGCCGGGGCGCGAC
>JAFLCL010000121.1 GCA_017303575.1 Deltaproteobacteria bacterium
GAGCGTCGCGAACCACGCCGCGAGCACGAGCCACGGGATCATCTGATAGAAGATCACGCACGCGGCGATGAGGAGGACGCCCGTGACGACCTGGATCGAGAGGCGCACGCGCCGCGGCTCTGCGCTCGACGAAGACCCGCGCTCGAAGGGAGCGTCGAGGTGGTCGAGAGGATCGCGCGAGGGGCTGGGGTGCACGACGGCGCCCTCGGGGGGCGAGATCGCCATGCTCGTCGAAGGAGGCATGCGGCACGTCTCGCAAGCTCCATGCGTGCGCGCCGAGCCCCAGCCGGTGGGATCGGAGGCCAAAAGTGTGGCCTCGACGCCACGGGTGAGGCGCTCACGGGATCCGAAGCGCGAGCGCGACCCCGCTCGCGGCCCTCTGACCTCCGCTCACGTCCCAGCGAGCAGGGCGCCGTAGCCTTCGCGGTACGTGGGGTAACGGAACGCGAAGCCGCTCTCGATCAGCCGACGGCTCGAGCAGCGCTTGCGGGCGCTGCCTCCGCGCGCGAGCGACTCGCGGCCGCGCGCGTCGGGCTCGTCGCTCTCGGCAGGTGCGGGCAGCCCGAGCTGACTCGCGATCCAACGGTAGACCTCGGCGAGCTCGACCGGCGCGCGATCGACGCCGACGTAGAGATCCGCGGGGGCCGGGTGCGAGAGCAGGTGCACCATCGCGCCTGCGCAGTCGTCGCGGTGGATGCGGTTGCCGATCGGTCGGCTGCTCGCGCAGCGCGCGGTGCCGTCCTTCACCATGCGGATCATGCGCGTGCGCTCGGGCCCGTAGATGCCCGCGAGGCGGAGCACGACGCCGCCACGACGCGCGCGCACGATCGACTCGCCCGCCACGATGTGCGCAGCGGTTCCGTCCGATCGCACGGGGCTCGACTCGTCGACGATCGCGTCGTCCTCGGCGGCGAACACCGACGTGCTCGAGACCAGCACGATGCGCTCGAGCGTGCTGCCGGCGCGATCGAAGGCCTCGAGCGTGCGCGTGAGCGCCTCGACGTACGTGCGCTCGTAGCTCGACGGATCGCTCGAGTCGGGCGAGGCGGTGAACGCGAGGTGGGTGATCCCCTCGGGCACCACGAGCGCGGGATCACCCAGATCACAAGGCCATGGTGTGATGCCCGGCTCGAGCGCGGGAGGGTGGCGCCGCGCCGCCCACACGCGCTCGCCGCGCGCCGCGAGCTGACGCGCGAGCTCGAGGCCCACGTAGCCGGCACCTGCGACGAAGACCTTCATCGTCACTGCGCGCGACAGCCGAGGAGGCCGCCGCGCTCGAGCAGCTCGGCGAGCAGGCTGCTCATCTGATCCACGATCTCGGGCGTGGGCTCGCGGCCGAGGCTGCTCATCGCCGCGCGCACTCCGTCGATCGCGGAGAGCTCGCCCGCGCGCCACTGATCGAGGATCGCGGCGAGCGGACCGTTCATCCACCGCGTCTCGATCACGTGATCGCGACGCCGGTACACCGCCACGTGGAAGCGTCCTCGCTCGATCGGGCGGTCAGTGAGGTGCACGGAGTGATCGAGCTCGAGGCGCGTCATCGTCGGGCTCACGACAGGGCGCTTGCCGAAGTCGAACTCGACGAGCGTGGCGTCCGTGGTGCGGTCGTCCCAGATCGCGCGCCACTGCGCGAGCTCGAGGCGGGCGAGATCGTCGAGGTGCGGATGCGCCTCGCTCGCGAGCCCGGGCGCGATCGGGTCGACGACCTCGAGCACCACCTCGCGGAAGAAGCGCGTCGTCGGCGGCGCGTGCGAGAGGCGCTGATCGACGAGGCGATCGAGCGCGGGGCGGCCGATCGTGGTCGTCACGCGCGGCAGGGCGCTC
Organism: Deltaproteobacteria bacterium; assembly: GCA_017303575.1. Classification (GTDB taxonomy): domain Bacteria; phylum Myxococcota_A; class Polyangia; order Polyangiales; family Sandaracinaceae; genus JAFLCL01. The sequence goes on from JAFLCL010000121.1 coordinate 1,825, forward strand.
GCCACGAGATCACGCAGGCGCGAGCGCACGAGCTCGCGGTAGAGCAGCACACGATCGCGGCTGCCGAGCGCGCGCAGATCCGCTTCGTCCACCGTGGGCGCGAAGATCGCGCGCTCGAAGCTCGCGAGCGTGCGGTCGAGGTCGGGCTCCACCGTGCGTGTCGAGGTGCTCACGCGCGGATCTCCGGCAGGGCGCTGATGCGGGCCTCGTCGCGCACGCGGGTGCGGATCGCATCGAGCCGCCTCACCTCGTCGAGGAGCGTGGAGAACGCGGGATAGTTGCCGTCGCGCTCGAGGAGGATCGGCACCTCGCCCACGTGCGCGAGCGTGTGCTCGAGCAGCGTGTAGACGCCCTCGCACACGGGCTCGGCGTGGGTGTCGATGATCAGGCCATCGGTGCGCACGAAGTGACCCGCGACGTGCAGCTGCACCACGCGCTCGGCGGGCACGCGCGAGACGTAGGCGCGCGGATCGAAGCCGTGGTTCTTCGAGTTCACCCACACGTTGTTCACGTCGAGCAGCACCTTGCAGTCCGCCGCCTCCAGCACCTCGCCGAGGAACTCGATCTCGTTCATCTCGGCCTCGCCGGGGTGGCCGTAGTAGCTGGCGTTCTCGATGGCGATGTCGACCTCGAGCCGCTCGCGCAGCTCGCGGATCGTCTCTGCCGCGCGACGCACGGCCGCGCGCGTGAACGGCAGCGGCAGGAGGTCGTGGCTGAAGCGACCGCCCAGGTTGCCCCACGCGAGGTGCTCGCTGTGCCAGCGTGCGTTCTGTCGACGAAGGAGCTCGCGCAGCGATCGCAGGTACGTCGCGTCGAGCGGATCGGGCGAGCCCACGCACTGCGTGAGGCCGTGGGTCACGACGTCGTAGCGGGCGCGCGCCTCGTCGAGCATCGAGGCGAAGCTCCCCCCGCGGCCGATGAAGTTCTCGGGATGGATCTCGACCCAGCCGACCTCGGCGGGACGCGCCTCGAAGAGGTCGCGCGACAGCTCGTGCCTCAGGCCCAGGCCTACGCCGTGGGCTCGCTGCGTCGGGGCTCGCTTCGTTCGCTCGTCGTCGCTGCGCGTCATGACCGGCCGATCGTAGCCCCAAGAAACGAAGACGGAGCCGGCGATCTCGCCAGCTCCGTCCTCGGATCCGAGAGCTTGCTCTCAGGTGCCGCTGGTGCTGCCGCCCGAGCCCTGCGCCGCGCCGCCGCAGCTGCCCGCGCCACACGACGCCTGGCCGCCCTCGGTCGTGCCGCCTTCGGTCGTGCCCGTCTCGCCGGTCGCGCCGCTGCACGACGCCTGACCGCCGCCGCTGCACGACGCCTGGCCGCCCGAGGTCTCCGTCGTCGCCGAGCCGCTCGAGGACTCCTGCGAGGACGACGTGCTTCCGCCGCCGCAGCCGCTGAGGCCGAGCATGGCGGTGGCAGCGATCGCGAGCGAGGTCTTGAGGGTGCTGTTCATCACTTTCTCTCCCGGTTGGTTTCGTTCTCTCACTGGCGCCGACCGCACGGCCGACCCGAGACTGACGAGGGGCGCATCATCGCCGAGATCCGCGGAAGGACACAAGGACGCGGAACGCGGACACCGAAGACCTCTCGACGTGGAGATCACTCCGGCTGCGACAGCGGATCGTCGTCCGCGGCGCGCGTGTGACAGGCGAAGCACGTGAACCCCCCGTGCGTGGACTCGTCGAATTCGGGGGCCCCGAGCAGCTGGCGCATGGCGGGCGTGACCTGCGTGTACATGAAGCGCACGCCCTCGGGGTACTGTGCGACCGCGCGGTGCTGACCGATCGAGCCCGTGGGGTAGAGCACGGGCAGCGAAGGGCTCGGCATCGCGTAGTGCCGCTCGCGCGCATCGGCGCCGTGACAGTTGGCGCAGCCGAAGCTCCCGAAGCGCTCGGCGTCGTAGGCCTCGAAGAGCTCGCTCATCGCCGGCGTGACGTGGCGGCTCATGTGGTGCGCGCGCTCCTCCCGATCGAGCTCGGCCCACGGGCGCTCGGGCGCAGGGAAGCGCGGATCGGCGCTCGTGCTGCCCGACGAGGTCGTCGTGTCGGCGCTGCCTGTCGTGTCGGTGCCCGTCGAAGCGGTGGTGGACTGGCTCGTCGCACCGCCGCAGCCCGCGAGCACGATCGAGACGAAGAAGGCGCCGAGGGGCGAGGTTCGCATGCGCCGGACCCTACGCGTCCCGGGCGGGAACGTTACGAACATTCGCGTGGGGCGTGGTATGCATCGCCCCTTCGATGTCCCAGGAGTCCCCCGGCGAGGCGCACACGCCGCTCGGTCCGCTCGTTCTCGTCACGGGGAAAGGCGGGGTCGGAAAGACGAGCATCGCCGCGGGCCTCGCGGAGGCTGCCGCGCGCCGTGACGGCAGCGCGATGCTCATCGAGTTCGGAGACGGTGAGTCGGGCAAGCGCATCCTGGCCCAGAACCGCAAGGACAAGAGCGGCGGCAAGGTCCTGCACCGCGTGGTCGATCCGCGCGACGCGATGGAGAAGGCGATCGCGAACCTCCTCGGCTCCACGCTGCTCGCCAAGGTCTTCCTCAACAATTTCGCGGTGCGGCCCATGCTGCGCGCCGCGCCCGCGATGCGCGAGCTCGCGATGCTCGAGTGCGTCCGCCTCTACGCGGACGAGCTGCCCGGCAAGCGCGTCGTGGTCGACATGCCGGCCACGGGCCACGGCCTCACGTGGCTGCGCTTGCCCGTGCAGATGCGCGACATGTTCGCGAGCGGGCCGATCCACGATCTCGCGGCGCGCATCGTCGATCGGCTCGTGGCGCCCTCGCGCTGCTCGGTGGTGGTGGTGACGCTGCCCGAGCGCCTGGTGCTGAGCGAGACGGTGGAGCTCTGTCGTGCGCTCGACAAGGAAGTGAAGCTGCCGCCCGCGCGCCTCGTGGTGAACCGCTTTCCCTCCGAGCTCGCGCCCGAGGCCTGGGATCAGACGCGCGCGCTCATCGCGCGTGGCGGCCCCGAGGCCGACGCGGCCAAGGAGCTCCTGCGCGTGATGGACGCACGTCGCAGCGCGCGCGAAGAGACGATGTCGATCCTCGGTCAGCTCAAGCCCGAGAAGGGCACACACGTGCCCTCGAAGCTGCTGTTCCCCGAGTCGATGGAGGATCTCGGCGCCGTCGACGTGGCGGCCTGGCTCGAAGCGCGAGGCGCTGCGTGAGCGTGCACATCCCCACGACGATCGTCTGCGCCGGCGGCGGCGGCGTCGGCAAGACCACGACGAGCGCGGCGCTCGCGCTCGCCCTCGCGCGCAAGGGCAAGACCGTGCTCGTGGTGACTGTCGATCCCGCGCGCCGGCTCGCGCACGCGATGGGCGTCGAGATCGACGAGAAGGTGCAGCCCGCGCACGTGGAGCCCGAGGTGGAGGGTCGCCTCTTCGCGCTGATGCCCGAGCCGCGTCGCTCGACACCGACGTTCGCGGAGATCCTCTTCGAGGGCCGCCCCGACGATCTCGCGCGGGTGATGAAGAACCCCGTGTACCTGACGATGGCCGACGCTGCCGCGTCGATGCACGAGATCGTCTCGCTCATCTTGATCGCGCGCGCCGTCGAGCAGCAGCGCTTCGACTACCTCGTCATCGACACGGCGCCCTCGCGCAACGCGCTCGACTTCGTGAGCTACCCGGGCCGTCTCGCGGTGCTCTTCGAGGGCCGCGCGGTGAGCTGGCTCGGCGGCCTCGCGCGCCGCGTGAACGACGGCGAGGACGTGAAGGACCCCGGCATGTTCGCGGGCGCCCAAGCGCGCATCGAGGCGCTCTTCGCCCGCATCCTGAGCCCGCGCCTCCTGCGCGATCTCGCGCAGCTCTTCGCCGATCTCGCGCTGGTGAAGGATCGCTTCGCGCAGCTGGCGCGCACGAGCGAGTCGCTCTTGCTCGGTCCGCGCGCGCGCTACGTGCTGGTCACTGCCCCGAGCGGCTCGGCGATGGCCGACGCGATCTTCTTGCACAAGAAGCTCGGCCGGCTCGATCAGCGCTCGGTGGGCGTGATCCTCAACCGCAGCGACGAGTCGCCGCCGCCGTGGCTCGAGGTGCTCCGCAAGGCCGCCCCGGGCTGGCCCGCCATCGGTACCGCGCTCGAGCAGGTGGACCTCGAGCTCAAGACGCGAAGGCGTGCCGGCGATCGACTGTCCGATGGCCTCAAGAAGGGCATCGGCCCCGTCACGCAGCTGCGCACGCCGACGATCGAGGCGGCCGATCCCGCGGTGATCGTGCGAGGACTCGCGACGGCGTTGACCCCGTACCTCGACACGCTCGCCGGCAGGTGACCGCGCTCGAGCTCGACGCGCTGGCGCGCGAAGCGGCGAGCGTGTTGGCCGGGACGCTCGCCGACGCGCTTCACCTCCCAGGAGCCCGCGAGCGGCACCGCGCCGCGCTCGAGCGGTCGATCGCCCTCTGTGAAGAGGTGGCGCGAGCGGCGTCCGAGGCGGAGGTCGCGCCCGCCACGCTCGTGGCGGCGCGGCTCACGGAGGTGCAAGCGCACTGCGCCCGCGCGGAGGACGCACGGCACGGTGCGAACCAGCTCTCGCAAGGTGCTCAGCGCGCCCCGACCCACGAAGACTGCGAGGACGGTTGGCAGCGCGTCGCCGCCATCGTCGCGACCGCAGAGGATTCAGCGCGCGCGGCGACACGGATCGCGGCGGAGCTCGATCACGCATCCGCGCCCCACACTCGCGCGAAGCGAGCCGCCCAGCGTGCGGAGGTTGCTGCGCGTGCTGCGCGCCTCCTCGTCGAGGATCGCAACCACGCGTACACGTTCCACGCCGACCCGGCCTTCTCGTTCGGCGAGGGCTGGTACGTGGCGGCGGCGGCGCGCTTGTGCGGGATCTCCACGCAGATCGAGCCGGGTCCTGCGCAGGCCGCGGTGGAGCGCTTCCTGCGTGATGCCGGGCTCGGGCCACGGATCGTTCCCTATCGCCCGCGCCCCCGTGCGAACAAGGCGCTCCCCGATCTGATCGCCCGAGCGTTCGCAGACGATCCCCGCGGCGCGCAGCGTTCCCTCCGCAGCTCCTTCCTCGGGGAGGCACCGATCCCACGCGCCGTCGAGGAGCTCGGCGACCGTGTCCTCGCCTCGGAGCCTGCGAAGAAGGTGCTGGTCTGGGTGCGCCGCGGTACGCACCACGCGGGTCGGAACTCGACGCACGCCGAGGTGGGCGCGCTGTGTCGATGCGCGCTCGATCAGGGGCTCGTGCCCATCCTGATGGGCGACGTGCTCGGGGCAGAGCCACCACCACGCGCGATCGACATGACGATGTTCTATCGAGACCCGCCGTTCGATGGCAGGGACACGCGTCGCGCGCAGCTCCAGCTCTTCGAGCATCTGCGGCGCGCTCACGGCGTCCTCGGGCAGGTCGGCGTGACGACCGCGGGCATGGATGGCCCCGCGTTGATGGGCCTGCCCACGATGTACCTGACCGAGGTGTCGAACGTGCGGATGCGCCGGTGGGTGGGCACCGTCCCCGGCTACGAAGAGGTGGTCCGCGCCGACGGCTACCTCGAACGAATCGGCCACACCCTGTCGCGCTGGAAGCAGCGCTCGGACGAGGAGGGTTCGAGCTGATCTCGGATCAGTGCCCGTCGGGATCCGTCGGCGCGGGCTTGGGCGCGGCGTCGGGATCGGTGCCCGCCTTGCCGCCTGCGACGCCCACCACGTCGGGCCCCGCGCCCACGCGGCCGAGGCTGGGCGGTGCCTGCTTGGGGCGCGAGATCGAGATGTCCTCGTCGCTCAGCGTGAAGGACTTGGACTTGGGCTTCGTGGGGTCGGCCATGGCGCGGAGCATACCTGCGTCGTGGCTCACGCGTCGGGTGGGATGCCTGCGTCGATCGGTGAGGCCAGCACGCCCGCGTCGATCGACGACGGGTCCGGGCGCGCGCCTTCGATCGCGGGCTCGATCTCCACGTCGGTGTCGAGATCGGGCGCGATCGGCGCGCTGCCTTCCTCGCGCTCTTCGTCGTCGCTCGCGTCGGTGAGATCGGGCACGGGCTCGGCGCCGAGGTTGTGCGCGATGCGATCGTAGCGAGGGCCGAGCGTGGGGAAGATGCGTCGCTCGCGGTTGCTCTGATCGGGCCCCGAGCTGTCGGACCAGTAGTAGCTCCGCGCGCGCACATCGAGGTGCACGAAGCCGCTCGTCGGATAGATGCCCACGCCCACGTAGCCCTGCGGACGCAGGTACGACGCGAGCCGTCGATCGGGCACGCCCGGCAGCACGAGATCGATCGCGCGCCCCTGCGCGTGACGGCTGCGCGGGTTGCCGCTGCGGTAGCCGCTGATCACCCACACCCACGGCGCGCGGAAGTGACGCACCGCGCGGTGCACGAGCTGGAGCAGGCGCGGATGGATCGGGCGGTGCGAGCCGTCCTCGCGGTACGCGAACGCGAGCTCCGCGCGCTCGAGCGCCTCGCCCGTGAACGTGCCGTACGCGTCGTCGGGCACGAGCTCGAAGCGCTCGCGCGCGCTGACCGGACGAAACACGATCGGCAGCGGATCGCGACGCGACCACACGGTGATGTCGGCGCGGCTCGCGCGCACGTGCCACCGACGGATCTGCCTTCGCTGCGCAGCCGTGAGGCGCGGCACGAAGCGCCGTCGACGCGTGGCGGCGCGTCGTGTCGTGGTGCGTCGTCGTGCTGTCGTTCTTCGTGCGGTCGTTCTTCGCGTGGCGGGCCGTCGTCGCGCGCTCGAGCGCTGGCTCGTGCGGGTCGTCGCGCTCGACGTGTCGCTCGGTGGTGGATCGGCGATCACGACCTCGAACGGCGCGAGCACCGCGGTCGCGAGCACGAAGGCCGCGAGCCAGGCCACGTGCGAGGCGCGCACGACGATCACGAGCGTGTCGAGGCCGTGAGCGACTCGTACGCGACGCGCGCGGCGGACTGCTCTGCTTCGAGCTTGCTCTTGCCCTCACCTCGCGCGAGCTCGATGCCCTCGATCTGGATCGCCACGAAGAACGTGCGCGCGTGCTCGGGGCCTTCTTGCGCGACGAGCTCGTAGCGCGGCGTGCCGCGCCCCTCGGCCTGGAGGTGCTCCTGCACGCGTGACTTGAAGTCGCCCTCACCGGGCGCCATCGCGCCGAGGTGCGGCTCGAGCAAGCGGGTCGCCACGCGCAGCGCAGTGTCGACGTCGGCGTCGAGCAGCACCGCCGCGATCGTGGCCTCGAGCGCGCTCGCGAGCAGGCGTGCCTTGGTGCGACCGCCGCTCTTCTCTTCGCCCTTGCCCAGGCGGAGCAGCGGCCCGAGCTCGAGCGTCTCGGCGATCTTCGCGAGCGTGCGCTCGCACACGAGGTCGGCGCGACGACGCGTCATCTCGCCCTCGCGCGCGTCGGGGAAGGTCTTGCGGAGCAGCATGGCGGCGGCGAGCCCGACCACCGAATCGCCAAGGAATTCCAGGGTCTCGTTGTGCCCTGGCGCCAGGTCGGGCCGCTCGTTCGCAAAGGAGCGATGCGTCAGCGCCTGGAGCAGCAGCGGCAGGTTCTTGGTGTCGTGATCGAGCGCACGACCGAGCGCAGCGAGCGCTCCTTGGAGCTCGGACGAGACCGGCGGGGACGAAGGACGAACGACAGCCGACGACACGACGGGCGCGAGCCTACGACGATCCGAAACCACCGGCACGGCCGACTAACGACGTCGCTCGCGCTTCAGCCGACGCAGTACGGTCTCGAGCACCTCGAGCTCGCTCGCGTCGGGGCTGCGCTCTCGCTCACGAGCCAGCAGAGACTCGCTCGCGCGCGGGTCGTGCGTGAGCTTGTCGAGCTCGCGCTTCAGCGTGACCGCCGTGCGGGGCGCCTTGCGCTTGGGCGCCACCGAGACCGCGTAGATCACGACGCACGCGATCACCGCCAGCACGAGGACGAGCACCGCCTCCATCGCTCAGCCCCTCTTCGCGAGGAAGCGGCGCGCACGATCGGCGTCCGCGCTCGAGACATCGATGGGCTCGTGACGCTCGCCGAGGCGCAGCGAGAGAACGCGCCCATCGATCGAAGGCCGCGCGTCCTCTCGCGCGACGTCGACGAAGTGACCGAAGGTGCCGCTGCGCGCGGTCGAGACGATCAGCTCCTCGATCTCCACGTCGGTCTCGGGCCGCGCGAGCAACGAGTAGAGGCGGCCCAGCTGGTGGGCCTCGAGCACCTCGGTGAAGCGCACGACGCGGCTCGGTCCCACGAAGAGCGGCCCGTAGCTCATACCCGTCGTCCTCGTGCGGCCGATGAAGAGCACGTCGTCGCGCGCCTCACCGGGCGCGAGCGCGCCATCGACCTCGGGCAGCGCGTCGAGCTCGATCCAGCGCGTCGCGACCGCGTGCTCGTAGAGATCGAGCAGCCCTTCCATGTCGGCGACGGGACCGAACTTCACCCACGCGCCCGAGGACAGCTTGATCTGCACACGGTTCGTGGGGACCTCCTGCACGCTGCCATACCGACCCTGGTAGACGGCGATGTACTGCCGCATCTCCCGCACGTCCGAGAGCGCCCAGCTCTCCTCGCCGCCGAAGAGCTTGTGGGCGATCACGCGTCGCGGCGTGAGGAAGTAGCTCGGTCGCATGCGCGGCCGGATGACGACATAGCCCGCCGCGCCCGCGAGGCCGAACGAGATCAGCGTGCAGAGGAGCGAGGGCAGGGTGGCCAGCACGGTCTCGCCGATCGACAGCTCACGACGCGGGACCTCGCTGGCGCCGTACGTGTACGGGTCGTCGTCCATGCCCCCGTAGGGGTCGCCGTACGACTCGGTGTCGCTGCTCGTGGCGCCGAGGAGCGCGATGGGGAGAAACGCGAGGGTGCCGCACAGGTGGAGGCCGACCAACACGGCGACGACGTACACCCACTGGCCGTAGCCCGCGCGTCCACCGCCGCGGCTCTGCCACACGATCTTCTCGCCCGGTTCGAGCGGCACGCTGCGCGACTGGCTCACGCCGGCCTTGTACGCGATCGACCGCCCAGTGTTCCCTGGCGCGCTGTGCGCAATCGCGCGTCCGTCCCCCTGCGATTCGCGTCGGCTTGTCTGGTATCGTGCCGCGTCCCTGGGCTCGGGACGGAAGAGGATTCATGCGCACTTACATCACCACGCTCCTCGCGGCTTCGGCAGCCGCGGGCACGATCGCTGGCTGCGCCAGCACCAACACGCTCGGCGGCGACGACGCGGGCATCGTGCTCGACCTCGACGCACCCGCGCGTCCCGACGCGGCCTTCCCCGAAGGCACCGACGCGTTCACGCCAGGACCGCCCGACGCGTTCGTCGCGCCGCCCGAGTGCGGCAACCGGCGCATCGAGCCGGGCGAGGAGTGCGACGACGGCAACCTCACGCCCGACGACGGCTGCAGCGCCGACTGCGTGCGCGATCCGTACTGCGGCGATGGCGGCCCGCCCGATCCGGGTGAGGTCTGCGACGACGGCAACAACCTCTCGGGCGACGGCTGCCGCGGCGACTGCCTCTCGAACGAGATGTGTGGCAACGGCGTGCTCGACCTCCACCGCGGCGAGGTGTGCGACGGCACGCCGGGCTGCGGCGCGGACTGCCGCACGATCATGGGCTGCGGCAACGGGACGATGGAGGCCGGCGAGCAGTGCGACGACGGCAACACGACGCGCTGGGACGGCTGCGGCGCCGACTGTCGCGACGAGGTCTCGGTCGTCCTCGAGGGGCTGCAGTTCGGCGACGAGATGGTCGGCTGCGACTACTCGGGCGACGGAGACCCCGACAACCGCTTCGCGACGGCGCTCGGTCCCGCGCTCGCGCTGATCAACATGTTCCTCGGCGGCGGTGGCCCCGGCGGTGGTGGCGGCGGCGGTGGCCCCACGTTCCTCCTCTCGTTCCTCGGCCTCGACGACCCGCAGGGCATCGACGATCCGTCGCTCCGCACGGCGTGGCTGCTCGGCGATCGCGCGGGCATGGGCGGCGGCTACACGGTCGATCCGAGCTCGCTCCAGGGCGACCTCACGCCCATCACGTCGCTCGAGAGCAGCATCACCTCGCGCGCGCTCGAGGGCGGCCCCGAGGATCTCGATCTCCCGATCGCGTTCCTCCCGATCACGCTCGGGCGTGGCCACCTCTCGGGCACGACCACGCAGTCCGGCGGCGAGCTCTCGGGCCTCGAGGACGGCCTCATCTGCGGCGGCGTCCCGGTGCAGGCGATGTCGTTCCTCAGCGCGAGCATGCTCGAGATGTTCGGCGGCATGGGCGGCTTCATGATCGAGATCGGCGATCCGTGTGACGGCTCGACCGAGGATCCGACGCTCGCCGACATGATGATCGGCGGCGGCATGATCTCGATCCTCCGCCTGCGTCCCACGAGCCCCGACGTCGATCTCGACGGCGACGGCCTCGAGTCCTTCGAGGTCGTGCGCACAGGCCCGCGCGGCTGCCAGGCAGTCGTCACCGCGTGCATCGACGGCGACGGCACGCGCATCGAGGGCCGCGGCTGCTACGACGACGAGCGCATCGCCGACGGCTACTCGTCGGCCCTGACCTTCACCGGCACCCGCGCAGAGATCACCGGCGTCTCGCCCTGATCACTGCAAGCTCGCGAGCTCCGCACGTCGAACCTCCCCCAGCACACTCCCCTCCCGCAGCGCGGGAGGGGCGGGGGAGGGGACGCGAGAGCCACCCAGCAAGCGCGCGCCCGGTCTCTTCTTCACGAAGAGATCGGGCGTTCGTCGTTCACGCGCTCTCGATCGACCTGTCCTGCCAGAAGGTCAGACACAGCCCTTCTTCGTCGTAGAGATTCCGGGTCACCTCGAAGAGGTACCGACGCTCGGGAAAGTGAGCGCGCAGCGCCCTCTGCCAGAAGCGCTCGAGGACGACCGCGAACCACGCCAAGAGCTCGTCACTGTCCACCGCTTCGTCTGCTGCGGCGAGGAAGAACTCCTCGAGATTGACGATGTTCGAGTACCGCTCGACGGTCACCGGGTCGTTGCCGAACCGGGTGCCGACGACGCCCACGCGTTCGAATCCCTCCGCGACTCCGCGTGACCAGAACACGTGCTCGCCTACCTCGTGGAAGTCGGGATCGAGCAGACCCGCCACGCCCAAGACGTGCTCGAGCCCCGCGAAATTGGGGATCCACTCCGCGTACCCGTGAGTGGTCGGCGGTGACCGCAAGGGGAACTGATGAAGCACCTCTCTGGGCAGCACTCCCTGGTGTGTCTTGATCATGCTCCTCGGAAAGACGCGCCTGCGTCGTCTTCAGGACAATCTCATGCCCAAGCGAGGCGCAGAACGGGCGCGGGCCTCTGGCCCTGGCTCGGCCTTCGGCCTGTCGCGGCACTTCGTGCCTGGCTCGGTCGCTTCGCTCCCTGGCGCGGGAGATCGCGGGCAGGGCGCGGGATCAGCTGATCTCGAGCGTCGTGGTGGTGCCGGCGACGTCGAGCTCGACGCGGGTGGCGCTCTCTCCGAGGCTCGCTTCGGCGTAGCCCGCGCGTGAGACGCGTGAGGTCACGTGCTCGCCGCCGAGGCGGAGCATCACGGCCGACGCCGCGTAGGCCGCGATCGCTCCGTCGTCGAAGCGGTGGAGCTCGATGGCGTGGTCGGCGACGGTGAGCTCGGCGATGCGTCGACCGCTCGAGGGATCACGCATCGGCGCGCCGCCGTCGGCCGCGAGGCGCAGCCGCGGCTCGCCGCTCGCGTCACCACGCTCGGGCTCCACCCGACGCAGCATCCCCAGCGCACGTTTGGCCGCGCTCGACTCGCGCACGCGCCACGCGATCTCGGCGAGCCGGAACCCATCGAACTGCCCGCGCGACAGGCCCACCAGCTCGGCGTCGAGCACGATCGCGTCGTCGCGCCTCGGTGCAGGGGCTTCCTTCCCCGCGAGCGCGCGGATCCCATCGCGGGCGTAAGGGCCGATCAGCCGCACGGCCTCGGCACGATCTTCGTCGTCGTCACTCAAGAGCGTGCCGATCTGCAAGAGCGCGCGCGCGCCCACCCGTCGCAAGCTCTCGCGTGTCGCGGGCGGCACACGCACGAGCTCGCCCATCACCTCGAGCGCGACGGTCATCGCGAGCACCTCGAGGATCGCCTCGAGATCGGCGTCACGCTCCTCCACGCCTTCTCGCGCGCGGATCGCGGCCTCGGCCTGGCGCAGGTACCGATCGAGGAGCGACGAGGCGTGGGTGGGAGGTCGCGTCATGAGGGGGAGTCGAGCACGGGGTCCAGGGACTGACAGCCGTCAGGGCTTGCGTCGTTCGGGGCGAGGCTTGCCCGCGTCGGCGCGGCGCGCCTCGACGAGCTCGATCACCACAGCGCTGATGGCCTGCACGTCGGCCTCGCCCGGGTGCGCTCGGGCCCACCCGCGCATGGCGTCCGCGACGACGGCACGGCCGCGCTCGATCCACTTGTAGAGGCGCTCCTTGCCCACCGGCTCCGCGAGCGCGAGGCGCGCCTCGATCGCGTCGGGCTCGAGCTCGAGCACCAGCCGGTAGATCGCGGCCCGCGCCATCGATCGACGGGTGAGGCGCACGGCGGCGGACGGCTCGCTCTCGTCGATCGCCGCGAGCACCACCGACTCGATGCGGCGGTGCTCGGCGTCGAGCAGCGCAGGCGGAACGCTCGGATCCTCTGCGTTCAGGGTCTCGAGGCTGGTGTCGGGCTCGCCCAGGCCCTTGGCGACGGCATCGATCGCGTCCTGCCGCAGCACGTCGATCTGCTTGCGACGCAGGATGGTGGTCGCCCACTTCGCGGCGCCCCGGGGCGTGGTGGCGTCCATCTCCCGCACGTAGCGCGCGATCGCGAGCAGCGTCTCCTGCACCACGTCGTCGTGCCGACGATCGCGCGAGGGTGCCCGCCCCCGCGCCCACACCGACACCACCCGCCAGGCGCCGTCGTTGCGGGGATCGAAGGGCTCGTCCGAGCGGCGCAGCACGTCGAGCGCGTCGTACAGCGCGCGCAGCCCGGGCTCGTCGAGAGAGATCACGCGCGCAGACACCGGCGAGGCGTAGCACGCGGCCCTCCTCGGCCACCGCGGCGTGAGAAAGCTCGCGGGGATCGTGCCTTGACGCGTCGGAGCCCCGTGCTTAGCCGTGCGGCCCCGCGTTCCGGGGCGCCTCGACGCGTCCCAGTCGATGACCCGTTCGAACGATCGGCCCCCCGCGGCCCATCGATCTCAAGGAGAGACCATGAAGTTCCGACCCCTTCACGACCGCATCCTCGTCAAGCGCCTCGAAGCCGAGCAGAAGAGCAAGGGCGGCATCATCATCCCGGACTCCGCCAAGGAGAAGCCGATCGAAGCCACGGTCATCGCCGTCGGCAACGGCCGCACGAACGACAAGGGCGAGGTTCGTCCCCTCGAGGTGAAGGCGGGCGACCGCGTGCTCTTCGGCAAGTACGGCGGCACCGAGGTGAAGATCGACGGCGAAGAGCTGCTCATCCTCCGCGAAGACGACGTCCTCGCCATCCTGTGATTTTCCCTACGATTCCAAGGAGACGAGAACCATGACGGCCAAAGCCATCATCTATGATCAGAACGCTCAGGCCCGCGTGCTCGCGGGTGTCGATGCCCTCGCGAACGCTGTGAAGGTCACGCTCGGTCCCAAGGGCCGCAACGTCGTGATCGAGAAGTCGTTCGGGGCCCCGAAGGTCACCAAGGACGGCGTCACCGTCGCCAAGGAGATCGAGCTCAAGGACAAGTTCGAGAACATGGGCGCGCAGATGGTGCGCGAGGTCGCCAGCAAGACGGCCGACGTCGCGGGCGACGGCACCACGACCGCCACGGTCCTCGCGCAGGCGATCTTCCGCGAGGGCTCGAAGATGGTCTCGGCGGGCCACGACCCGATGAGCCTCAAGCGCGGCATCGACAAGGCCGTCGAGGCGCTGCTCGGCGAGCTCAAGAAGCTCTCGCGCGAGGTCAAGGATCACAAGGAGATCGCGCAGGTCGGCACGATCAGCGCGAACGGCGACAGCTCCATCGGCGAGATGCTCGCGCAGGCGATGGAGAAGGTCGGCAAGGAGGGCGTGATCACGGTCGAGGAGGCCAAGGGCCTCGAGACCACGCTCGACGTCGTCGAGGGCATGCAGTTCGATCGCGGCTACCTCTCGCCCTACTTCGTGACCGACGCGGAGAAGATGGAGGTCAACCTCGAGGACCCCTACATCCTCCTCTGCGAGAAGAAGATCTCGAACATGCGGGACATGCTCCCCTTGCTCGAGGCCGTGGCGCGCGCGGGCAAGCCGCTCCTCATCGTGTCGGAAGACGTCGATGGCGAGGCGCTCGCGACGCTCGTGGTCAACCAGCTCCGCGGCACGTTCAAGGCTGCGGCCGTGAAGGCGCCGGGCTTCGGTGATCGCCGCAAGGAGATGCTGAAGGACATGGCGATCCTCACGGGTGGCCAGGTCGTGACGGAGGATCTCGGCATCAAGCTGGAGAACGTCTCGCTCTCGGACCTCGGGCGCGCCGACCGCGTGAAGATCACCAAGGACTTCACGACGATCGTCAGCGGCCGCGGTGACAAGAAGGAGATCACCGGCCGCGTGGAGCTCATCCGCCGCCAGATCGCGGACACCACGAGCGACTACGACAAGGAGAAGCTCCAGGAGCGTCTCGCGAAGCTCGCGGGCGGCGTGGCGGTCATCAAGGTGGGCGCGGCCTCCGAGATCGAGCTCAAGGAGAAGAAGGATCGCGTCGACGACGCGCTCCACTCCACGCGCGCGGCCTCCGAGGAGGGCATCGTCCCCGGCGGCGGCGTGGCGCTCATCCGCGTGCAGTCGATCCTCGACACGCTCGAGGCGAGCGCGGAAGAGAAGATCGGCATCCGCATCGTGCGTCGCGCGATCGAGGAGCCGCTCCGCCAGATCTCGGCGAACGCGGGCGTCGAGGGCTCGGTCGTGGTGGACAAGGTCCGCAGCGGCAAGGGCGCGTTCGGCTTCAACGCGGCCACGGAGACCTACGAGGACCTGCTCGCGGCCGGCGTCGTCGACCCGACGAAGGTCGTGCGCACCGCGCTCACGAACGCGGCCTCGGTCGCGTCGCTGCTTCTGACGACCGAGGCGATGATCGCCGAGGCCCCGAAGAAGGAGAAGGGCGCGTCGGACGATCACGAGCACCAGCACTGATTTTCCGAGGCCGTGCGGCCCCTCCCCCGACGTGGTCGGGTCCCCTTCCCGCTCCATTCGCTGACGCGAATGCTGCGCGCGGGGCCCCAACCCCGCTTGAACGCCTCGCGCTGCGCTCGGCGGGACAGGCCTCATCGGGGCTCAGTGGGTGATCGCGTGAACGAAGAGACGGGCTCCGGAGCAATCCGGGGCCCGTTTCGTTTTGCCCACGTGGATTCGTTCGAGTGACGATGAGCACATGGACGACGAGGCGTGGACGCTGGTCGGGGTCGCGGACGGTTGGAGCGGCGGACTGATCGTAAAGGGGGTGTGATGCCCGTCCTGATGGTGTGTCCGTGGCGCGACGCGGCGGATCGAGCTCAGTGGTCGCTGCTGCGTGTCGTGTGCCCTTGGATTCCCGACGAAGAGTGGAAGCGACTGGTGATGGCTCGCCGTGGCCCGTTCGTGTTCCGAACCCGCGCGTCGATGGCCGCCCCACGGAAGGGGCTCATGCCCTCGGCCACCGCTGTCGAGGCGATCGAGATCATCCCGGGCACTGCTGGGGACGCGGGATTCCCGGAGTCCCCGCCGCCGCCAGTCCCGCTCCCCGCTGTCTTGAGAGAAGCGGTCTTCACCTTGGGCTACGAGTCCATCGAGGGGCTGATCTCGATCGGTGACGTCGAGGTGGAGGCGATCGGGGGTGACACGGGGTCACTCCAGGCCTCTTCAACCGCTGGGAATCGTTCGAGAAAAATCGACGAATTGACGCGATGCCAGTTTCTGCATGGATTTCGGGAGTTCACTGCAGAAACCGTTGGGAAACGTCATCGCGTCAACTCGCCTGTTTTTCTCCAGCAATGCCGGGTGGTTGGACCCCCTTGGAGTGACCCCGTCTCCGACCCCGTCGCACAACCCCGTCTCCGACCCCGTCGCACAGCGCTCTGAAGCAGGGGTCGCGTCAGAGGCGGGGTGGTTGGGTCTGCCAGGCGCGGGCTTCGGCGACGTAGTAGGCGCAGGCGGCTTCGGCGCTCGCGGGCGCGGAGCCGGTCGCGACGCGTGCGCGCACTTCGGCTTCGAGCGTCGTCATGCGTGAGAGGTGCGCCATCACCGCGGCCTGTGCGCGATCGGGTGCTGCGAGTCGCTCGGCGTCGAGCCAACGAACCGACCACACGTAGACCTCCTCGGTCGTGGCCATGCCGCTCGCGCTCGCGGCGCGCGCGAGGTCGTACGCGCGGTGCGCCGTCGTCACGCGTGTGTCGACGTTCTGTGCGTACGCGACTGGGCTCGCCGGAGAGAGAGCGAGCGAGAAGAGAAGAGCGATCGCGGAGCGCTGCATGGGCACCTCGCGCCCGAGCGTGGCCTCTCCCGATGCGGTCGAGAAGTGGGGGCCAACTTTTTCGCGCAACGGCGCGCGGGCATCGTCGATGGCGGGCGCCATGAAGATCGCGCACGACCAAGGGACCCTCCTCCTCGACGACGTACCCGCGGAGCATCTCTCTGCGTTCACCGAGGCGCGGATCGATCCGCGCGTTCACCGACTTCGCGCGCCTGGGCATGCGTACGGCGCCGTCCTCGAGCGGGCGCGGGCGCTCGACCTGCTCGTCGACGACGACGCGATCGCGAACGCACGGCTCGCTTCGCCCGAGCTCGTTGGTGCCTCGGCGCTCGACACGTCGCAGCCGCTGAGGCCCTACCAAGAGCGGGCGATCTCGGCGTGGGACATCGCGGATCGGCGTGGGCTCGTGGTGCTCCCGACGGGCGCGGGAAAGACACGCGTCGGGCTCTCGGCGATCACACGATCGAAGGCGTCCACGCTGATCGTGGTGCCCACGCGCGCGCTGCTCGAGCAGTGGCACCAGGTGCTCACGCGAGGGCTCTCCACGGGCATCGCGCGCTTCGGCGATGGTGCACACGAGCTCGGCCCGATCACCGTGTCGACGTACGCGTCCGCGATGCGCAACGCGAGCGCGATGGCGAGCCGCTTCGAGCTCCTCGTGGTGGACGAGGCCCACCACTTCGGCGATGCGTCGATGGACGAGATCCTCGAGACGAGCACCGCCACGCGCCGGCTCGGCCTCACGGCCACCCCACCCGACGGCCACGCGGCAGCCCGCCTCTCCGAGCTGATCGGGCCCATCGTGTCCGACGTCGCGGTGAAGGATCTCGCGGGCGAGTGGCTCGCGCCCTTCGATCAGCTGCTCGTTCGTCTGCCGCTCATGCCGCGCGAGCGCGCCGCGTACGTCGAGGCGCAGGCGACGTTCAAGGCGTGGGTGGCGACGCTCTCGGTCGATCGCGATCGCAGCTTCGCGGAGCTCGCACGCGAGGCGCAGTCGAGCCCCGAGGGGCGCGTCGCGATGGCGGCGTTTCGTCGATCGCGCAGCCTGCTCGCGCTCACCGCGGCGAAGGAGCGCCTGCTCGGTCGCCTGCTCGATCGTCATCGCGACACGCGCACGCTCGTGTTCGTGGGCTCGAACGAGGCGGCCTACCGCATCGCGCGCCGCTTCTTCGTGATGCCCATCACGTGCGACATCGGCAAGGACGAGCGGGCGCGTGCGCTCCAGCGCTTTCGTGAAGGGAGCCTGCGCGCGCTCGTGTCCGCGCGCGTGTTGAACGAAGGCATCGACGTGCCCGACGCCGAGATCGCGATCGTGCTCGGCGGCGCGCTGAGCACGCGCGAGCACGTGCAGCGTGTGGGACGTGTGCTCCGACCGAGCCCCGGCAAGCGCGCGATCGTCTACGAGCTCGTGACGGAAGGAACGCGCGAGGGCTGGGTCTCGCAGGAGCGACGTCGAGGCCTCGAGGCGCGCGGAGAGGCGCTGGTGGCGCGATGAGCTCCTCGGTCACCTCGAAGATCCTCGCGCCGCGCTGGCTCGTCCCCGAAGACGATCGTGCGATCGCGCGCCTCGTGGCGCTCTATCAGGCGCACGTGGGCCTTCGACGGCGCGAGCTCGACGAGGCGCTCGCGCGCCCCGAGCCGACGTCGCGATCGCCGAGCGGCGGTCCGAGGCCGCTGACCCACACGCCGAGCGCGAGCGTGCTCTCGCGTCGCAAGCTGGAGCTCGTGCGCGCGGCGCTCGACGCGCACCTCGAGTCCAAGGTCGTCGCCCGCGTGACGCCTCGCGCGCTGCGAGAGGCGCTGTTCGTGGCGAGCGCGACGGGCACGCGCTCGAGGGACGAACTCTCTCGCGCGTTCGCGCAGAAGACGGGCCTTTCGCCGGCGGAGCTCGAGGACGCGCTCTTCGCGGATCTCCCCTCCGAGCAGGTCATCTCGTTCGAGCGCGGCGCCGCCCCGAGCGTCGATGCGCTCCGCACGCGCGCCAACCGCGTGCTCGTGGAGCAGCTCTTCGCGCGGTCGCGCGAGATCGTCCTCACGCTGCACGGCGGCGCGCGCGCGGTGGTGCGCACGGCACAGCTGCGTGGGTTGCTGGTCTCGGCACGACGACGCGAGGCCGAGCCCACGCTCGCGCTGCCGGGGATGGCCGCGCCCGAGCCGCCGATCGTGCTGACGATCTCGGGGCCCTTCGCGCTGTTCCGACATACGCGCCTCTATGCCTCGGCCACGCGCGCCTTGGTCCCCGTGCTGTCGCGCGCGCGCTTCGAGGCGCTCGTGCGCATCCCCGGGCCGAGCACGGAGTGGACCTTCCGGCTCGGCAGCGACGATCCGTTCGTGGCGGCGTGTCGCGGGACCGAGCCCGGCTTCGACAGTGCGATCGAGGAGGCGTTCGCGCGCCGCTTCACCAAGCTCGCGCCGCAGTGGGAGCTGGTGCGCGAGCCCGAGCCGATCCCCATCGCGAAGGGCCGCATGATCTTCCCCGACTTCCTGATCGTCGATCGACGCACGCCCTCGCGGCGCGCGTGGCTCGAGATCGTCGGCTACTGGAGCCCCGAGTACCTCGCGAACAAGCTCGCGTCGCTCGACGAGGCGAAGCTCGATCGACTGATCGTGTGCGTGAGCGAGCGCCTCGCCGTGCGCGACGCCGCGATCCCGAGCGATGCGCGCATCGTGCGGTTCAAGGGCCGCGTCGACCCGCGCGTCGTCCTCGCTCACCTCGAGTCGATGCGGTGGCCCTCGTGACGAGCCACGTGTCGGTGAGTCGCGCGCAGACGCCGCGTGCAGCTCACAGGCCGTCGAAGAGCATCAAGAGGACCGAGGCGGCGAACGTCACAGCGGCGAGGCCCACGAACCAACGCCAGCCCGAGTGCGGCGCTTCGATGGCGAATGGCGTGCTCACGCTGTAGCGGCGGAGCGTTCCGAGATCGGGCACGGTCTCTCGCTCGTCGCGCTTGGCGATCACCGGCGCGGGCGTCGCTGCCTTCGCTTCGCCCCGATCGACGTCGCCGATCGCGTGCACGGCGCGCACGCGGACCACGGGCGCAGACACGGGCCCCTTGGGGCTCGGGGCCTCGCTCGCCTCGCGGTCGGGTGCCGTCGCCACCTCGCGGAGGAGCCCGTCGGCGGGCGTCGACCACAACCGCATCGTCCCGCGCTGAGGCCGACGAGCTTCGGACCCCGCGACGACGGCGTTCGGCGCGGTCGGCCTGGCGGAGGCCAAGAGCTCGGGGCCCACGTCCATCGGTCGCGTGATGCGCGGCTCTCGCGGGGACTCGTCGATCTGCGGCATCGGGAGCGCGCCCTGCGGTGACGCGACCTCCCGGGGCTCGGCGATCGCAGCCGATCGCACGTGCTCACCGCTCTCGGTCCCCGGATCGATCCCGCGGTCCGAGTCGGACGGTGTCGCGGCGGCTGTGGTCGAGCGATCGCTCGGCGGCCTCACCACGGCGTGCAGACTCCTCGCGTGTCGTGCGGTCATGCGTGGTGGTTTGCAGCCGTCGTGCCCGACCGCTCGGTGGTGAATCTGGAGCACGCACGCACGAGATCAGCCCCGAAAACCCGGCCTCTTCCCCCGTGGTCCACGTCGGAGGCTGCGGCGGCACGCCACAGCCCGTGGCGGGCGAGACCGAGAGGCGGGCAGGGTGCGTGTCAGTCCATGGGTGCGTGCGCGCGACTCGACGGGATGAGCCCGCGCACGCAAGACGACCTCATGAACGACGACGACGAACGCTGGATCGAAC
The DNA here is from genome assembly GCA_017303575.1 of Deltaproteobacteria bacterium. Taxonomy (GTDB): domain Bacteria; phylum Myxococcota_A; class Polyangia; order Polyangiales; family Sandaracinaceae; genus JAFLCL01. The sequence goes on from JAFLCL010000121.1 coordinate 21,897, forward strand.
GCGACGAGCCGCCGGGCCCCCCTCGTGAGGACGAGGCGGAGGTCGAGCCCATCACGATCCCTTTCGATCAGCTCAGCGAGGGCGCGCAGCGCGGTGTGATCGAGGAGTTCGTCACCCGGGAGGGCACGGACTACGGCCACGTCGAGGTCTCGCTCGACGACAAGGTGCTCGCGGTGCGCCGACAGATCGATCGCGGCGAGGTCGTGTTGATGTTCGATCCGAAGACCGAGCGGGTGAACCTCGTCACCTCGCGGACGCTGCGCGCGCTCAGTCGCTGAACCAGCGATCGCACGACGACGAGGTCGCGTTTGACGTCGAGAGCGCACGCGATGCACCGTGAGCGGATGCCTCGTTGGCTCACCGGATGGCTGAAGCTCCGCGATCACCTCTCGGACGATCTGCTGGGCGGGCCGCGCGTGCTGAAGGCGGCGTGGGTCATCAACGCGCAGAAGGGCGGCACGCTCGTCTTCGTGCTCGCGATGATGGCGGCGTTCGACTGCTGGACCTCCACGGCGTGGACGTACGCGGCGCTGCACGGCAGCTACGGGCTCTTGTGGTTGCTGAAGGATCGCGTGTTCCCCGATCCGAGCTGGGAGAAGAAGGTCACGCTCGGTGGCGCGCTGACGATGTGGCTGCTCGTGCTCGGGCCGTACTGGATCGCGCCGGCGATCGTCGTGATCGATCGCGTCGAGCAGCCCGCGTGGCTGCTCGCGACGGCGACCATCGTCTACGTGCTCGGCGTGGCCATCATGCTCGGCTCGGATGCGCAGAAGCACTTCACGCTCAAGGTGCGCCGCGGCCTCATCACCGATGGCTTCTTCGCGCGCGTGAGGCACCCGAACTACCTCGGCGAGATGATGCTCTATGGCTCCTTCGCGCTGCTCGCGGGCCACTGGCTGCCATGGGCGATCCTCGCGTGGGTGTGGGGCTTCGTGTTCGTGCCCAACATGCTGCGCAAGGAAGCGAGCATGTCCCGCTACCCGGAGTGGGCTGCGTACAAGGCGCGCAGCGGGTTCCTGCTCCCGTGGCCCGGCGCTGCGGCGTCGAGCACGAGCGACGTCGCGAGCCAGCAGGCTGCGCCTCGCTCCGCCTGAGCCCGCTCGCCCGCGGGGCGTGGCCGCGCGTCGATCAGCGGTAGGTCTCTTCGCGTGCTGCGGGGCGCGGGATCTGCGCGAGCTTCGCGAGCACGGCGCTTCGGCCGAAGCCGCGCCAACACTCGAGGATCATGTAGGCACACAGCGCGACCACGACGAGAGGCGCGAGGCGCATCACGCCGAGCGCCGCGACGCCGAGGACCAGCAGCTGACCCCACAGCGCTCCGCACGCGAGCACGAGCCACTGGAGGGCTACGATCACCGACGCCGCGCGGGGCGCGCGATGGAACGTCGCCCAACCCACCAGGCCCATCACGACGATCGCG
>JAFLCL010000122.1 GCA_017303575.1 Deltaproteobacteria bacterium
GGACGCGGGCGAGCTCACTGCGCGGCCCGAGGCACTGCGCGAGCTCGGTCGAGCGCTCGTGCTCGATCCTTCGCACGGCCCCGCGCTCGCTGCGCTCGAGGCGATGCTGACGCACGTGCCCGATCCGCCGCCCGCCGAGGCCGCCGCCGAGGTCGCGCGCGCCGATCTCGATCGACGTCGCGACGTGCTGCGCGCCACCACGTACCGCCACGCGTTCTGGGCGCTCGTCGCGCCGCTGCTCTACGTGACGATGCCGATCCGCGACGGGACGCTCGCGATCGGCATCCTGGCGATGGTGCTCTCCCTCTTCGGCTTGACCCTCTACGTCTGGCAGCGTCAGCCCGGCTCGCGCCCGTGGTGGTACGTGCTCGTCGGCGCGACCGCGCTCACCGTCGGTGGTCTGTCGACGATCTTCGGCCCCTTCGTCTTCGTGCCGTCGCTCGCGGCGACGTACACGATCTTCTACGCGCCGCAGACGAACCTCCGTGAGCGAAACTTCCTGCACACCACGCTCGCGCTCGCCGTCACGCTGCCGGCCGTGCTCGGCGAGCTCGGCCTGATCCCGCTCGTGTCGGAGTTCCTCGACGACGGCGCCATGGTGGTGCGCTCACCGCTCTTCGCGTTCGAGGAGCGCGGCACGCTCGCGATCTTGCTCGCGTTGAACCTGTTGCTCGTCGTGATCCCCGGCACGCTCGGCGGTCGCTTCTTCGAGCGCCTCAAGAACCTCGAGGCCCGCGCGATCGTGCAGGCCTGGTCACTGCGTCAGCTCCTGCCGAAGCGGAGCTGACCCGCGAATTCGTCCTCGGCAGCAAGCGATCGACGAGCACCAGACGGCGGGCCGGCGTTCTTGTTAGAGATCGCGCCGCATGCGTCCCTGCCGCTCGTTCGTGGTGATCTCGGTCTGCTTGTCGCTCTTCGTCGCTTCGCGCCTCCACGCGCAGGAGCTGGACCGACGTGACGTTCGTTCGTCGGCGCGCGTGCTCGCGTCGGCGGGCATCGCGGGCCGCTTCGGCGAGCCGATCTGCGGAGAGGGGCGTCTCGTCGAGCCTCACGAGGAGGCCGGGTTCACCGGACCGCTGGCGCGTCGAGGCGCGGGCGGCGACGCGCTGGTGATCGACACAGGAGGGCTGCTCGAGCCGCACGGCGTGGCGCGCTTCGCCGCGCGTGATCTGCCCCAGACGCTCGCCGATCTCGTGCAGGCCCTGGGCTACGACGCGCTCGCGCTGGGCGAGAACGATCTCGGCGCGCCTCGCGCGCGCGTGCTCGAGGTGCTGCGTCTCTTCGCGGCGCGCGGCGTTCCCTACCTGGCCTCGAACCTCTCGTGCGACGAGCCCGCGAGCGCCGTGTGTGCCTCGGTGCTCGACGCGAGCGACGCCGCGTTCCGCATGCACGTGGGCACCGAGGAGGCGGCGGTGCTCTCGATGCTCGATCCCGACGTGCTCGAGCGCATCGCGCCCGATCGCGCCGAGGGCCTGCGCTTCGCGCCGATCGCGGACGCGCTCCCGAGCGCAGTGCGTGCGGCGCGAGGCGCGGGGGCCACGCTCGTGGTGGCCATCCTCGATCTCACGAGCGCCGAGGCGTTCGCGCTCGCGCGCGAGCTTCCCGCCGATGCGCGCCCCGACCTCGTGCTGCTCGCGCACGAGGGCGAAGACCTCTTGTTCGCGCGGCCGGCCACGGTGACTCCCGCGATCTCGGCTCCTCCGCAGGGCGGTGGTGTCGAGGTGCTGCTCGGTCGCAGCGACGCGATGGCGGTGGGCTTCGAGATGCTCGCCGTGCCGCTCGACGAAGCCAACGAGCACCCTGCGCCCGCGGTGACGGCGTTCGCCACAGCGGTGGGAGAGGCGTACTGCCGCGCGTACGGCGCGCACCTCCCGGGCGGTCACCTCGCGCGCGAGATCGACGTGCCCGACGTGGTGAGCCTCTCGGCGCAGATCGTGCGCGAGTTCGCGGGCGCCGACGTGGCGTTCCTCAACGAGGGCGCGATCGACGCGGCGTTCCGTCCCGCCGATCCCGATCAGCTCTCACACAGCGACTTCTACATCGCGCTCGAGTACGACGAGCCCCTGCAGGTCGCCGACGTTCCTGCGAGCTGGTTGCTCGAGGCGCTCCAGCGCGCGCGCACGCGAGGCCTCGCGACGCCCGGCCTCGATCACGAGGCCGAGGAGCTCGCGGAGGCGGAGACGAGCGATCTCCGGGTGCGCGATCGTGCGCCCGTGGACGGCGCGCTCTACCGCGTGGCGACCATCCGCTTCCTCGCGGCCGGCGGTGACGGCGCGCTGCCCGAGCTCCCCGAAGGGACGAGCTGGCGCACGCTCGAGCACACGATGGAGGACGGAACGGTTCGCTACCACTCGCTGCGCGACGTGGTGGTGGCCGCGCTCGAGCGCGAGAACGAGCGTGATCCGCGCGATGCGCGCGACGATCCGAACACGCCGCCCGAGTGGGTGATCCGCGGCGGCATCGACGGAGACTTCGCGGGCTCGAACGTCGCCAACCCCGCGATGTACGACGCCGCGCTGCTCGCGACCGAGACCTCGATCGCGATGGGCCTCGAGGTGAACCTCGTCATCGACGCGACCGCGCCCGACTACACCTGGGAGAACCGCGTGTACGGATCGTTCCGCACGCAGTGGGCGCCTGGGAGCGATCCCGGCGTGGCGGGCGCCTTCGTGGAGGCCAACGATCAGATCCAGCTCCGCTCGATGGCGTCGTGGCGAGGCCTGCGCGCGCACGACGGTGACGTGTGGATCCCCGATCCGTACATCGAGGCGTTCCTCGAGACCGAGGTCACGCGGCCCGACGATCGTGCGTTCCACTGGCTGCTGGTGCGTCCCACGATCGGCGCGCGTTTTCCGCTCACCGAGGAGCTCGACGTGAAGCTCCAGGTCGGTCTCCAGACCCAGGCCCTCCAGCCCGACGGCGCGGCGGAGGCAGGCGCGGGCGCGCTGGTGCTCCTTCGTCCGTGGACGATCCTCGAGGTCGGCGATCGTTCGCTGAGCCTCGAGGGCAACGCGGACTTCTTCGTGATCGATCTCTTCGAGGACAACCGCTGGCAGCTGCGCGGTCAGCTCGACATGGCGCTCGATCTCGCCGGCCCGCTCGCGGTCACGTTCGGCGGAACGCTCTACGCGCAGCAGGATCCGGGGGGCGACGTGGGCTTCGCGCTGACCGCCACCGCAGGCCTGCGCCTCGCAGCGGTCACGCGCGTCGTCGGCCCCTGACGCACGCTCCGTGATAGAGGCCGTAGCGGCATGAAGATCTACACGAAGACCGGTGATGGCGGTGAGACGGGCCTCTTCGGGGGCGAGCGTGTGAGCAAGGCCAGCGCGCGTGTCGAGGCGTACGGCGAGATCGACGAGCTCAACAGCGTGCTCGGCGTGGTGCGTACCCACACCCTCGGGCGCGAGGGCCCGGACGACTTCGACGCGCTCCTGGCCACGATCCAATCCCGGCTCTTCGATCTCGGCGCGGAGCTCTCGAACCCCAAGGGCAAGGACCTCGGCATCCCGCTCGTCGACGACGAGGACGTCGAGGCGATGGAGCGCGCGATCGATCGCGCCGAGCTCGAGGTCGCGCCGCAGAAGACGTTCATCCTGCCGGGTGGCGCGCGCATGTCGGCGGATCTGCACGTCGCGCGCTGCGTGTGCCGACGCGCGGAGAGACGCCTCGTCACGCTGGCGGGAGAGGCCGAGGTGCGGCCCGTGCTCGTGCGCTACGTGAACCGACTGAGCGACTTGCTCTTCACGCTCGCGCGTCTGGCGAACCACCGCGCGGGCAACGAGGACGTGCCGTGGGTGGGTCGTCGCAAGACTGGATGAGCGGACGCATCGAGGCTCGCGCGTCGGCCTTCGCCACGGCGCTGGGGAGCACATGGCCCCGCTCTTGCGCGGCACCGGCGCGTCATGGCGAATCCCCTCCAGACCGGGCTGCGCGGCCCCTTCGATCAGCGCGTCCTGGCTCAGCAGACCCTCGCGGAGGCTGACGCGTTCCTGCGCTCGATCGGTCTCCCCGCCGAGATCGATCAGGCGGCCTACATCGCGTCGCGCAAGCGTGAGCATCCCATCCCGAGCGAGCGCGTGCTCAGTCAGGTGCTCGAAGAGGTGTTCTACGCGTCCCTGGCGAGCGACGAGGGGCGCGTCTGTCGGCTGCGCCTCGTCTTCGAGGGCACCACGGAGGAAGTCGCTGCGCGAGCCCACGCCTCGAGCTCGGCCGCCACCCACCGGCTGACCGACCCCATCCCCCTCGATCGCGACTCGCTCCGCCGGATGTCACCCGTGCACGACGCTGCCCAGGGAGCGCTGTGCTGGAGTGAAGGTGAGGAGGGCGCGTCGCTCGTCGGCATCGGCGTACCGTCGGGGCTGCGTGGGACATCGCGGCCCGAGCTCATGATCGCGGCGCCCGCGCCCGCGCACCTCATCGTCGGCTACTACGATCGCGCGCTCGTCGCGCATCGGCGCGGTGAGACGTTTCTGCGGCGCGCCTGTGCGCTGCCTGATCTGCAGCGCCTGTCGGCGTTCCTCGGCACCGACTTCGGCGAGGCTTCGGCCCTCATGCCGCGGGCAGCGATGGCCATCGCGGACGAAGGTCACGGCGGCTCGCTGTGGGTCGTGGGCGGCGAGCCCCCGATGAGGGGCGTGCGCCTGAACTACCCGTTGCGTGGCGCGCACGAGCCCGACGTGAGCGGCGGAGAGAGACGTCGCGCTGCGGTTCACTCGCTCGGCAAGCTCGCGAGCACCGACGGCGCCGTCGTGCTCGACCTCGAGGGTCACTTGCTCGGATTCGGCGGGTTCTACAGCGGTTCGTGGCCCGCCGAGCTGGACGTGCTGCGCGCCGATGGTCGCACCGTGCGTGTGTCGTTCGCCTCGCTCGGAGGCGGCCGACATCGCGCGGCGGCCGCGTTCTGTGCGGCCAACGCGCCCGCGGCTGCGCTCGTGGTGTCGCAGGACCAGCAGATCACCATCATGCGCTGCGTGCCCGGCTGCTTGCCTCTCGTCGCCGAGGTGGGTCCTTTCGGACGCGAGTCGGGCGCGTGACCTCCGCGACCGGCGCCGCTTCCTCGCGCGGTCTCGGCGCCGAGGGCGGCGAGCGCGGGAGCTGCATGGTGAACGTCGTCCCCTCGCTCTCGGTGGACGTCACCGAGAGGCCGCCGCCGTGCGCCGCAGCGACCGCGCGCGCGATGAACAGCCCGAGCCCCAGCCCCGGCGCGCTCGCCTGCTGATCGCGCCCGGCCACGGACTGCACCATCGGCTCGAAGATCTTGGCGAGCATCTCCTCCGGGATGGGCGTGCCCCCGTTGTGCACGCGGAGCACCACGACCTCTCCCTGCTCGCGCAGGACCACCTCCACACCCGCGGCGCGCGAGCCGTGCTCCAGCGCGTTCGTGACGAGGTTCGAGATCGCCTGATGAAGGCGATCGGTGTCCCACTCTCCGAGGAGGATGCCGTGCGACTCGAAGTGGATGCGGGTGCTCGGATGGAGGATCTCGAGCTCCGCGACCACCTGCGCGCATACAGGCCCGAGGTCCATCTGCCGAAACACCACGGGGATGCCGCCGCCCAGGCGCGTGCGCGTGAGGTCCAAGAGGTCACCGACCATGCGGCCCATGCGATTCGCCGCGCTGAGGATGCGTGTGGCGACTCGCGCCTCCCTGTCCTCCAATGCCTCGGTGGTGCTGAGCAAGGTCGCCCCGACCACGATCGCTTGCAGCGGGTTGCGGAGGTCGTGACCGAGCACGCCCACGAACTGCTCGCGCGTCCGCTCGAGCATCTCCGAGTACCGAACCGCCGACTCACTCAGGCCCTCGTCGATCGCCTCGTGGAAGCGCGTGACGTCCGTGTCCCCGCCGTGCCCGTCCTCGCTCCAGAGCCTCATGATGCTCGCGCGCAGCGCGCGGTACTCGGAGACCAGCTGCTCGAGATCGAAGCCTGTCGCGAGGCGCTGCTCGGCGTGCATCTGCCCCACCCGGGCGAGCGTCCCGCCCCGCGTGAGGCCGTGGGACTTCGCCGATTTCTCCTCCGCGGTCTGGGGCGTGGCCATGTCGCTCACGACAGCGGACAGGAGCTCCTCCGCATGGTTGCGGAGCGACTTGGTGCTGCGTCCGTCCGACCACGGTCGCAACGTCGCCGCGAACGCGACCCAGTCGGCGATGATCGCGTCGTGATTCTGAGCGATGAATTCCGTGAGTCTCATGCCCTGTGGGCAGCAAGCCGCGGGCCGCGCCCGATGCGGGGCAGAAGGACCGAGCCGTGCTCGCCGTTGCGCCCCACGCGAGACGATCGATCCCGACGCGATCGCGACAGTCGCGCGCACACCAGGCATCCTCGCGGCGTCGGAGGACACATGAAGAAGCTTCGTTGGATCGGCTCGACCTCGTGCGCGCTCGCGCTCTCGGCGCTCGCTTCGTGCGGCGGCACCACGCACTGCGTCGAAGGCACCTCGCAGTCGTGCGCCTGCACCGACGGACGCATGGGCGCGCAGGTCTGCAACGCCTCGGGCACCTACGGCGCGTGCGTGTGCACCGAAGCGCCGCTCGATGCGTCGCTGCCCGATGCATTCGTCGAGAGCACCACCGACGCCAGCATCGACACCGGCCGCGTCGTGCTCGACACCAGCTCACCTCCTGCCGACGCGCCCGGGCGCTGCACGGCGGGCACCGCGTGTGTGTGCTCGGACGGAACCGGTGGCTTCTGCGAGACCAGCGGCGTCTGCGATTGCGATCCGGGTCCGGTGCCGTGCGCGCAGGACGTCGACTGGCTCTTCGAGATCGACACATCCAACTCGATGGTGGAAGAGCAGGTCGCGCTCGCGACCGAGCTTCCGCGCCTCGTGCGCATCCTGGCCACGGGCGACGCGAACGGCGACGGAGCGGCCGACTTCGCGCCCGTGCGGAGCCTGCACCTCGGCGTGGTGACCCCCGACCTGGGCGCCGACACCGCCGGCATCCCCACGTGCATCATGGGCATGGGCGACGACGGCATCCTTCGTCGAACCTCGCCGTCCTGCCCATCGACATACCCGAGCGGCGTGTTCGAGTTCACGCCAGGCGGCGCGACGAGCGCGGACGACTTCGCTGCGACCTTCGCGTGCGTCGCACGCGCGGGCACGGGTGGATGCGGGTTCGAGCAGCAGCTCGAGGCCTCGCTGCGTGCGCTCTCCCCCTCGACGCCGACGACGTGGACGCGCACTGGCTTCGTGCCACCCACCTTCCGCGACGGCAGCGCGGGCCAAGCGCTCTCGGCGAACGCGGGCTTCGTGCGCGCCGACTCCGTGCTCGCGCTCACGATCGTGACCGACGAGGACGACTGCTCGGTGCCGGACACGAGCCTCTTCACCATCGAGGACCCGCGCTACGCCGGGGTGCCGCTCAACCTGCGCTGCTCGATGTTCGACACCGCGCTCCATCCGCGCTCGCGCTACGTCGATGGCCTCTTGGCGCTTCGCGTACACCCGGGCCTCTTCGTCTACTCGGCGATCACCGGCGTGCCCACGGGCACCTTCGCCGACTACGACGCGATGCTCGAGGATCCCGCGATGATCCCCACGCCCAACGCCGAGGGCAACGCGCTCCTGCCCGTGTGCTCGAGCGTCAACGGCAACGCCTACCCCGCGCGCCGCATGGTCGAGGTCGCCCGCGAGCTCGACGCTGCGGGCGTGCAGACGAGCGTGAGCTCGATCTGCGCCAGCTCCTTCGAGACGGCGGTGAGCGATGTTGTGCGTGCGCTCATCGCCGCCCGCGGCAGTTGCTGATCTGATCACGCGCGGGTGACGCTGTCCTTCGCGATCACGGCCAGGTCGTCCTGGCCGTGGCCCTCGTCGATGAGCGCGTCCATGCGCGCGGCGAGCGAAGGCAGCGCGGCGAGCGGCCTCTGGCCTGCGCCCTCGATCATCAAGCGCACGTCCTTGCGCGCCATGGAGAGCTCGAAGCTCGCGCGGTGATCCCCCTCGAGGATGCGCGCGCCGCGCGCCTTCACCACGTTGCCGACGTCGAAGTGCTGGAGGAGCTGCATCGCCTCGGCGGGCGCGACGCCGCGCTCGGTCGTCACGCTCAGCGCGTCCGAGAGCACGCCCGTCACGCCGATGATCAGCGCGTTGCCGAAGAGCTTGATCGCCGCCGGTACGCCGAGGTCCTCGCCGTAGACGAGCAGCTTGCCCGTCATCGCCGACAGCACGGCTCGCCATCGCTCGATCGCGTCCGCGGGGCCGGCGCACAGCATGATGCCGTTCGCGCTGCGCGCGTTCTGAGGGCCCATGAACACGGGGCAGCCGAGCAGCGTGCGGCCCTCGTTCACGAAGCGCGCAGCGCGCGCGCGTGCGCCCTCGGGCGAGACGGTGGTGTGATCGATCACGACCACGCGCGCATCGAGCCCGCCGAGCGAGCCCAGCACCGACTCCACGGCCGCGTCGTCCGAGAGACAGAGGTGCACACGCTCGACGCCGCGCACCGCCTCGGCCGCGCTCGTGCACACGATCGCGCCGTGCGCCTCGAGCGACCGTGCCTTGTCGATCGTCCGGTTCCACACGCGCACGGTGTCGCCGCGCGCGCACATCGCCTCCACGAACCCCGAGCCCAGAAGGCCCGTCCCCAGCCACGCCACGTTCGCCATCGAGCCCTCGCCGTCACGAGGTCGCGACGATCACGGGGGTGATCGTCGCGACGGAATAGTGCGCGTCCTTACCGCCTCGGCCGCCGATCCTGGAAAGAAACCCTGGTCGCCTCAAAGGTGGGTGCTGGTATCGGACGTTTCAGGCTCCCCAGTGAAGATCGCTGGTTCTGCTCACCACGCCCAAGAGTCGCTCCCGAGGTTCACAAGGTCGTTAGAGTTTCTTTTTCCGACGGACCCATCGCACCGAACAGAGGGACAACGCCCGCCAACGCTACGGGGCGACGCGTCGCGAGGCAAGCGCCTCCTAGCCGAACGTTGCGCCGGTCGCGAGACGCAGACCGTTCGCGAGCGGCGCGGCGGGCCCGCGCTTCTTGCCGTCGAGCTGCGCCTCGGTGATCACGACCAGCCCTCGCCCACACGCGATCTCGAGGCCCTGCTCGCTCACGCGCACGAGCGATCCGGGCGCGCCGTGCGAGCCCTCGTGATCGATCACGCGCGTGGCGTGCACCTTCACGCGCTGGCCATTCACCGACGTCTCTGCGCCCGGCCACGGATGGAGGCCACGCGCGCGATCGTGCACGGCCTTGCTGCTCGCGCTCCAGTCGATGCGCGCGTCCGACTTCTCGAGCATGCGCGCGTACGTCGCCTCGCCCGACTGCGGCTTCGCGACGAGCTCGCCCGCGAGCCAGCGCGGCAGATCCTCGCGCAAGAGCTGTGCGCCCAGCGGCGCCAGGCGCGCGAAGAGCTCGCCGCTCGTCTCGTTCTCCTCGATGGGCGTGGTGCGGCGCGAGATCTCGGGGCCGGTGTCGAGGCCCTCGTCCATCTCCATGAGGCACACGCCGGTCTCGGCGTCGCCGCTCACGATCGACCACTGGATCGGCGCCGCCCCGCGCCAGCGCGGAAGCAGCGAGGCGTGCACGTTCACGCAGCCACGGCGCGGCGCCTCGAGCACGGCCTTGGGCAGGATGCGCCCGTACGCGACGACGACGGCGACCTCCACCTCGAGCGCCTTCCACGCCGCGGCGACCTCGGGCGGCTTGATCTTCGTCGGCTGCTCCACCGGGATGCCGAGCTCGAGCGCGCGCACCTTCACCGCGGGCGCGCGCAGCTCGTTGCCGCGCCCGCTCGGTCGATCGGGCTGCGCCACCACGCGCACGACCTCGCAGATCGAGGCGACGGCGTCGAGGCAGGTCGCAGCGATCTCGGGCGTCCCGAAGAACATCGCGCGGGGCTTGGGCTGGCTCATCGGCCAGCGATGCGGGGTCGCGACCGACCCCGCAAGCCGATCGCGACCTCGACCGCCCTCGACGGTTCGAGCTCAGCCGCAGGGGACGCAGGAGAACGCCGTCTCGAAGCGCGACAGCGCCGGGGCGCGCGTGCGATCGGGGCTCGAGATGAGCACCGCCGTCACGCGGAGGAAGGGACGAAGGTTCGCTGCGCCCTGCGCCTCGAGCAGCTCGCCGATGTCGAGCCCGCCGGGGCCCGACGTGGTGATGGTGTACGACGCGAACGGGCTCGCGGTGGGAACCGCCCCGGCCGTGCTCGCGCTGCGGAACTCGAAGCGGATGCTGGTGCCCGCCGGCACGTCCGCCGTCCACTCGAAGCGGCTCCAGTCCGCGCAGTCGGTGCGCGGATCACAGCGTCCGGTCGAGTCGTAGTCGCGCCAGTAGGTGGCCATCGGATCGTAGACGTCCGTCGCCACCGGCGGCACGACGATGCGCACCGGGATACGCGCGAGCACCACGGAGCCATCGCCCACGATCTCGATGAAGAAGTTGAAGATCTGAGCGGTCATCGTGGGCATCACGGTCGTGTTCCGGAACTCCACGTTGAAGCGCACGTCCGTGCCCGGCAGGCACTGCGTGAACACCGTGCCGCCCGAGATGCCCGTGCACGAGCCGCGCGGGCCCCAGGCCGCGGCGGTGATCGAGCGCGTGAAGCCCCAGCTGTCGCCGCTGGCGCGCGCCGAGACGTCCATGCGCGAGTAGTTCGCGAGGTCGCGCACGGCGTTGACGACGGCGGACGACAGACCGGTGCCGTCCTGGTTGATGCGGAACACGTAGGGGGTGCCGCTCGAGCCGAGCGAGCCCGTGGCGTTGCCGAGCGCGCGCGCGTTGCGCTCGCCCTGCAGACAGTACTGATCCGACCAGTAGCCGCAGCTCTGCACGGTGATCACGCGGATGTCGCGCGCGTTGAGCGCGTCGACGACCTGCGTCCACGTGGGCGCGGGCACGCCGTAGTACGGGTAGGTGCCGTAGGGGTCGGGCGGGCCGTTGTGGTAGGGCGCGTCGGTGATGTTGATGAGGATCGGGATCGTGCCCGAGCGCCAGCAGGGATAGCCCCACCGATCACCTCCGCAGCCGCTGCGGTTCGCGAGGTAGCCCGAGAAGCCCGCGCCCGTGGCCACCGCGTACATGGCCTGGATGTTCGACTCGGGGCCGTCGTAGCCGCAGTGGAGGTTGAGGCCGTTGACGCCCGTCTGCGCCGCCGAGATCGAGCTCGTGATGTCGGTGCGGTGACCGAGCACGAGATCGCCACCGGAGCAGCCGCCCTGTCCGAAGGGCGCGTAGGCGTAGTCGTCGTGGAAGCCCACGCCGAACCACGCGTCCGGGATCGTGCAGCGGATCGCGCCGAGGATGCCGTTGCCGCAGCCCGACAGGAACGAGCCGCTGGTGAGGTCGGTGCGGAGGCGCGACAGCTCGCCGCCCATCGAGCCTGTCGTGTCCATGAGGACGTAGACGTCGGCGGTGCGGATCTGCGTGAAGATGGGCGCGGGGTCGATGGCCGAGGGGCCGCCGTACGGGAGCGTGTGATAGAAGAACAAGTCGCCGTAGCAGCTGCCATCGGCCGCGCGGAACGCGCCCGCCCCGGGGCACTCGTCGGCGACGTCGGGCACGCCGTCACCATCGCTGTCGGTGAGCGTCGGCGTCATGCCGCCCATCGTGATGCGCCGCGGGGTGATGCCGCCGCGCGAGGGCGAGTACTCGGTCGAGGTGTCGGTGTTGACGGTGCATCCCGTCGCCGCGGCGCGCGCGGGCGTGCAGAGGTCACACGCAGCGCCGGGCGCCGGATCGCAGAGCGGCGTGTCGACAGCGCGGAAGCACAGCGGGTTGCACGGGTTGCAGGTGTCGAGCGGCGAGATGAGCGCGCCCGCGGACTCGTAGACGTGCGTCTCGATCCCGCCGCAGCCGGTCCACTGTCCGCCGCTGCACGTCTGGGTGCCGATCTCACAGGTGAGCGAGCCGTCGTCGCCCACCGCATAGCCCGGGTAGCACTGGATGACCTGGCCCTCGGTGGGACACGGACAACCGGCCTGCTCGGGCACGAGCGCGCACGAGATGCCCGCGTCCTCCACCACGCTCGCCGCTCCGCCGCCTCCGCTCGCACCCAGCCCTTCGCTCGAGGCGCCCGGCGCCTGACAGGCCGCGAGGGCGATGCTGCCCACGAGCGCCATCCCGGCGAGCGCCATCGGGGAAGCGAACGGGCGCGGGGTGTGTCGATACGCGAAGCGGGGCATGCACGTCCTCCGAAGAAGCTTGGGAGCGGAGACTGGCGCGCCACCAAGCAATGCACGGACCTTCGTGCCTCCTCGGGTGGATCTCCAGTGAAACGAGCGTACCTCGATCGCTTCTCGCGAGGAAACGATGGGAAATCCCCGGTCGCATCCGATGCGAGGTCGGCAATCTTTGCGTAGCGCACAGCGGCCGTTTCTCGGGCTCAATGCTCGCCCATGATCGACACGACGACGCTCACCACGGTGCTCCGTCGCGCGGCCCGCAGGGTGAGAGGCACGCCCGAGGCCACCGGCCGACGTGCGCCGACCGGCGCCACGGTCCCCATGCTCGGCCTCCGCGCCGGCAGCCGCGAGCGCCTGCAGGCGATGATGCAGGCCTCGCTCGCGAACGGTCACGTGGTGCGCTTCGAGCTGCCGTGGATCACCGCGCACATGATCACGCACCCCGATCAGATCGAAGAGGTGCTGATCTCGCGCCACCGCGAGTTCGACAAGAAGACGCGCGGCTACGACAAGCTGCGCGAGTTCCTCGGCCACGGTCTGCTCACGAGCGACGGCGACTTCTGGCTCCGTCAGCGCCGCATCGCGCAGCCCGCGTTCCACAAGAAGCGCGTCGATGGCTTCGTGGGGCAGATGGCGCAGGCGACCGACGACATGCTCGATCGCTGGGACCGCGAGCTGTCGGTCACGCACGAGCGCGACGTCGCCAGCGAGATGATGCGCCTCACGCTGCGCATCGCGGCGCTCACGCTGCTCTCGAGCGACACGGAGTCGAACGGGAGCTCGATCGCGGAGCCCATCGGCCGCGCGGTGACGACGCTCGTGCACGAGGCCAACCACCGCATCAACGAGCTCGTGACGCTCCCCGATCACTGGCCCACGCGTAGGAACCGCGAGCGCAAGGTCGCGATGGACACGCTCGATGGCACGGTGCTCGGCATCATCGAGGCGCGTCGTCGCGCGCTCGGCCGCGGTGAGGCCGCCGTGCACGAGGATCTGCTCCAGATGTTCCTCGAGGCGACGGACGCCGACACCGGCGCGCGCATGAACGACCAGCAGCTGCGCGACGAGATCATGACGATGTTCCTCGCCGGCCACGAGACGACGGCCAACGCGCTGACGTGGGCGCTCTATCTCCTCGGCAAGAGCCCGCACGTGGCGCGCGCGCTCCGCGACGAGGCGCGCACGGTGCTCGGCGATCGCGCGCCGACGGCCGAGGACGTGGGCAAGCTGGAGCTGTCGCGCCGCGTGGTCTCCGAGGCGCTGCGTCTCTACCCGCCCGTGTGGATCGTGGGCCGCAGCACGATCCACGAGCTCGAGCTCGGCGGCTACACGATCCCCGCGCGCAGCCTGCTCTTCGTCGTCCCCTACATCACGCACCGCCACCCCGACTTCTGGCGCGACCCGGAGGGCTTCGATCCCGACCGCTTCGCCCCCGAGCGCAAGGGCGAGATGCTGCACAAGCACCAATACTTCCCGTTCATCGCCGGGCCGCGCATGTGCATCGGCGCGCAGTTCGCGATGCACGAGAGCATCCTGGCGCTGTCACAGATCACGCGTCGCTTCCGCGTGTCCCTGGTGCCGGGTCAGATCATCGAGCCCGAGCCGATGATCACGCTCCGCCCCGCCCACGGAGTCCGAGTCGCCCTCGACCGTTGGTGATCACGCGGACGCGAGCCTCGAGAGAAGCCCCTCCTGAAGGGAGGGGTTGGGGAGGGTCCGCGCAACCTGGCTCGTTTGCATTCCTGGGTAGGGCGGGGGCTCGTCCCCCGCCGCAGGTCGCGCTCACGCACGCCCGACCGACGCGATGTGCGAGAGCAACACGAGCGGCGGCTCGAACCCTGGCGGCGGCACGGTCTCACCGAGGCCCAAGACCTCGATGTCCGACGGATCGAGCGAGGCCAGCTGCCTCCGCCGCTCGTCGAGCCACTTGCGCACGCTCTCCCCGTAGCCCTCGAGAGACTGTGCGATCGCGTCGAGCTCCTCTTGCTCCAGCGGGACCTCTCGCAGGTACGCGTGGACGTCTTCGAGAACGGCCTTGCACTCCGCGAGCTCGGCCTCGACGCCCTGCTCGACGAGTCGCTTCCAGAGCGGCCCATAGAGCTCGCCCTTCGCGAGGTACTCGAAGCAGTTGGTGAACGACCACGTGTTCCACGTGATGCCCCGCTCCGTTTCTTCGGGACGCTCGTCCAAGAAGAGATGTAGCTCATGCCGATCGGCCGGATCGGGATAGACGTCGATGGCCTCGAGGATGAGCGGTCGCCACTTCCGGAAGAAGCGCTCGAGGGCGGCAACCTGCTCGGGAAGATCGGGATCCCGCGGCGCCCGCCGCGCACGAGAGACGCGCCAGAGGCCAAAGCTGTCATCCCCGCGAAGCCCCCGCGCGAGAAAGACGCCACGCGCATGCTCGTCGCTCGTGTCCCCCGCGAGCGCCACCGGCACCCAGAACCGCCCTTGCGCGATGGAGAAGAGAAACACATGCAACCGACGCAGCGTCTCGTCCGCCTCAAGAGACAACGGCGCCATGCCCCGCTCGCGGAGCACACGAAGCGGAACACCGGGAGAGGGAGGTCGAGGGGGTGTTGTCATGAGGACGCCCGCAAGAACCGATACCGCCGGGCACCTGTCACTCTCCAGCCACGTGTAGCCACGGGCGCCATGTGGCTAAAGCAGAACGATCTCCCCTTCGACAGTAGGGCAGGTCGGCCAGGGTCCAGGCAGCACGCCGTCCCCATGCAGTCTCCACACGTCCGCAACGCTTTCGCACATCGACGCAACAGCATCGACGTAGTCTCGCTTAACTGAAACGGCCATGTCGTCACCAACAAAGGTCCACGCGGCCATCGTAAGCGAGAATGCATGCCGCAAGAGATACGCCGCAAGATGGCGATCGTGATCAGTGAGGTGCCCGGCGGAGACAACCTGACTCCACTTCAACATTCCATCGGCAAGCAGCGCTGTCTTGTTCGCCTTGAGGGTCCGCAGCAACGCGACCATGCATCCCTCGACGCGGGCTCTACTAGGTGAAATCAGCACTCCCCAAAGAGTGCTGCTGTACTGCTCTCCATCGTCGCTCGGCCAGCGTTCCACGAAGCGTCGTCCCAAATCGTCAAGTGCGGATTCCAGCTTACCTCGCTGCATGTAGGGGAGCCCCGAGACGTCCCGCAGCGAGGCACCGGAAACCGGGCTCCACGTCGTGACAGCGCGCTCGGCGAGGTACGTAAGAATCGTCTGCTGGAGCGGTGTCAGGGCGCTGGGTGGTCTTGGGGCCGCGTCTGCGAGACGGGTGCGCAACGAGGCGACGACGTCGGGCGACAGCGAGTTGTTGTTCCCGACAAAGCTATGAGCCTGACGATCCCACGCGAGGTCGCCAACAATGTCTGCGGGTCGTCCGCGCGAGTCCATGCGGCGCAGCTTGAGAGCCCAAACCGTTCCGTCGTCACCATCCAACTCAGCAAGGAGTCCGCCACCCTGCCACACTTGCGCGCCCTTCTCGCACCACCAAGGACGCTCCGGAATGCCCGGAGAAAAATCCTCAGCTGCGAATCCATCGGCAGCTTCGATGTGAAAATGCTGTGTGCTATTTTGGTGGAAGTCGCCAAAGGTGATCATCGCGTTGGCGATGCCAACGTGTACCGCTTCGGCACGAACGGAGACTTCGACATTTCGCACAAGAGCTTGGGCGATGCGTTGCAGCTCTGGCTCACCTGGAACAGGCCCTTGCACAGCAGCAACTGTGTCAGCCCGCTCGTGGTTCTGCTTCCACTCGATCAGCAGTTCTGGCTCATGTTCCTCCACGGCCGTATCGATCACCTTGTGGCAATTGGCGCAGAGGACGATAAAGTTGTCCCCGTGTCGCCTCTCGTGGACACTCTGATTGACGTCATACCGGGGCCCACCCTCGCTCGCGGCCCGTATGTGGCAGAGTTCGCCGATCAGAACCTCTTTGCGTACCAAAGAGATGCCACATTCTGGATGCGCGCAGCGATTCCTGGAGAGTGCGAAAAGGCGCTTAGCGGTCGCAGGGGTAGGCACAGCGTCGTTCGTCATGAGGGTGATTCCTGTTGCGGGACTCAGTGGTGACACCTCGGCCGATTCGGACGCCGTCGAACTCGCGGATGCCATCGACTCGACGCTTCTCGCCGCGGCACTTCGAGCTAATGCGCTGGAACTGTGTCGATAACCATTGCGATGGCCGAGAGCCCGAACTCCAGAACTACTGGCTGCCGAAGCCTACCCGATAATCCAGTCTGACGGCACAAGGGCCGCGCCCTGCTGATGCCAATCTTCGACTACCCTGCTGGTGAACCACGGCTTGGCGATCCGTGCGTGATCCAAGACAATTATTTGTGGCGCACCGGACAGAGCGGCTCGTTCCGCCAGCACGGAATAGAGGCGCTCTACAGCCATGCGATCGTCACTCTTCGCGGGCAACTCGGCACCACGCTCAGACAGTTCCGGCGGAAACCAGGCTTGACTGGGCTGATCGAAGACCACGAACCGGGGTACGGGAGCGCTCCGGGTGGCGAACACATGAGCCAGAGCGAGAGTGCAGGCCACGTGATAGCTCACCCAGTTCGCACCGCTACCGAACTCCGCAAGCGACACCCAACGGGCGCCAGCTTTGACCTGGAGCATCAGATTGTTCAGGTCAACCCGTGTGGGATCCTCGAACTCGACGCCAAGTTCTGCCGCGATCGCTGTTGCCAACTTTTCCACCGTCTCCTGCACACCGCGACGCCGGTCGTCGATGCCGCGCAGCAGGCCAGTCAACTCCGCGATCCTCTGAAGGATCCGTGCGGCGTGTTCCGTGTCAGGCTCTGCTACGTTTGTCGTCGCCAGCAGATAGGCCTCGATGTGACCCCGCAGACGTTCTCGATGGCGAAGTTCGTCTACGACACTCCGCTGTTCGGACAGGTAGGTGAAGAGCGCTCGGAGCGAGCGCTCAGCTGCGCGCAGGCGCGTCAGGGCGCGTCGTTCTCTCTCTCGCAGGCCAGCAATTCGCTCGGTGCTTTCGGAATGCAGACGTTCAGGGACGCTCTGCTCGCGGCCCAGGGCGGTCGCGGCAGCGTCCAGCGCAAGAGTCAGGTCGTCAGCGTGA
Source organism: Deltaproteobacteria bacterium (assembly GCA_017303575.1). Taxonomy (GTDB): domain Bacteria; phylum Myxococcota_A; class Polyangia; order Polyangiales; family Sandaracinaceae; genus JAFLCL01. Next base: position 17,219 of record JAFLCL010000122.1, read on the forward strand.
AGCTCGGAGGACCCGCAAAGCGGGCACGCCTCGTTTGCCGGCTTACGTGGCAGCAAGGACCGAAGGTTGATCTTCTCGATGCCACCTGCGACGACACTCTTGTGTGCGCCGGCGTACCTCGATTCGGCCTCGGCAACTGATATCTGGTGCCGGAGCGAATGGTACTCAGCGCGCGCTTCCCGTTCCGCTTCAACCGCGAACCGAGTCTCCGAGGCCGACGTGAGCGTGTCGTAGTTCAGCTCCGTCGCGAGAGCCGCACGTAGCAGACTCCGGATGTCGTTCAACGAATCAGCCCGCCCGTCGGGCGACATTCCTGTCGCGATTGCGTCCGCGAGAAGCTGTTGACCCCTCTCGTAGCCATCGGCGCCGAGTCGACGGGTTTCGGCCATCATTCGCGTTGCCGCGCGTTGTTCGGCCTCCAGTTGACGAAGTTCGCGTCGCGCACTGAGCAAGTCCCTGCCGAAGACGCGAAGAAAGTAGTCTAATGCGTCGAGCACGTGTCGCTTGTAAAAGAAATCTTCCAAGCCCGGAAAGGAGACGACGCGGCTCGCAATCACGTCCTGCGGCTGGAATAGGAATGGAACGGCATGCCGGATATTCGCCGCCGAGAACGAATCCTCGTCTTCGTTGTCTCTCTGCAGGAGCGGCATGGCCTCGATGCCCGCAAACTCCGAAATGCGTTCTTTGGCGCTTTCGATATTCCAGCGGCCGTCAATCGCAGCCGCTGGCAATTGCAGTCCGGTGCCAGTCTGGAAGTGAATTTCTTGGCTACCTGAATGACCCTCTTGCGGCACGGGACGTACAACGGTCATGCGTACCCCATCGGGACGTTCGAAGAGGCCTCCCACATGGGATACGGAGTCTCGCACGACACCTCGCGGAATTCCGCAACTCCGTGACGCCATCAGGTAGTCGAGTATCGCCACGATTGTCGACTTCCCGCGCCGCGACACGCCCGTGATGATGCTCAGTCCCTCGCTGTTGAAACTGATGTCACGTCGGCCGTAGGCCGTATGTCGCGGGTATATGCAGATCTGCAGCACTCGAAAGCTCATACTTCAAACCCCACCCCTAGTGCCGAGGCGATGCGGTCGTCGGATCCCTCTCTGGCCAGCATTCGCCCCAATCGGTTGGCAACTGTTTCAAGGCCTTCGGCAAATCCGGTTCGAGCTGGCATGCGCGTCTTCACGGAGGACACTCGAAGTGTCCGTAGGCTGAGCATGTTGGCTGAAACGCCGTATCTAAGTCCCGTCCAGAACGCATCGCGCCAGACTGCGAGCATGGACGGTACCGCAACGCGGAGCTCGGGGTTCTCTGCGTAGTATAATGTCAATCGCGCATTCGTTGTTTTAGGAAGCCTATCGCGGTAGTGGGACGAAGCCACGGCTGCCAACGCGAAGATGCTCCATGTGAAGAGCAGTCCGTCCGCATTTTTGCGTTCTTTCTCATACCCGCTCACAGTCCAATGAATCGCGAGAGCGCTGAGCGCTGGGTTGGAGTGAACGAACACGTCTAGCGGCAGCCGGGTTGCGGTCTTGATCATGGCTTCTCCTTAAGGGCGTTTTCGTACTCGGGATGCCAGCCGACGCGCTGCAGATCGGCGAGTTGATGGTAGCTACCTGTCGTTAGGTAGGGCGGCGCAGCCTCCGTTGCGAAGGCTGCCCGGTGGTGGATGCAGCAATCGTCATGTACTTTCCAGCCGGCCGCACGCAGTTGGTCTGCTGATGGGGTATCGTCGAGGCCGCGGGATGCAGCTGCGTGAGTCCCATTCCAATGGTCTTCGAGCGCAGTCGTGAACTCAGTAACGTGGTCAAGTCCCACCGCTGCGCTGTTGAGCCAGTGGTCGCGTGCGATTCTTGCTCGTGCGTATGCCTGTGCGGCGAAGCGGAGCGCCCGGTCGTTTGCATCAAGAAGCTTGAGTTGACGCAAGAACGTGGCGTCTGTTGCGAATTGATCGGACGCAACTTTCTCGATCTCTTCGGGCGTGCTCTGGGGTTCTCGGGGAACCAGAGGTCGATAGCTACGATGGTGATCGTTGATTCGCGTCCAGACTTCGTCGAATGAGATAGTGCAACCGGTCTTGCCGAGTCGCTTCGACACTGTTTGGAAGAACCAGCCGTCCAACTCAACGGAGACGTGAGAGAGATCCTCGGGCCAGATGTAGTGCCGCTGCAGCGCTTGGTGCAGTTCGCCGGTGAGGTCGGGCAGCTTACCCGACCCGCCCACGATGCGAGCACGGACAAGAATGTCGACCTTCTGATGGCCTTTGAGGGAGCTCCACGAAGTGTAGGCCTCCCGCAAGTCCTGATTGCCTGCGGCTTTGGCGATCGCATCGAGCGATGTGCGAACCTGATCAGCGGTTGCTCCGAGTGTGCCCTTGTCGTTTATCGCATCGAGATCCGGATGTAGCGGGTCGGTCGTAACGAGCACCAGTGATTCGGGGAAACTTTTCGGTTTGTCCGCAAACGCTGCCCAGACACGCAAGGTCTTCCACACTTCGGGGGAGTGAAGAGTGAGCGTGGCGGAGTTCATGCTGTGTTTGGCCTGCATCGCCACCACAACCTCTCCGCAAAGCCTAACGACGCAGATGTCGTCTTGCTTCTCGATTGTGATTGACTTGCCTGGGTTGAGGCCCAGCAGTTCGATCAATGCCCTTCGCAGTTGCCAGAGGTAGCCAGCTAGCGGTCCCGGAGCGCTGTGCGACTGGGTCATGGAGGCACCGTTTCAGGTATGGGTGGCCCATGAGTGTGCCAGCCCGTCGAGTTCGCATGCTAGGGTTTCGCGTCTCCGGCCCGAGGTCCCCTTTTCAGTTCACTCGGCGTCATAGGCCCCCGAAGCAACGACATCGCCCACCGCGGTTGGAGCAAGGATAGCTCGTTGCTCCCCGCCGTGCGGGACAAGAACCAGCGCGGGCCGAGGCGCTGCACGATCGTGTCGATGGGGCCCTTCTTCTTCTCGCCCAGGCCCTCGATCACGCGGTTGCGGTCGGGCTCGGTCTGCAGGCGGCCGATGAGCCACGTTCCCGCGTTGCTGAGGGCGCGGTAGTCGAGGTCCATCGGGTTCTGCGTCGCGACCACGCAGCCGACGCCGAAGGCTCGCGCCTGCTTCATCAGGGCGACCATGGGGCGCTTCGTCGGGGGGTTGTGCGGGTGCGGCGGGAGGAAGCCGTAGACCTCGTCGAAGACGATGAGCGCCTTGAGCTTTCCCGTGCCTGGCAGCGAGCGGGCCCACGCCAAGGCTTCCTCGAGCACCACGCCGAGCGCGAGAGCTCGCTCGTCGTCCTGTAGGTGCGCGACGCTGATGATCGTCCCTGGCGTCCTGTGCTCCACGGGCGCCATCCACTTGCCCACGTCGAGGTCTTGCCCTTGTCGCCAACGCGCGAGCGAGCTCGATGCGATCAGCGTGTTCAGATCTGCCGCGAGGTCCATGCGCGACTTCTCGCTCATGTACGTCTCCACCGGCAGCACGCCGATCTCCGCGAAGGGCGGCGTGAAGACGTCGGGCACGAGCGAGCCCAGATCGGCGGGCTTCTTCTCGCGATGACGACGCTCCGCGATCGTCGTGAGCAACGCGTGCGCGCGGCTCTGTGCCGGATCCGGATCGCGCCCCATCAAGCGCAGCAGCATCGAGACCGACGCTTCGAGGGTGGAGCGTGCGCCGTTGACGTCGTGGTCCCAGCGCTTGCTGCGGCGCTCCAGCGCGGAGAGCAGATGCAGCGGCTCGCCTCCATCGCTGCCCGGCGTGACCACGCGGACGTGCGTGCTCTCGCAGTACTGGCGGAGCGCGTCCTCGCTGATGCCGCTCGCGATGAGCTGCTTCTTCCGCTCGGCCGCCGCTGCCTCGACGAGCGGCGCGTCGGCGATGTTGTCCTCGTCGCCGCGCGCGGCCTCGACCCACGGCGCGATGTGCGCTGCGTCGAACGAAGGGAACGCGAGCTTGAGGTTTGCGAGGTCACCCTTCACGTCGAGCAAGAGCACGGGGATCTTCGATCGCAGCGCTTCCTCGACGAGCACCGTGATGAGGCCCGTCTTGCCCGAGCCCGTCATGCCGACGACCACCGCGTGCGTCACGAGGTCGTCGGCATTCAGGAGGAAACGGCCCTGGTCCACACCGCGCACGGTGCGGCGCGCGCCCATCTGGAACTGCAGCTTCACGAGGGCGCTCGATTCATGGGCTCAGGTCCCGCCGCTGTTCGGATCGTTTGGGTCCGAGGGCTTGCTCGGATCCATGAACGGCGTGGGGTCGATGATGTCGAGGTTGTCGTCGCCACCGCCACCGCCGCTGCCGGGGCTCCTGCGCTCCGCGAGACCGAGGAGGATCAGGTAGTCGCGACGCTTCACGACGATGCGCGCGATGGACGCCCACTCGACGTACCAGTCGCGGAGATCGAGCAGCGCCTCCTCGTACTTCTCCTCGGCCTTCAGCGCGGCCTCGTCGACCTTCATCTTGTCCTTCGCGCGCGCGGTGTTCACGAGCGCCGCGAGCTCGCGGCGGCGCTTCCCATCGACCCCCACCTGCGCGAGACGCGCGAGCGCCTCGCGGCCGTCTTCGGTCTTGTCGAGCTCGTTGAGCCGCTCGAGGAGCGTCGCCACGTTCTGCACCGCCTTGGGACCGACGATCGGCGCGATCCCGGTGAGGACCGACTCGTGCGCGTCGGGGAAGCGCGTGAAGGCAGCGCCGATCATCCCGATCAGCTCCTCGTCGCTGTCGTCGAGCTCCTTGGTCGCCATCGCGACCTCGATGTCCGTCGTGCGCGTCGGCAGACCGCGCGTGACGATGGCGAGCAACGCTTGCCCGCGCTCGGCCTCCGCATCGGTGAACCCGCGCTGCGCCATCGCAGTGCGCACGTTCGGCGCCCGGCCGATCCCGTACATCAACGTGAACGCACGATGAGGCGTGTCGAGCAAGGTCTCGCGTGAGACCTCATTGCCCGCGACGCGCCGCTTGAGCTTCCTCGGCATCCTCGAACCCCTTTGCTGTGAGCGCCCCAGAACAACCTCGCGGGGCGTGGAAGGGCGACTGAATGCCAAGGCGGCCACCACCAGTCAAGGAGCGATCGGATCGGGCTGTCCGATTCTCGTGCGGACTTCAACGACAACGGAATCCTCCAGAAACACTGCGCATCTGGGCCCGCGTAGGGGCGCCGGGAAGCCTCCGAGGAATGTCCCAGAGCCTCCGGGAAATGATCGCGACCCCCGGGCGAATCCCGGAGGGCCCCCGGCGAACCCGGTGAGGCCTCGGCGAAATCTCGGCGACTGTCGGGCTCGGCTCGACGAGCCTCGGCGACATCCCGACCGGCCTCCTCGATATCCTGGGAGGCCGCCGAAGAATCTCGGCGGGCCGCGGGGGAATGCATGAAGGCCCCGGGCGAACGCGAGCAGGCCGACGGGCTTCGTCGTGGACCCGACGCGAAACCCTGCGACCTCCCGACGCCGCGGCGGATGCTCCCTCTCCCGAGCCCGAAGCCTCGCGCGACGAGCCCCAGCCTCGTCGCGCGGAGCCCGACGCCTTCTCTTGCGAGCCCGTGCCCCGACGACGTACGCCCGGTGCTCGTCGGCGAAGGGAGCGCCGCACGCCCGCAAGACCCGAGGCTCCAACCGCGGCGCAGCGAGCTCGAAGCCCAGGGCTCGGCCCTGAGTCAACGCGCCCACCGCCGCCCGAGGAGAGCCCGATGGTCGTCCGGACGAGCTGGGTGCCCGACGCGAGAACACCCTCGCGCGCTCGAATTTCTCGACGACCGACGAACACGACCCGCGCCGAGTGACCCACGGACGGTAGGTTGGCCTCGCCTCATCAGTCGTCGCGCCGTGGCAGCCACTCCACCACGGCCCGGCCGAGATCGCCCCCGTCTTCTGCTCGCAGCGCACTCGTGAGTGCCGCGCCAGCTCGTACGCAATCGGACGACGCACGTCTGCCATGCCTGTAGACGATCGCTGCCGTTCCAGAGTCGAAGGGGCCTCGCGCCGCCCCCGGACTGTCGGGCCGCACCTCGAGCACGCATTCCCCGTCACCATCGTCGAGGAAGAACAGCGCGGCCTCGCTCTCCGCGCGAATCGTGCGCACGGACCACCCGTCG